>NZ_JBSFHY010000040.1:0-98382 GCF_053597295.1 Streptomyces sp. NPDC001450
AGCGGAGCAGCTCGAACTCGGTGGCGGTGAGGTGGATGGACTCCCCGGCCCGCGAGACCTCGTGGCTGTCCTCGTCCAGGGTCAGGCGGCAACGCAACGAGGACCCCGACCGTCAGGTCGAGGCCCTCGCTTCTGTACCACTACTACGAGTGTCCGAGGGGGGACTTGAACCCCCACGCCCGATAAAGGGCACTAGCACCTCAAGCTAGCGCGTCTGCCATTCCGCCACCCGGACTAGGTGTCTGCCGCCTTGCGGGGGCTGTTCCCCGCGGCGACATGGACAACAATACCAAGGTTTCGGAGTGCGTTTCACCTGCATATCCGTGCGGTGAGCGGGGGTCGGGGCGCGACTGTGCGCCCCGGCCGACGGGATGCACGCGGAGTGAGCGGGCGTACACGGAGCGGCTGGACGCGGTGGTCAGGGCATGAGCTGATAGTCGGGGAAGTTCCCGGGCAGCCGCTCGCCCGCCGGGCCGCGGGTGACGGCGCGCACCAGCAGCTCGCCGCCGACGAAGGCGCCGCGCCAGGAGGCGCCGAACCCGCCGAACAGCTCGTCGCGGTCCCCACGGGAGCGGGGCGTGCCGTGGCCGACCTTGAATGCGCGGATCTGCGGCGCCAGCCTCTCGAACGTGGCCCTGTCGTCCGTGGAGAGCGTCGCGACCAGGGCGCCGTTCGAGGCGTTCATCGCGGCCAGCAGCTCCGCCTCCGTGTCGACCAGGACGATGGTGTCGACCGGGCCGAAGGGTTCCGCTTGGTGGAGCGGGGAGGAGCGGGGCGGGTTGAGCAGGGTGACCGGGTGGACGTAGGCCGAGGTGTCCTGGCCCGGCAGAAAGCGGGCGTCGGCCTCCTTGCCGCGGTGGAGGGGGACGGCGCCGCGGTCGATGGCCTCGGTGACCTGGTCACGCAGCTCCTTGGCCTTGGCCGCGTTGATCACCGGGCCGAAGTCCAGCTCCGGGCACGGGTCACCGCTCCGTTCCACCGCCAGGGGGTGGCCGACCCTGACCCTGCGGACCGCCGGCAGGTACGCCGAGAGGAACGCGTCGAAGAGGTCGCGCTGGACCACGAAGCGCGGGTAGGCCGTGCAGCGCTGTTTGCCGTAGTCGAAGAGTTTCGGGACGAGTGCGGTGAACGCGTCCCAGTCCGAGTAGTTCCAGATGCCCCAGGTGTTCAGGCCCTCCTGCTCCAGTACGTGCCGTTTGCCGAGGTCGGCGACGGCCGTGGCGACGGCGGCGCCGGTGTCGCGGCCGCCGACGAAGGAGACGCAGCCGATCTCGGGCGCGCGCACCAGCGCCTGGGACAGCTCGCCCCCGCTGCCGCTGACCAGGGTGACGGGGATCCCCTCGCGTGCGGCAAGCGCGCAGGCGAGGGTCAGGCAGGCGACCCCGCCGTCGGTCGGGGTCTTGGCGATGACCGCGTTGCCCGCGAGGGCCTGGACCAGCAGGGTGTGGGCGAGGACGCTCATCGGGTAGTTCCAGCTCGCGATGTTGGACACCGGGCCGTCCAGCGGTGCCCGGCCGGCGATCATCGGTTCGATGCCGTCCACGTACCAGCGCACCCCGTCGATGGCCCGGTCGACGTCCGCCTGGGCGAGCCGCCACGGCTTGCCGATCTCCCAGACGAGCAGCAGCGCGAGGAGTTCGCGGTGTTGCGTGAGCGCGTCGAGGGTGGCGGCGACCCGGGCCCGGCGTTCGGCCGGCGGGATGTGCCGCCAGGCGCGGTGCTGGTCGAGCGAGGCCCGCACGGCCTGCCGGGCGGTGGCCCGGTCCAGCCGGGGCGGGCCCGCGACGGGAGTGCCGTCGACCGGGCTGATGGCGGGAAGCGCCCGGCCGTCCGCGTGCCAGGCGGCGTTCCAGAGGTTGAGGACGCGGTCGTCCCGGAACGCCTCGGGCGCGGCGGCGAGGCAGCGCTGCCAGGCCTCGGCCCAGGACGTTCCGGCTTTGAGGGTGAGGGTGGGTGCCATTCGGATACTCCGCTCTCGGTGCACGGTCGAGAGGAAAGGGCCGCGGGACCTTCCTTGGACCCGTGAGGCTTCCTTGGAAGGGTGGTGGCGGGGGGTGCAGGAGGTGCGGGGCCGTCCGGCGCACGGCTCGCACCGTCGTGCGCCGGACGTCTTGCGCGGGAGCCGCGGCCGTGACCGAAGAAGGTACCGACGGGCCGGGTGAACCGACAGTCACCGCGCGCCGACTATGAGTGAAGTCACTGCGCTGCGGTCAGCCGCGCGAGGACGAGTGCCGCCGTCTCGCTCGGGGTCCTGCCCACCTGGACGCCGGCCGCCTCCAGCGCCTCCTGCTTCGCCCGGGCCGTGCCCGTCGAGCCGGAGACGATGGCGCCCGCGTGACCCATGGTCCGGCCCTCGGGTGCGGTGAACCCGGCGATGTAGCCGACGACCGGCTTGGTGACGTGCGCGCGGATGTAGGCGGCCGCGCGTTCCTCGGCGTCGCCCGACCTGCTGCTCCGGCAACCGGGCCGGACCGGCGGCACGACGGTCCCGGCAGCACGCCCCCGGACAGCCTCCTGACGCCCGACTCCTGCCCGCTCACCCGGCGTTCCCCCTCTACGATCTGCTCACCGATCATCGGAGGGGGAGCAGCGCACCATGGACAGGGACACGCACACCGCACCCGCGCCCAGAGGCACCGAGGAACCAGGACGCCGGGTCACCAGCCTGGAGCTCTTCTTCGACCTGGTCTTCGTCTTCACACTGACCCAGCTCACCGTGCTGCTGGCACACGACCTGTCGTTCGCCACGGCCGCCCGCGTGGCTCTGATCCTGGTCGTGCTGTTCTGGATGTACGGCGCCTACGCCTACCTCACCAACCAGGTGCCGCCCGACCGCCCGTCGCGGCGCCTGCTGCTGATGCTGGGCATGGGCGCGTTCCTGATCTGCGCGCTGGCGATCCCGCGGGTATTCGACGACACCGGCGTGGTCTTCGGACTGGGCTTCCTGCTGGTGGTGATCGTGCACACGGCGCTGTACACACGCAGCCACGGCTGGGACTCCATCTGGTACGGCGTCCCGAACGCGCTGGCCGCCCTCTCCGTGACGGCTGCGGGCGGCACCGACGGCCTGGCGGCTGACGGTCTGTGGCTGCTGGCGATCGCCCTTCAGTTCGTGACCCCGTTCGTCGCCGAGCACGGGCCGGGCCGCAGGGACGGACGCAGCGCGGCGACGCTCCGGGTGCAGTTGGGCACCCTGGACCCGGCACACTTCGTGGAGCGGCACGGGCTGCTGCTGATCATCGCCTTCGGCGAGTCCGTGATCTCCATCGGCGTCGGCATCGGTGATCTGCCGCTCACGCCGGGCCTGTTCGGCGGCGCGTTCCTGGCGCTGGCGCTCGCCATCGCGCTGTGGTGGACGTACTTCGTACGCGACGAGGAGGGCGCGGAGGCCGCGTTCCATGCCACACCGGCACCGCAGCGGTGGCGGCTGGCGATGAACGCGTACTACTACGCCTTCCTGCCCATGCTGCTGGGCATCGCCTACCTCGCGGCCGGCGTGAAGAAGACCCTCGGCCACCTCACCGAACACCCGCACTGGGGCCCGGCGCTGGCCCTGGCGGGCGGTGTGGCCCTGTTCCTGGCCGGCGACACGGCCTTCCGCGCCACCCTGACTCTCCGCCCGATCCGCTACCGCGCCACCGCGGCCCCGCTCGCCCTGCTGACAGCGGTACCGGGCACCCGCCTTCCCGCGTATGGCGAACTACTGCTCCTGGTGGCGGTGTTGACGGGAATGCTGGCGGTGGAGGCACGTCGGTGCAGGACGACTCCGGCAGTCGCGCAACCGGCCGACGCCTAGGCCGCCGTGTCCAGGAAGATCCAATGATCGTCCGGCAGGCCGGCGGGCGCCGGAGGAGGTACCGGGCGGGTTTCCTCGTGCCAGGCGGAGCCCACGGCGGCGGTGGCGACTCCACGCCAGAAGCGGGCGGCGCCCCCGTTGGCCTTCTGGAAGGCGATGGCCCACGCTCCCGGGCGGGAGCGCAGGAGCTGGAGAGCGGCCTGTCGGCCGACGCCGCGCCTGCGCAGGGCTCGTACGACGAAGAACGCGGAGATCGAGGTCGAGCCCTCGGGCAGGGGGCTGGTCAGGACGAAACCGCCCGGGGCCGTGCCGTACTGGATCAACAGGGCCTCCCGCTCCGGCTCGTCGAAGAACAGCGGCAGGCCGCTGAACCCGAACCTCCCGTCGGCCGCCGGGAGATGACCGAGGAACTCCGACATGTCGTGACGGTACAGCTGGGTCAACTGCTCGACGACCGGCCGCAGTTCGGCAGTCGCGGGCAGGAGTGTGACGGGCGCGGCGTTCGTCATCGGTCCCATCCGGGGATTATCGCACGCGACGCCGACTGCGCTCAGGACGCGTTCTGTTCGTGGTACGAGCGGCGCGTGTGCTCGGTGTGTTCGCGCATCAGGTGGGTGGCTCGCTGCTCGTCGCGGGCGGTGATCGCTCTTATCAGCTCCCGGTGTTCGATCCAGGACTGCTTTCCGCGCTGCCGGGCCACCGGGGTGTAGTACCAGCGGACCCGGCGGTCGACCTGGCCGGCCAGTTCGGCGAGGACGGTGTTGCCCGCCAGTTCCATCACCTTGGCGTGGAAGGCGGCGTTGAGGGCGACCGCACGGTCCACGTCCTCGGCCGCGACCGCCTTCTCACCCTCGGCGCACAGCTCCTCCAGGACGTCGATGCCCGCCTTGTCGGCGTTCTGGGCGGCCAGTCGGGCTGCCTCCGCCTCCAGCAGGGTGCGGACCGTCAGGAGCTGGTCGGCCTCCTCCTGGGTGGGCTCGTGGACGAACGCGCCCTGTGCGGGGCGCAGGTCGACCCAGCCCTCGGTGTTGAGCCGCTGCAGGGCCTCGCGGACGGGCTGGCGGGAGACACCCAGGTGTCCGGCGAGTTCGCTCTCCACGAGGTGCTGGCCGGGCCGCAGGGCGCGGGTGGTGATCAGCTCCAGCAGTGCCTCGTAGACACGGTCGCGCAACGGGCCGGGCCGTTCCAGTTTGGGTACGGCTCCCTGCGGCAGTCCGGTCGGCAACATCGCGGTCCCCCTCCAGGCTGTTTGCACTACACGGTGGACTGCCCACTATGAATTGTCTTTCGTCTACAGTCTACGGTGCACAAAAGCCAGAAGAAGTGGGAGTTGAGCGCGTCACACAGCCCCGTGCGCCCCCGCGGACGGCGTCACGGGCACCGTACGACCTGCCCCGCGTACGACAGGTTGCCGCCGAAGCCGAACAGCAGAGCCGGGTCGCCACTGCGGACGGCGCCCTGCTCAAGCAGCTTGGACAGGGCGAGCGGGATGCTGGCCGCGGACGTGTTGCCCGATTCGGTGACGTCGCGCGCGACCACGGCGTTGACGGCGCCGATCTTCTCCGCGAGCGGCTCGATGATGCGCAGATTGGCCTGGTGCAGCACGACCGCGGCGAGATCGGCGGGTGCGATGCCGGCCTTCTCGCAGGCGCGCCGGGCGATGGGCGGCAGCTGGGTGGTGGCCCAGCGGTAGACGCTCTGCCCCTCCTGCGCGAACCGCGGCGGCGTGCCCTCGATACGCACCGCGTTGCCCATCTCCGGCACCGATCCCCACAGCACCGGCCCGATCCCCGGCTCCTGACCCGGTGCGCACGCCTCGACCACGGCCGCCCCGGCCCCGTCGCCGACCAGGACGCACGTGGTGCGGTCGCTCCAGTCGGTGATCTCGGACATCTTGTCGGCGCCGATCACCAGCGCCCGGGTCGCGGCGCCTGCCCGGACCGTGTGGTCGGCGGTGGCCAGCGCGTGGGTGAAGCCGGCGCAGACGACGTTGACGTCCATGGCGGCCGGCTGCGGGACGCCGAGCCGGGCGGCCACCCGGGCGGCGGTGTTCGGGGAGCGGTCGATCGCGGTGGACGTGGCCACCAGCACCAGGTCGATGTCCTGGGCCGTGAGCCCCGCGGCGGCCAGGGCCTTGGCGGCCGCGTGCGCGGCGAGTTCGTCGACCGGTTCGTCCGGGCCCGCGATGTGTCGGGTCCGGATTCCCACCCGGCTGCGGATCCACTCGTCACTGGTGTCGACCATGCCCGCGAGGTCCTCGTTGGTGAGTACCTTCGCGGGCTGGTAATGACCGATGGCGGCGATGCGCGAGCCGTGCATGTGGGGGATCCCCTCGTTGCCGTGGGTAGCGGGATCCACCAGTCTGATCAGTGACTCACGAGTACGACGGCAGGTGAAGCCACAGGAATCCGGCGCCCGCGTTGTCGGCTTCCCTCAGACGCTCGGACGCCCGAGCACTCATCCCGTGAACAGCTGTGTCACCTTCTGCACCAGCTCGTACACCCCGTAGGCGAGGGGTGCCCCGACCCACAGCCAGGAGAAGCCGATCAGGATCCGGCGGCCAGGCAGGCTAGTGTCGCTGGGCATCGGGGACCTCCCTCTGGGCGAACGCGTACGCCGCGTGCGGGCCGCTGATCACGCCGCTGCTGCACGAGCGCACGTCGGTGGTGGCCGCCCAGAACGGCATCCCGTGGTGGTACTTCCACCGGCACGGCGGCCCCTACGACGGCCACCGCGTCGAGAGCGTCGACCCGGGCGGCGCCGTCAGCGACGTCCTCGCGCCCGAACGGGCCGTCGGTTGCGTCGTCCACGCCGCGACCGAACTCCGGTCGCCGGGCGTCGTACGGCGCTTGGAGGGCGCACCCGGTTCTCCGTCGGTGAGCCCGACCGCAGCGTCTCGGCACGCTGCCTGGACTTCAGCGAGGCGATGCAGGCCGGCGGCCTGAAGTGCCCGGTGGAGCAGGACCTGCGCGGCGACATCTGGGTCAAGCTGCTCGGCATCATCTCCTTCAACCCGATCAGCGCGCCGGCCCGCGCCACGATGCGGCAGATGTGTCTGCACGGCGGCACCCGCCGGGTCATCGAGACGATGATGCGCGAGACCCTCGCCGTGGCCGAGGCGCTGGGCTGTCAGGTCGGGGTCTCCGTCGAACGGCGGTCGCGGGCGGGGTTCGAGGAGTACCGCAAGCTGGTGGAGCCGTGGACGCTGTCGTTCAGATCGGAGTTCGACATGCGGGCGGCCGGTACCTGGGACGAGTCGAAGCAGTCGGAGACGACCACGGTGTGCGCGTACTGCGGAGTGGGCCGCAACCTCACGCTCCACGTGCAGGACAATGAGATCGTGAAGGTCACCTCGCCGCTCGACAACCCGGTGACCCACGGCAATCTCTGCATCAAGGGCCGTTTCGGCTACCAGCACGTACAGAACCGGGGCTGATCAGGACATGGGACGAGTCACGGAACGACGCAAGGTCCTCCGCATCCGGGACGGGGCGGTCTCGACCCGGCCGGACACACTCGTCGCCGAGGAACCCCTGGAGATCCGGCTGAACGGGAAGCCGCTCGCGATCACCATGCGCACGCCGGGTGACGACTTCGCGCTGGCGGCGGGGTTCCTGGTGAGCGAGGGTGTCCTGGCCACCGCCTCCGATCTGCAGAACATCGTTTACTGCGCCGGGGCGACTGCGGACGGTTCGAACACGTACAACGTGGTCGACGTGCGGACCGCCCCGGACGTCGCCCTGCCCGACTTCACCCTGGAACGGAACGTCTACACCTCGTCCTCGTGCGGGCTGTGCGGCAAGGCCAGTCTGGACGCCGTACGGACGACCGCGCGCTGGCCGATCGCCGACACTCCCCCGGTCCGGGTCACCCCCGAGCTGCTGACGAGCCTCCCCGACCGGCTGCGGGCGGCCCAGCGGGTGTTCGACCGGACCGGGGGGCTGCACGCGGCCGCCCTGTTCACCGAGGACGGGGAGCTGCTGGACATACGGGAGGACGTGGGCCGGCACAACGCGGTCGACAAGCTGGTCGGCCGGGCGCTGCAGAACGGCGGTCTGCCGCTGTCGCGGACGATTCTGCTGGTCTCGGGCCGGGCCTCGTTCGAGCTGGCGCAGAAGGCCGTGATGGCGGGGATCCCGGTGCTGGCGGCGGTGTCGGCGCCCTCGTCGCTCGCGGTGGACCTGGCCGCCGAGACGGGCCTGACCCTGGTGGGTTTCCTGCGGGGCAGCTCGATGAACGTGTACGCGGGTGAGGACCGCGTCGCCCTGCGGGCCGCGGCCGCCCAGGGCTGACCGGTTCCCCGCGGCACGGCGGCGGGGCCCCGACCGGCGGGGAGCAGCGCCCCCTGCGCCGCAGGGGCCCCGCCTCAGCCGGCCGTCTCCGCCCGGGCCTGGGCGGCGGTGACGAACCCGGCGATGAGCGGTGAGCGTCGGCGCGCCTCCCAGGCCAGGAGCACCTCGTCGGGCTCCGCGTCCGACACCGGCACGTACGTGATGTCCGGGCGGGAGTACTGCAGGGCGACCGACTCCGGTACGAGCGTGATGCCGGCTCCGCTCGCCACGCACTCGAACTTCTCCTCGATCGTGCGGATCGGCACCTCGTCGGGGCCCGGGTCGGCGTAGCTGAGCCTCGGCTCGTCCACCAGGTCGGCGAGGCGCAGCTCCCGCTTGCCGGCGAGCCGGTGGTCGGCGGGCAGCATCGCCACGCGTGCCTCGCTGTACAGCGGCAGCAGCCTCAGTCCCCGGTCCCGGACCGGGCGTCGTACGTAGGCGACGTCGACGGTGCCGTCCAGGATCAGCTCCTCCTGGTCGTCCCACTCGACTCGGCGCGCGTGCACGTCGACGTCCGGGTGGGCGGCCCCGAAGTCCCGCAGCGCGCGGGTGACGACCACCCCGGCGCGGAACCCGACGACGAAGCGCCCCGGGCCGCGGGCAGCCCGCCGCACCCGACGGCGTGCGGCGTCCGCACTCGCGAGCAGATGCCGTGCGTCATCCAGGAGTTGACGGCCGGCCGACGTCAACGTCACGCCGTGGCTGTCGCGTACGAACAGCTCCGCGCCCAAGTCCTTCTCCAGCGCCCGGATCTGGCGGCTGAGGACGGGCTGGGCGATGTGCAGCTGCTCGGCGGCGCGGCCGAAGTGCAGCAGTTCGGCGACCGCCACGAAGTAGCGGACCTTCCGCAGGTCCAGGTCCATGGCCGCCCCTTCCGTCGTACCGGTGGCGATGCCTTCAGGGTATCGCCACGGACGAAAGAGGTCTTGGACGCAGAGGTGGACGCGATCGCAGGCTGGATCGCACCAGAGCGGATACGGAAGGAACACAATGGATCTGCGGGGACAGCGTGTCGTCGTCATCGGGGGTACGTCGGGCATCGGGCTCGCGGTCGCCGAGGGCGCGGCGCGGGAGGGCGCCGAGGTGCTGGTCGCCTCGCGTCGGCAGGAGAGTGTGGACGCGGCACCGAAGCGGCTGCCCGGGAGCGCCGAGGGGCACGTACTGGACGCCACGGACGAGGCGGCGGTACGCGGCTTCTTCGGGAGGATCGGGGGTTTCGACCACCTGGTGTACACGGCCGGTGAGTCGCTGCTGCTGGAGAGCCTGGCCGAGGCGTCTCTCGTGCGGGCGCGGCGGTTCCTGGACACGCGGCTGTGGGGTGCGTACACGGCGGTGAAGTACGGCGCCGGCTCGATCCGGGAGGGCGGTTCGGTGGTACTGACCACCGGGACCGCCGGGCGGCGGCCGATGCCGGGGACGACGGCCGCGGCGGCGCTGTGCGGGGCGATGGAGTCCCTGACCCGGGCGCTGGCCCTGGAGCTGGCGCCGGTTCGGGTCAACGTGGTCTCGCCGGGGGTGGTGCGTACGGAGCTGTGGCGGGAGCTGCCGGAGGGCGACCGGGAGGGGCTGTTCCGGTCGTCCGCCGAGTCGCTGCCGGTGGGGCGGGTCGGCGAGCCGGCGGATGTGGCGGAGGCGTACCTGTACCTGATGCGCGGCGGTTACAGCACCGGGTCGGTGGTGACCGTGGACGGGGGCGGGCTGCTGGTGTGAGGGATCAGCGGGCCGCGAGGCGTACCTGGGAGGCGGTCACGACCGTGCCGAGCCTCGGGAAGTCGAGCTTGACCGAGGCTTCGTGCTCGGCGGCGGTGAACGCGGCCATGGCGTCCTCGACGAAGACGAGGTCGTAGCCGAGGTCGGCGGCGGCGCGGGCGGTTGACTCGACACCGAGGTTGGTGGCGATGCCGCCGAACAGCAGCGTGCGGATGCCGCGTTCGCGTAGCCGCTCGTCCAGGCCCGTGCCCTGGAAGCCGCCGATGGTGCGCTTGACGATCTCCAGGTCGCCGTCCCCGGACAGCCCCGCCGCCAGCCCGCTGCCGGGCGGCTGCTCGGCGACGGCGGGGCGTTCGACCCGGATCAGGACGACGAGTGACCCGGCGGCACGGAAGGCGGCCGCCAACTCCTCGGCGGTGGCGAGCACTTCGGTGCCTTTGCGGGGTTCCAGGGGCAGCGCGACGATACGGTCCATCAGGTCGACGAGGACGAGGGCGGTGCGCTGCGGATCGAGCACTCGAGCTGCGGTCATGACGGAACGTTAGCCCCCATCAGCCGTCCGTGCCGGAAATCCGGATCAACAGGCCCATGAACTGACCGCGTTCGGCCGACGACAGCGGGGCGAGCAGTTCGTCGTTGGCCTCGCGGGCGGCCTTCTCACAGCGGGCGAGCAGGCGGGCGCCGTCGTCGGTGAGGGACACGGCGTTCTTGCGCCGGTCCTTGGGGTCGGGGGCGCGGACGACGAGGCCGGCGGACTGCAGGTCGTTGAGGACGCCGACCAGGTCCTTGGGGTCGAGGCCCACGCTACGGCCGAGGTCGGCCTGGGCGACGGGGGCGAGGTCGCGGACGGCGGAGAGCACCACGTGGTGCCACATCTTCATGCCCTCGGCCGCGAGGGCGTCGGCGACCAGGGAGCGCCCGCGGGCGGCGGCCCGGCCGAGGAGCCAGCTGGGCAGGGCGCGGATGGCAGGGAGGGGTGCTTCGGCCATGTGCGCAGCCTACCGAAGAATCATTGGACTTCCCAACGATCCATCGCTACCGTTGGGGCTCCCAATGAATTCATTGGTGTCCCCAACGACCACCCCCGCCCCTGGAGGTTGCGATGCGTCGCGTCCGGTACGAGTCCACCGGCGGCCCCCTGTTCCTGGAGGAGGCACCCGTCCCCGAGCCCGGCGTGGGTGAGCTGCTGGTGCGCTGCGAGGCGGTCGGCGTCACCCTGCCCGTCGTCCGCAAGGTCACCGAGGCCGCCGAACCGATCCCGCTGGGCGGCGAGATCGCCGGCGAGGTGGTGGCCGTCGGCGAGGGCGTGACCCGCTTCCGCACCGGCGACCGGGTCACCGGACTGTGCTTCGGCCACGGGTACGCCGACTTCGCCCTGCTGCACGAGGCCATGGCCTCCCCCGTACCCGACGGCGCCACCTCCGTCGACGCGGTCGCGCTGGTGCGCAGCGGGCTGGTGGCACTCGGCGCGCTGGAGGCGGCGCGCCTCGTGCGGGGCGAGGCGGTGCTGGTCACGGCCGCGGCGAGCGGGGTCGGGCAGCTCGCGGTGCAGCTGGCGCGGGCGCGGGGTGCGGGCCGGGTGGTGGGCGCCGTCTCCGATCCGGCCAAGGCGGACTTCGTCCGCTCGCTGGGCGCGGACGGCTGTGTGCGGTACGGCGACGACAGCTGGGGAGAGCCCGTCGACTGCGTCCTGGACGCGGTCGGCGGCGATCTGCTCGCCCCCGCCCTCGCCGCCCTCGCCCCGCACGGCCGGCTGGTCGCCTACAGCTCGGGCGGCGGCACGATCCAGGCGTACGACCTGCTGGTCGGCGCCAAGTCGGTGATCGGCTTCCAGGTGGCGCTGATCGCCCGCGGCCGGCCGGAGCTGTACGAGCGGTGGCGGCGGGAGCTGTGGCGGCTGTTCACCGACGGCGCCCTGAAGCCCGCCGTGCACGGCGAGTTCACGCTGGAGGACGCGGGGAGGGCGCACGAGGCGATCGAGTCACGGAGCAACCTCGGCAAGGTGGTGCTGCGCCCGTGAGCCCTCCGAAGTAGCTGCACGCTTCTTGTGAGGCGCCGGAGGCCCCAACTACCGTCTGATACACGCATGTTGGACGTCGGATGTCCGGATGTCCACATGTCTCGACGCGTGAAGGGCAGGTCGCGCCATGCCGTCAGGAATCCGCACCCGTCTGAGAAACTGCCTGGCCGCCGCCCTCACGGCGGCCGCTCTGCTGGTGCTGCCGCACCCGGCGCACGCCCAACCCATCACCGGCTCACCCGAGTTCGAGCAGCAGATCCTCTTCAAGGCGTCGCAGGACCCCGGTTACGCCTGCTTCCGGATACCGGCGATCGTGCGGACGACCGAGGGCACGCTGCTGGCCTTCGCCGAGGGCCGGGTCCTCAACTGCGGGGACGCGGCCGACATCGACCTCGTGGTCAAGCGCTCCACCGACGGCGGCCGCACCTGGGGCCCGCTGCAGGTGGTCAACGAGGGCGCGGGCGACACCCACGGCAACCCGGCGCCGATCGTGGACCGCGACACCGGCCGGATCTGGCTCGCCGAGACGTACAACACCGGCCGTACGGACAGCGCAAGTTGCCCGGTGCCCTGTGACCGCAGCCCGCATCTGCAGTACAGCGACGACGACGGAGAGACCTGGTCCGAGCCGCGCGATCTCAGCCCCGAGATCCTGCCCGCCGACTGGAACTCCTGGTACGCGACCGGCCCCGTGCACGGCATTCAGCTCACCCACGGCCGGTACGCCGGCCGGCTGGTCTTCGGCGTCAACACCGAGACGTGGGACGGCAGCCGGGTCAGCGCCAACCACGCCGCGCTCATCGTCAGCGACGACCACGGCGGCCACTGGCGGATCGGCGCCACCGACACCTGGCCGATCGCCGCCGACGGCACCTTCCGGCAGAAGCCCTCCGAACTCACCCTCGCCGAACGCACGGACGGCTCGGTCCTGGTCAGCGGCCGGGAGCAGGACGGTACCGACCTCGGCCACCGCACCCAGGCCGTCAGCCGGGACGGCGGCGGCAGCTTCGCCGCGCCCTTCCGCGACCTCCCGGACCTCTACACCCCTCAGGTGCAGGGCTCGATGCTGCGCGTGGGCGACCGCATCCTGCTGTCGTGCCCCGCCGACCCCGACCGGCGCCGCACGATGATGATCCGCTCCTCCTACGACGGCGGCCGCACCTGGGACAGCGTGGACCGCGGCACGGTCGTCACCACGGACTGGTCCGGCTACTCCGACCTGGTGCGCGTCGACCACGACACGGTGGGCCTGATGTACGAGGGCGGGGCGGTCGACGCGCGCGACGAGATCCGCTTCGCCCGCTTCACCGACGACTGGCTCGCCCCGCGCCGCGGCCCCGGCCCGCACACCGCCGACCTCGCCCCGCACGCCCGCCCGGCCGTGGTGCTCGGCGACGCCGAGGAGACCGACGGCGTGTTCGACGGGGCGCTGGAGTTCGACGGCGCCGACGACGCCGTACGCCTGCAGTACCGCCCCGAGCTTCCGCTCGGCTCCGGGGACTTCACGGCGTCCCTGTGGTTCCGGTACACGGCCACGACCGGCGAGCAGCCGCTGCTCTGGATGGGTGGCATCGGCACCACTCAGCCGCAGGTGTGGATGCGCGGCGAGCCGGCGAACCACCGTGTGCAGGGGCTGATCACGGTACGGAACGGTGCGGCCGCTCCGCAGACCGCCTTCGTGCGCACGGACACCGCGTACAACGACGGCCAGTGGCACCACGCCGTCCTCAGGCGCGGCGCAGGCCGGCTGTCGCTGTCCGTCGACGGTGTGCGGTCCACCGTCGCCGATGTGCCGGGTTCGGTCAGCCGCAACTCGCCCTTCGGCGTGCACATCGGCCAGCGCATGGACAGCCGGGCCTTCTTCACCGGAGCGATCGACGAGGTCCACGTCTGGGACCGCGCCCTGACCGACGAGGAGCTGTCCGACCCGAAGGTGCTGCGGTCACCGAAGGACACGGTGCTGTGGCTGCCCCTCGATCACGTGAGCGGAGGGGACGCCTGACTCCTGGGTGGGCTCCTCCAGGTCGTGGGAGCGCCGCTTGGCGATGACCGCGCACACCATCAGCTGCATCTGGTGGAAGAGCATCAGCGGCAGCACGGCCAGGGAGGCGTGAGCGCCGAACAGGACACTCGCCATCGGCAGTCCGGAGGCGAGGGACTTCTTCGACCCGGCGAACTGGATGGCGATCCGGTCCTCCCGGCCGAAGCCGAGCGCCCGGCCGCCGTACCAGGTCAGGCCCAGCATGACGGCCAGCAGGGCAGCCTCGACGCCGAGCAGCGCGGCCAGCCGGACGGGGCTGACCTGGTGCCAGATGCCCCGGGTCATACCCTCGCTGAACGCGGTGTAGACGACCAGCAGGATCGAGCCGCGGTCGACCAGGCCGAGGACCTTTTTGTGCCGGGCGACGAAACCGCCGATCCAGGGACGCATCACCTGCCCGGCGAGGAACGGCACCAGCAGCTGGAGCACGATCTTCACCACGGAGTCCGCGGAGAACCCGCCGCCGTCGTTGCCCAGCAGCCCGGCCGCCAGCAGCGGGGTGACGAGGATGCCGACCAGCGAGGAGAACGAGCCCGCGCAGATGGCGGCAGGCACGTTTCCGCGTGCGATCGAGGTGAACGCGATCGACGACTGGATCGTGGACGGCACCAGGGTGAGGAACAGCAGACCCTGGTACAACGGCTGGGTCAGTACCACCGGCACCAGGCCGCGGGCGGCGACACCGAGCACCGGGAAGATGACGAAGGTGCAGGCCAGGACGGTGACGTGGAGCCGCCAGTGCCTCAGACCGTCCAACGCCTCACGGGTGGAGAGCCGGGCGCCGTAGAGGAAGAAGAGGAAGGCGATCGCGGCCGTGGACGCCCCGGAGGCCACGTCGGCGCCGGTGCCCCGGGCCGGGAAGAGCGCCGCGAGGCCCACCGTGCCGAGCAACAGCACGATGTACGGGTCGATCGGCATCCAGCTCGGCCAGCGCAGGCGTTTCACGGCGCTCCACTTGCAGTTCGTCACGTGCGTACAGGAGCCCGGAGGGCCCCTCTCCATCGTCCTCTCCCGGGCACCGATCGGGAATCCCACATACCACTCTTACTGTCATCGCATTCCGTGATGACCGGCGGTACGCTGCCGTCGTGTACGACCCCACCCAGCTGCGCACGTTCCTGGCGGTGGCGCAGACGCTCAGCTTCACGCAGGCCGCCCGGCGGCTCGGGCTGCGCCAGTCCACGGTCAGCCAGCATGTGCGCCGGCTGGAGGAGGCCACCGGCCGGCAGCTGTTCTCCCGGGACACCCACTCCGTGGAGCTGACCGAGGACGGCGAGGCGATGCTGGGCTTCGCCCGCCGGCTGCTGGAGGTGCACGAACAGGCGACGGCGTTCTTCACCGGCACCCGGGTGCGGGGCCGGCTGCGCTTCGGCGCCTCGGAGGACTTCGTCCTCACCCGGCTGCCGGAGATCCTGGAGGGCTTCCGCCACGATCACCCGGAGGTCGACCTGGAGCTGACGGTGGAGCTGTCCGGCACCCTGCACGAGCAGCTGGCGGCGGGGAAGCTCGACCTGGTGCTGGCCAAGCGGCGCCCGCAGGATCCGCGTGGCGAGCTGGTGTGGCGCGACGACCTGGTGTGGATCGGCTCCGAACACGTCCGCCTGGAGCCCGACCGGCCGGTCCCGCTGATCGTCTATCCGCCGCCCGGCATCACCCGCGCCCGCGCTCTGGAGGCGTTGGAGGAGCAGGGGCGCGGCTGGCGGATCGCGTGCACCAGCGGCAGCCTCAACGGCCTGATCGCCGCCGCCCGCGCGGGGCTCGGCGTCATGGCCCACTCGCGGCGGCTGATCCCGCCGGGGCTGTTCCGGGTAGCGGACCGTTCGGGCCTGCCGGAGCTGGGCAAGGTGGACTTCGTCCTCGTGCACGGCCGGCGGCGCGGCGCGGCCGAGGCCGCGGCGAACGCGCTGGCGGCGGCGGTCCTGACGGGCGGGGACCGGCTGCACCGGGGTCAGCGCGGCGGGCACTGAGGAGCGGGCCGGCACGGCGGCCGGTGCGGTGAACACCGTCCGGCAGCTGGGGTACGCGCCGGGGGTCGCGGTGTTCGGCACCGTCCCGACCGCCCGGACGACCGGCACGCTCCCGCACGGCGCGGCAGCGGAAGCGCTGGTCCTGGTCCTGGTCCTGGTCAGGGCACCCGGCGCGCAGCGGACCGGAGTGACGGAATCGGCCGCCACGACGCTGAACAGAGAAGACGAAGGCGCCGCGCGCCTGAGTCCTGAGGAGGCTGCCGTCGGGCCGTAATCGGGTCGTACAGATTCGGTGGAGATTACGGCACCGAAACTTACTGAACCGTAAGTATTCTGTCCGACCCTTCCGCATGTGAGTGTATTTTCCGGGCACTGCCCAGGCCGATGGTGAGCATTGGTCGATTTCGTACCCCCTCCCGCCCCGACTGTGGGTGGGGTAGCTTTCACGGCGCTGTGCGGAGCGTCATAGGAACGGGGAGCGAGGGTTTGCGCGAGTTCACCACCCCTCCGTTGGCGTCGGCGCCGCCGGTGGGCGGCCTGGCCGATGTCGTCTTCGAGCATGCCCGGACGGACCCCCTGCACATCGCGCTGGGCCGCAAGGACGAGTCGGGCCAATGGCGGGACGTGACCTCCGCCGAGTTCCGCGACGAGGTCCTCGCCCTGGCCAAGGGGCTCCTCGCCCGTGGCGTCCGGTTCGGCGACCGGGTCGCGATCATGTCCCGCACCCGCTACGAGTGGACCCTGTTCGACTTCGCGCTGTGGACGATCGGCGCCCAGGTGGTCCCGATCTACCCGACGTCCTCGGCCGAGCAGTGCTTCTGGATGCTGTACGACGCCGAGGTGTCGGCGGCGATCGTGGAGCACGAGGACCACGCGATGACCATCGCCACGGTCATCGACCGGCTCCCGCGGCTGCGGGAGCTGTGGCAGCTGGACGCGGGCTGTGTGCAGGAGCTGTACGACGCCGGCGCGCATCTGGACGACGAGGTGGTGCACCGGCACCGGCAGGCGGTCACCCCGGACTCGGTCGCCACGATCATCTACACCTCGGGCACGACCGGCCGGCCCAAGGGCTGTGTGCTCTCGCACGGGAACTTCATGTACGAGGCGGACACCATGATCGGGCGCTGGGAGCCGGTGTTCCACTCCAAGAAGGGCGACGAGGCCTCCACGCTGCTGTTCCTGCCGCTGGCGCACGTCTTCGGGCGGATGGTGGAGGTCGCGGCGATCCGTGGCCGGGTCCGTTTCGGGCACCAGCCGCAGCTGCACGCGGCCGCGCTGCTGCCGGACCTGGCCGCGTTCCGGCCGACGTTCATCCTCGCGGTGCCGTACATCTTCGAGAAGGTGTTCAACGCGGCCCGGCGCAAGGCGGAGAAGGACGGCAAGGCGGGGCCGTTCGAGAAGGCGGTCGAGATCGCCGTGAAGTACGCCGACGCCGCCGAGGCCAAGGCCTGGGGCACCGGTCCGGGCCCGTCGGCGGCCCTCAGGATGCAGCACCAGCTGTTCGACAAGCTCGTGTACGCGAAGGTCCGCGCGGCGATGGGCGGGCGGATCCGGAACGCGATGTCCGGCGGATCGGCGATGGACCGCCGGCTCGGGCTGTTCTTCGCGGGCGCGGGCGTGCAGATCTACGAGGGCTACGGCCTGACCGAGTCGACGGCGGCGGCGACCGCGAACCCGCCCGACCGCACCCGCTACGGCACCGTCGGCCAGGCCGTCCCGGGCGTCACCGTGCACATCGCGGACGACGGGGAGATCTGGCTGCACGGCGGCAACGTCTTCCAGGGCTACCTCAACAACCAGAAGGCCACCGACGAGACCCTGCACGACGGCTGGCTCGCCACCGGCGACCTCGGCTCCCTCGACGAGGACGGCTATCTGACCATCACCGGCCGCAAGAAGGAGATCCTGGTGACCTCCGGCGGCAAGAGCGTCTCCCCCGGTGTCCTGGAGGAGCGGGTCCGCGACCATCCGCTGGTCAACCAGTGCATCGTCGTCGGCAACGACCGCCCCTACATCGCCGCCCTGGTCACCCTCGACCAGGAGGCCGTGGAGCACTGGCTGCAGATGCGCAACAAGCCGAAGCTGACGCCCGCGCAGCTGGTGCGGGACCCGGACCTGGAGACGGAGGTGCGACGGGCGGTGGTCGCCGCCAACACCCTCGTCTCGAAGGCCGAGTCCATCCGTACCTTCCGCATCCTGGCGCAGCCGTTCACCGAGGAACACGGCCTGCTGACGCCGTCGTTGAAGTTGAAGCGGAAGGCGATCGAGAAGGCGTACGAGAGCGAGGTCGAGGCCCTCTACCGGGCCTGACCCCCCGTCAGCTGATCGTCACCTTGAAGATCCTGTCGGATCCGTCCGCCGCTCCTCCGTTGTTGTCGCAGTTGGTGGTGGACAGCCACAGCTGGTCGGCGCCGGGCACCTTGGTGACGGTGCGCAGCCGGCCGTAGGTCCCGACGTAGTAGGCGGTCGGGGTGCCGACCTTCTCGGTGTCCCCGCTGATCGGGATGCGCCACAGCCGTTCGCCGCGCAGGGACGCCATGTAGATGACGTTGCGGACTATGGCGATGCCGCTGGGCGAGGCCTCGGAGACGTTCCAGGTGGCCCTGGGGTTGGTCATGCCGGCGACGGAGCAGTTGCCTTCGCAGGTCGGCCAGCCGTAGTTGGCGCCGGGCTTGATGAGGTTCAGCTCGTCCTTGGAGCTGTTGCCGAACTCGGCCTCCCACAGGCGCCCGTTGCGGTCGAAGGCGAGGCCCTGCGGATTGCGGTGGCCCAGGGAGTAGACGTAGTTGCCGAAGGGGTTGCCGGGGGCGGGCCTGCCGTCGGTCGTCATGCGCAGGATCTTGCCGTTGAGGGAGTTCTTGTCCTGCGCGAGGTCGGGCGTCTGGGCCTCGCCGGTGGAGACGTACAGATAGCCGTCCGGGCCGAAGGCGAGGCGGCCGCCGTTGTGGTACCGGTTCTTCTTGATGCCCTGGAGCAGCACCCTGTAGTCGGCGAGCCTGGTGCCGTCGTACGTCATGCGGACGACGCGGTTGCCCTCGGACGCGGTGTGCATGAAGTAGACGTAGTGGTCGGTGTCCCACTTGGGGTCGACGGCGACCCCGAGCAGCCCGCCCTCGCCGTTGGTGGTGACGGCGTCGGGGACGGTGCCCACCTGGGTCCTCGCCCCGTCCTTGGTGACCTTCCAGACCCGGAAGTCGTCCCGCTCGGTGACCAGCGCGGTCTTGCCGTCGGGCATCCAGTAGGTGCCCCACGGGATCGTCCAGCCCGTCGACAGCGTGGCGACGGAGGACGGGACACCGCCGTCGGTGGCGCAGGCCTTGGTGGTGAAGGTGACGGTGTTGCTCGGCTGCGAGACGTTCCCGGCCGCGTCCCGGGCGACGACGTTCAGGGAGTACGGGCTGTTGCAGGCGAGACCGGTGAGGGTGGTCGAGGTACCGCTGGTGACGGTCTTGTAGACGGTCGTGTCGCTGCGTACGTCGTAGGCGACGACGGCGCGGTCGTCCGTCGACCCGCCCCAGCCGAGGTCGGCCGTGTTCGCCGTGACGTCGGCTGCGGACAGGGTGCCGGGTGCGGTCGGCGGTGTGGTGTCGGAGCTGGACTTCGTCGTGCAGTCGACGACGGGGCTGGCCTGCGAGGTGTTGCCGGCCGCGTCCCGGGCGACGACGGTGAGGTTGTAGGTGGTGTCGGGGGTGAGCCCGGTCAGCGCCTTGCTGGTCGAACTCCCGGGCGTCTCGCTGATCTTGTTGCCGTGCTCGTAGATGTCGTACGCCGCCACGCCCACGTTGTCGGTGGACGCGCCCCAGCCGAGGGTGAGGCCGCTCTCGCCGATGTCGGAACAGCCGGGCCGGCCGGGGCGGGTCGGGGCCTGGGTGTCGGTCGCCGCCCCGACGCTGATGCGGTCCAGGTTGGGGCCGCCGTCGGCGGTGGTGGCCACCGCGCGGATCGTGTTGGACCCGGCGGTGAGCGGCACGTTGACGGTCCTGGTGGCCCAGGTGTTCCAGTCGGCCGTGGCGGGGAAGGACACCGCGGGCGCGGCGACCGTGCCGCCGACAGAGATGTCCATCGGGCGGTCGGTGGAGGTGCCGTTGGCGTAGCGGAGGGTGACCGCCGCGGTGCCGGCGGCGGCCGCGTTCACCGTGAACTCCACGTAGGAGCCCTTGATGTTGGTGTAGTCGACGAAGCCGGTGCCCGTGTAGCCGGTGTGGTTGGTGGCCACGGCGCCCTGGGAGATCCGGGCGTCCTCGGCCTGGTAGTCGGTGGCCGCGAGGGCGGTGCCCTGGCTCAGACCGGCGAGGGGCAGCGCGAGGGCCGCGGCCAGTCCGTAGGGCAGAACTCTCTTGAGATTCATGGGTGTTCCCCTCAGCCCGTGTACTGGGCGAAGACCTTCGGGTGGTCGTACGGCTGCTGTGTCACGCCGCTGCAGGAGTCGCCGCCGGTGCCTGAGCCGCAGGGGCGGTCGCGGTTGACCGACCAGTCGGGCGCGTCGGCCTGGGCCCTGATCTTCGACTCGGCCGGCCGGCGGCGCACGAAGCTCCCGCTGCTCCAGCCCATGGCGGGGCGCAGGGAGTGGCCGTTGTCCGACTCGGTGGTGAAGGCCGATGGTGTCGCGTACGCGGTGCCGATCCACGCCTCGTCGATCCGCAGCCGCTTGTAGCGGGTGGAGTCGGAGGAGGCCGCCCAGGTGGTGTCGGCCTCCAGGCGGACGTAGCGGGCGTCGGCCGCGGTGAGGTCGATGCCCTGGATTCCACGGCGACTCGGCAGCCGACCGGTCTTGACCGCGCTCCCCCAGGTCGAGCCGTCGTTGCTGAGGTACACCTTGTAGTCCTTGATCCGTGCCGACTGCTCGGTGTCCGAGCGGGCGTAGGCGACGGAGTCCTCGCGCTGGTTGAGGCCGATGTACTGGACCTTCTTGGCCGAGCCGAGGTCGAAGGTGAGGCTGACGGGCAGCGTCTTGTCGTTGTCCCAGTAGGTGAGGTAGTCGCCGTCACCGGCGGCCGCCCCGGTGTGACCGCTCGCCGAGGCGCTCGCGGTCACCCTGACACCGGTGAGGATGCCCTGGCGGCCGGCGCTGGTGACCTTGAAGACGGTGTCGTACGGGTCCCAGTCGCCGAGCCCGGTCAGCGTGAGCACGCCGCCGGACTGCGACCAGGAAACCGCCTTTCCGGTGCGGAGGTTGATGACGGACGCGATGCGACAGCCGTTGTCGCGGATGCGCAGAGTTCTGGTACTGGGCGGGGTCAGGACATGGATGTAATGGCGGTTCGGATCCGTCTTGCTGATCGTGGTCACGCCGTGCGCCCCGTCGTTCCAGAAGCCCGGCTTGAGGCCGCCGTACATGTAGCCGCCGCCCTCGGTGCCGTGCAGGGACTCCCAGATGGGGTCGAGATAGGTGTTCGCGAAGTTGTTGAAGGCGGCCTGGTCGGCCGGGAACTTGCCGTTGACCTGGGCGGTCTCGGCCATCAGTGCCTTGACCGAGGAACCGGCGTCGGTGACGAGGCGGCCGAGGGTGAGCATACGGTCGACCGACGGGTTGGAGCCGTCGTACCACCAGGCACCGGTCGAGGGGAGCTTGAAGTCGGCCTCGGTCAGACGGGGTTGGGCCGTGTAGACGGCCTGGGGGTAGTCGTAGGCGGGCGTCATCCCCGTCTTCTGCTCGTTGCTGACCATGTCCATGATCGCCGTGTCTTCGTTGTTGTTGCTGAGCGTGTAGTTCGGGCGCTTCTGATAGATCTGCGCGTAGAGGTTGTGGCTCTCCCAGTACGCGTTGTCGTTGTCGATCCAGAAGCCGCCGAGGTCGGGATAGCGGTCCATGACCTCGAAGAAGTTGTCGTAGCTGAACTGCCCGAAGCCGTCGCGGGTGGTCAGGTCGACGTTCTTGCCCCGGTAGGCGGAGTAGGCGGCCGAGTCGAGCCACTCGTGGCCGCCCTCGGCGTGCCACTGGGGGTCGTCGGTCATGTAGAGGATGACCTTCATGCCCTTGGCCTTGGCGGCCGTGATCAGCTCGCCGAGGAAGTCCCGCTCGGTGGAGCAGGAGCCGGGGATCTTCGACGGCCAGGGGCGGGCGTAGCCCAGCCGGCTGTGGAACGTGGCCAGGACGAGGTACTGCGTGTGCAGTTTGCGGGCTTCGTTCACCCAGTACTCCGGCGTCCAGCCGCCGCTGGTGACGTCGTTCTCCCAGGCACTGCAGCTGGTGTGGGCGGGGGCGGTGCGCAGGCCCCAGTGCAGGAAGAGGCCGCCGACCGAGGCCCGGAGGAAGTCCTGGCGGGGGTTCTCCAGGTCCAGGGGCCTGGCCGGCGCACCGCAGTTCTCGGTGGACCCGGTGGATGCGATCCGCAGGGTGCCGCCGGAGGTGGTGCGGCTGTCCGTCAGGCAGTAGCCGGTGACGTTCTGGAAGCCGGCGTCGTGCGGGGAGGCGGCGCCGCGCTGGGCGGTGAAGCGGGCGAAGCGGATGTCGCTCGCCGCGTTGGCGACGACGGCGGGACGGCCGTCGTCGGCGGCGAACTTCACGGAGCTGTCGGTGAACCGCACGTGGTCGGCGTTGTGCAGGTACCAGCCGTAGGCCGGCCGGGTCCCGATGCTCTTGGGGTTGTAGTCGTTCGGGTCGTTGCCCGGCACCGCGGTGGACATGGTGCCGTTGCCGCCGGGCACGGTGATGTCGACGTGGTTGAAGGTGATGCCGCTGATCCGGTGGCCAATCTCGCCCCACAGGGTCGGGCTGAAGGACGGGCTGTCGCCGGTGGCCGTGATGTCGTCGTACGTCACGTCGCTGATCGAGCCGACACCCGGGCTGTTGCCGCAGCGCTTGCGTGTGCCGATCTTCTGCATGATCGGTGAGTGGACGTCCGTCATGGTGATGTCGCGGTAGTGGACGTCGGAGATCTTCGCGCCGTCCATGGACACCATGCCGAGGCCGGACTTGTCGGCGCCCTCGATGCGGATCTTCTCGAACCGGTAGTCCGAGAAGTCGCCGCACGTCTCGGAGCCGAACATCAGGGCGTTGCAGCACCGTGCCGAGAGGTACGAATCGCTCACCCGGACATGGCCGCTGGGGAGCTTGGCGCCGAGGGCGTAGTCGCTCTTGAAGACGAGCGCGTCGTCGTTCGCCCTGATGTGCGCGTCGGTGACCGTGACGTCGGTGGTGGAGATGATGTTCCAGCCGTCGCGGTCGCTCGCGGTGTCGATGGTCAGGTGGTCCGACGTCACGTTCCTGCAGCCGTTGACGAGGGCGGCGAAGTGGCCGCCCCGGCGCAGGGTGAGGCCGTCGCCGATCCGCAGTCCGTCGCAGCGGGTCAGCGCGAGGATCTTGTCGGCCTCGCCCGGCTTCGGGTTGCCGGTGATCAGGTTGCCGGCGCCGTCGATGACCCCGCCGCCGACGAAGCCGATGTTCGTGAGCTTGTCGCCGTAGATCATCGCGTTGTGGAAGTGGCTGTGCCCGTAGTCCTGGTACTTGTCGTACGGGTTGGACTCGGGCGCGTCGTAGGTGTCCGCCGAGGAACCCTGGATCGTGGCGCCCGTGTCGACCTGGAGCGTCACGTTGCTCTTCATGTGGATGGTGTTCTTGGACTTGTAGGTGCCGGCCGGGAAGCGGACGGTGCCGCCGCCGGCCGAACTCGCGGCGGTGACGGCCTTGTTGACGGCGGGCGTGTCGTTGGTGGAACCGTCGCCCTTGGCGCCGTAGTCGCGTACGTCGAAGACGGCGGCGCGGGGCGCTTGCCCGGGGGCCGCGAGGGCGGCGGGGTGGGTGAGGCCGAGGACGACGGCGACGACGAACAGGACGATCGCCGCCGCACCTCTGCCGTGCGGGGGGCTGGAACGCATGGGACGGCTCCTCAGACGAGTTGGCAGCCGCGGAGGTTGGTGCGCAGGAGGTAGGTGTTCTGCAGGGAACCGTCCTCGACGGTCTCGCAGGCGCAGCCCTCTCCTGATCGTGCTCATGACACTACGCACCTCGCAGTTGCTCGTTCATATCGGGGGCAACCCACACCAACTCCAGGGAGTCGCCCAGTCGTTCGCGCCAGCGGGCGACGGTCGAGCGGGCTCGTTCGACCTGGCCGGGCGTCGGCAGCAGGGCGGTCCGGTTGCGCAGCGCCCAGCCGTGGTACTGGGTGTGGGCCAGTTCGAGCCGGTCCGCGCCCCAGTCCACGGCGAGCCGGATCAGCGCGTCCAGGGCCTCGATGTTGACGCGGTGCAGGACGGCGTTGAGCCCGAGAGGCAGTCCCGCCTCGCGGACCAGCCGGGCCGCACGCTCCTTCGCCGCGAACGACCTGACGCCCGCGATGCGTTCGGCGACGGCGGGGACCGCGTGCTGCACGGACAGCTGCACACTGCGCAGCCCGGACTCGGCCAGCCCGGCCAGCCGCCGCTCGCCCAGGCCCACCCCGCTGGTGACGAGCTGGGTGTACAGGCCCGCCGCATCGGCGGCTGCCACCAGTTCGGGCAGGTCGCGGCGCAGCAGCGGCTCGCCGCCGGACAGATGGGTGTGGACGACCCCGAGGGCACCCGCCTGCCGGAACACCCCGGCCCACTGCTCCGTGGTCAGCTCTGCTGACCGACCAACCAGTTCGACGGGGTTGGAACAATACCCGCAGCGCAGCGGGCAGGCGTGGGTGAGCTCGGCGAGCAGGGCCCACGGTGGAGCGACGGTCGTCATGTCAGCCAGCCCTCCTTCCGCAACCCGGCCAGGAAGTGCGGCACTTCGACGGCGACGGGTGCGCCGGGATACTCCGCGGACAGCTCGGCGACGATGCCGGCCACGGTCCGGCTGCCGTCGCACCGCCGCAGGACGGTGCCCGCGCGGCCGTGCAGGACGACCACCCGTTCCGGCAGCAGCAACAGGTCCGTGTCCCGCACGGGGTCGTGCCGCAGCAGGACGCCCCGGGCGATGGCGGGACGCCAGGCGGTCGGGTGCCGACGGGCCGCGGGAAGCGGCTGGCGGGCTACGGGAGGCGACAGGCGGGCTACGGGGCGCGAGGAGCTCACGAGGTGCTCCCGTCCACCGCGTCCAGCAGCGCCCACAGCACCTCGCACTTGAAGGTGAGCGCGGCCACCGCCCGTTCCTGCTGCTCACGGGTGCGGGCGGTGGCGAGGACCAGGGCGAGGGCCTCCTCCCCGTCACGGGCGCCCTGGGCGACACGGGTGCGGAAGTAGGCGAGACCGGCCGGGTCGATCCACGGGTAGTGGCGTTCGAAGGCGGCGATGCGGGTGCGCATCAAGTCCGGTGCGGACAGCTCGGTCAGGGAGGCGGCGACGGCGTCCAGCGTGGGGCGCAGCCGGCAGAAGGTGACGTAGGCCTCGACCGCGAACCGCACCCCGGGTGGCACCCGGGAGGCGTCCCACAACTCCTCGCGGCCGAGGCCGGCCGCCTCGCCGAGCCGCAGCCAGCGCTCGATGCCGCCCTCGCTCCCGGGGCCCCCGTCCCCGGTGCCGTCGTGGTCGCGGATACGGCGCAGCCACAGGCGGCGCTGCTCGGGCCGGCCGA
This sequence comes from Streptomyces sp. NPDC001450, assembly GCF_053597295.1. NCBI lineage: Bacteria > Bacillati > Actinomycetota > Actinomycetes > Kitasatosporales > Streptomycetaceae > Streptomyces > Streptomyces sp. NPDC001450. The sequence goes on from NZ_JBSFHY010000040.1 coordinate 25,347, forward strand.
GCCCCGCGAGGATCAGGGCGTCCTTGACGGGGATGTGCCGCTGGTAGTGGAAGCGTGCGGCGATCCAGCGGCGCAGCTCGGCGGGGGTCAGCTCGCCGCGGTGCATCCGCAGGTTGAAGGGGTGCCGGTCGTGGTAGCGGGCCGCGGTGACGGCGCGCAGCCGTTCGGTGAACTCTGCGGCCGACCAGACGGCGCCGACGGGCGGGACGGCGCCGGGGACATCGGTACGGGGGACGTTCCAGGCGTCCTGGACACGCGGGACGGTCGCGCTCATGAGGCCGGGGGCGGCTCGGGTGCGCGGCGGTCGGCGAGCGCGTAGGCGGTCACTTCGAGGGCGGTCTCCACGATCTGGTACCCGGGGCTTCGCCAGACCTTTTCATCCGATGTCTTCGGGTGCGGAAGGGCCGTGCGAGGGGTCGTGGGCAGGGTTTTGTTCATGTGCGCATACCCGCTTTCCTGAGGGTGGGGGTTCTCAGAGGGCAGACAGCGGCCATGGTCAGAGGCCGTTCACATGCATGCACTATGTTCAGTGACACGTCCGGTGGCGCGATACAGAGTCCCGGGATGAAGGGCCGCGGTCAATGGTCCGGACCGATGACGTCGGATGCGTTTCCGGCCAATCTGGGGCTCCCAGGACTGACTCGCCGGTCAGTCGGCACGGATTCCGCGGTCAGGAATGCAGGCCGGCCTGTGATCGTTGACGATGGAGTACCACCTGTCGACAACCGAAGGATCAAGAAGCTCGTGAGCAGCAAGGTCCCCCCGATCATCCTCAACAACGGCGTCGAGATGCCCCAGCTGGGCTTCGGCGTCTGGCAGGTGCCGGACGACGAGGCCGAGCGGGCCGTCGCCACGGCGCTCGAGGCCGGGTACCGCAGCATCGACACAGCGGCGATCTACGGCAACGAACAGGGCACCGGCAAGGCCATCGCCGCCTCCGGCCTGCCTCGTGAGGACATCTTCGTCACCACCAAGCTCTGGAACAGCGACCAGGGGTACGACTCCACCCTGCGCGCGTTCGACGCGTCGCTGGAGAAGCTGGGTCTCGACCATCTGGACCTGTACCTGATCCACTGGCCGCTGCCGTCCCGGGACAAGTACCTCGACACCTACAAGGCGTTCGAGAAGCTCTACGCCGAAGGCCGCGTCAAGGCGATCGGCGTCTCCAACTTCCTCCCCGAGCACCTGCAGCGGCTGATCGCGGAGACCTCGGTCATCCCGGCGGTCAACCAGATCGAGCTGCACCCGCACCTGCAGCAGCGCGCGGCGCGCTCGTTCCACTCGGAGCAGGGCATCAGGACCGAGGCCTGGTCGCCGCTCGGCCACGGCAAGGGCCTGCTGGAGGTGCCGGCCGTCGTCGCCATCGGGCAGAAGCACAACCGCACTCCGGCCCAGGTCGTGCTGCGCTGGCACATCCAGCTGGGCAACGTCGTGATCCCGAAGTCCGTGACGCCGTCGCGGATCAAGGAGAACATCGAGGTGTTCGACTTCAGCCTGGACGACGAGGACCTCGCGGCGATCAGCGCCCTGAACGAGGACCGCCGCCTCGGCCCGGACCCGGCCACCTTCGACATGGGCTGACACCCGCCCGACGAACGGCCGTTCGCCCCACCGGAGCAGCAGGACGGACGGCCGTCCGCCTGAACTTCCCCGCACGAGGGGGCTTTCCGGGCACCGACTCGGGACCCGTCAGCCCACGGGACCGGTCAGCCCAGGTGCACGTCCGTGTGCACGACCTCGAACTCCTCCAGGCCGACGACGTCCACATGCGCCTTGGCGACACCCTCGTGCCGGGCCGCCGCCTGGCCGGCCCGCGAGGCCACCATCGAGTCACGGTCGACGAAGAGGGCACCGACCTGACCCGTGCCGCGTTCCCGGTCGACGAGCAGGGCGGTCGAGGCCAGGCCCGGCAGCGTCTCGAGGCGCGGGACCACGGTCGACCGGAACGTCTCGGCGACCAGGTCGGCGTCCGCGGGGTCGAACTCCACCCGCGTGACGCGTAGTCCGCCGCCCATGCGTGGGGGCTGGAGGGGGTGGTACACCACCGCCTCGAAGTTCTCCACCGTCAGTGTGCCGGCGAACGGCCCGAGCAGGGCCTGCCTGCGCAGCCGCATGACCTCGTCGCTGTTGTGCCGCGCCTCGGCCGTGTCCCACCAGCTCACGCCCAGCAGCTTGCCGAGCTCCCGGTCCACGAAGACCCCCGCTCCGCAGTAGCCCGGACGTTCCTGGAGCAGCTCGCGCCCCTCCGTGTTCAGCGCCCTGATGGCCGTGTCGATCTTCGCGGGGTCGCCGGTCACATAGACGGTGCGTACGAACATGATGATTCGCCTCCCAGTTCGACATGACCAGTGTTCCCCTGGGGGCAATTCACTGCATCCGGTGGGAAAGTCCCCGCAAACGGCCCAGCGTGCGCGCGACTTCTCCGCAGGGACTTGACGGGGACATGCGGGAGGGGACACGTTAGGTACTCGGTAAGGAAACTTTCCTAACAGAAGGGCCCGACAGTGCGTCTTCGAACACTGACCCTCGCCGCGGCCTCCGGGGCCGCTCTCCTCGCCGCCGGAGTGCTGCCCGCCAACGCCTCGGGCAACTCCGCACCCACCTCCGCCCAGGAGGGTTCGGTGAGCGCGGCGGACCTGCTCGCCAAGGTGACGTCGTGCTCGCAGATCTCGAACGGCAAGTACAAGACCGACGACGAGACCTCGGCCACGATCCCTGTGTGCGGCAAGAACGGCGCGGTGTTCTGGAAGGCCGACATGGACGTCGACTGCGACGGCCAGCGCACCACCAACTGCAACGAGAACCGCGACCCCTGGTACCAGGACGACACCGCCTTCCACCAGTCCGACGGCAAGCCGCTGAAGGCCGAGTCCCTGCCGTACGTCGTGGTGCCCAGCTCCAGCAGCATCTGGAACTACTCCGGCGCGGGCATCAAGGGCGGCGGCGTAGTCGCCGTCATCTACAACAACAAGGTCGAGTACGCCGTCGTCGGCGACACCGGCCCCACGAAGATCATCGGCGAGGCCTCGTACGCCACCGCCAAGGCGCTCGGTATCGACCCCGACCCGGCCACCGGCGGGGCCGACTCCGGCGTGACGTACATCCTGTTCAAGAACTCCAAGGTCTCCCCGATCGAGAGCCACAGCGCGGCCGTCTCCCTCGGGGACCAGCTGGCCAGGCAGTTCCTCGCCAACAACTGAAGCCGTACGTGCGTCAGTTGGGCTGCCCCAGCGGACGTACGACCACGGTGTTGATGTCGACCCCGGCCGGCTGCCGGATCGCCCAGACCACCGAGTCGGCGATCTGGTCCGCGGTCAGGAGATGGCCCGGGGGCAGGCTGCCGAGACTGTCCCAGAACGGGGTCTCCACCCGGCCGGGGGCGACCAGCGTGACGCCGATGCCGAACTCCGTGACCTGGCGCCGGGTGTTCTCGGCGAGCCCGGTGACCGCCCACTTGGTGGCGCCGTAGAGGTTGCCGGGCGTCGGCACGAACCCGGCGACGCTGCCGATGAGGACGATCCGGCCGCCGGTCTCCTTCAGCGCGTCGACGGAGGCCCGGACGAGCAGGGCGGGACCGAGGACGTTGGTGAGGACCATCTCGGTCCAGCCGGACGGGTCGCCGTCGGCGACGGAGTCGTGGGTGGCGAAGCCGGCGTTGGCGACGACGGTGTCCAGTCGGCCGTACGCCTTGAGCGTGCGGTCGACCGCGTCCTGTACGTCGTCGAAGGCCGACGCGCTGCCGGCGACCGTCAGCAGCGCGTCGGGATTCCCCAGGCTGTCGGCGAAGTCCCGCAGCCGCTGCTCCCCACGCCCGGTGACCGTGACCCGGTACCCGGCGTCGAGCAGCTGCCGGGCGACGGCGGCGCCGATACCGCTGCCGCCACCGGTGATGAGCGCGACCGGAGCGTCGTTCATGGTTTCCCCCTGTGTGTCGGTGAACGCCCGCAGTCCATCACTTCGAGCGTTCTCCAAGTCAAGTCCCGTCACAGGTAGGGCGTTACGGCACCGAGGGGAGGCAACGGCGGGTGCTCAGACCGGCCGTACCGCCGTGTGGACCGTGTACGCGCCCAGGACGAACACGTCCGGCCTGCGGTGCACGCTCGCGGGATCGGCCGGGTCGAGCAGGCGGTCCAGGGTGGCCAGGTCCTCGGCGTCCAGGCGCTCGGCGGCCGCTTCGCGCAGCCGGGTCAGGGAGGCGGCGACATAGGCGCGGGCCCGGTCGGTCGCCGGGGCCGGCAGGTCGAGCAGGAAGCTGCGGGTGCGGGTGTGCTTCAGGCCGACGGAGGTCAGCAGGGCCGGCCAGTCCTCGGTCACCGCGACCGAGCCGGGCAGGTCGGCCCGCATCCGCGCGAACCACTCCGCCTCCACCACGTCCAGCCGCTCCTGGAGTCCGGGGCGTCCGATGCCGATGTCACGGGGCAGGAAACGGGAGGGGAGGCCGCCTTCGAGGAGGGCCAGGGTGCCGCCGGGGGCGACCCGGGCGGCGAACGCGGCCAGCGCGGCCCGCTGGTCACCGAGGTGGTGCAGGCTGCGGCTGGCCCACAGCAGATCGGCCGGGTAGTCCAACTCGTCCAGCACGCCCGGCAGTTCACCGGCAACGGTCTCGAAGCGGTCGGCCACGCCCTGCCGTACGGCGCGGTCGCGGGCGCGCTCCAGCAGCGGCTCGGTGCTGTCGACGGCCACGATCCGCGCCCCGGGGAAGGCCTCGGCGAACAGGCAGGCCACGACGCCGGGCCCGCTGCCCGCGTCGACGATCAGCCCCGGCTCGGTCACCTCCTTCGCCAGCCAGGCCATGGCCCGCTCGTAGACGGGGGTGAACAGCTCCGCCTGGGCCTCGAGGTGCGGAGCCATCTCGGCCCAGTCGATGTCGGTGCCGTGCGCGTGCCCGTGGCGGTGGTCGTGGTCATGCTCGTGGTGGTCGTGCGCCATGGTGCCCAGCCTCTCGTCGGTATGCGCTCAGCGTGCGACGGCGCACCGGCCGTGGGCCAGCGCTGTTGCCGGTCCGGCAAAAACCGGATGCGCCCCGGCAAGGGGCCCGGCGACGATGGGCCGGTGGACGACAAGCTGGTGGAGCGGTTCCTCGAAGACGGGTTCGTGAAGATCGAAGGGGCTTTCCCGCCTCGCGTCGCCGAGGACGGTGCACGGTTGCTGTGGCGGGAGACGGGCTACGACCCCGACGACCCGGACACCTGGCAGGATCCGGTGGTGTGGGTGCCCGGCATGGCACAGGGCCCTTTCGCGGCCGCCCCCAACTCCCCCGCCCTGCATGAGGCGTTCGATGCGCTCGTGGGCGCGGGCCGGTGGGAGCCGCGCTACTCGCTGGGCAGCTTCCCGCTCCGGTTCCCGCACGCCGAGGAGCCGGACGACGCGGGCTGGCACATCGAAGGCAGTTATCTGCCCGAGGGCCAGGCGCACTACCACTCCAACCTGCGCTCCCGGGACCGTGCCCTGCTGATGCTGTTCCTGTTCAGCGAGGTCACCGAGGCCGACGCCCCGACCCGGATCCGGATCGGCTCGCATCTGGACGTGCCGCGGGTCCTCGAACCGTACGGCGAGGCGGGCGCGTCCTTCCTGGAGCTGGGCCCCCAGGTGGCCGCCGCCTCCGCGCACCGCCCGCTCGCGTACGCCACGGGCCGCCCCGGCGACGTCTACCTCTGCCACCCGTTCCTGGTGCACGCGGCCCAGCCGCACCACGGCACGCGTCCCCGTTTCATGGCGCAGCCCCCGCTGCACCCGGCGGTGCCGTACGCACCGGACCGCGCGGACGGGAGCCGCTCGGTGGTGGAGCGGGCGATCCGCCGGGGCCTGTCCCTGGAGGACTGACCCCGGCGGACCGTCACCGCGTCGTCAGGACAGCGGCGGGTAGGCGTTCTGCATCAGCTGCTGGAACTGGGCGGAGAACCAGTGCCCGGACAGCGGTGCGTTCGGCAGGGCGCCCGACATGCTGTTGCCGTTGCGGGCGTTGCCCGTGTACGTCGGGTCGCACATGCGGTCGAAGCCCTTGCCCTCGTCGTTCGCGATGGCGCTGCTGGAGCCGTCGGACTCGCCCGGGGGCTTCATCCACACGTAGGCGTCGATCCCGGCGGCCGGGCCGGCCTGGGGACGTTCGCCGAGGCCGGCACCGGACTGGTTGCACCAGTTGCCGACGTGGATACGGCGGTCGTAGCGGCCGCCGTCGACGTAGGTGTCCACGCTGGTCTTCGGGCCGGGTCCGGTCGGGCGGGCGGTGCCGCCCCAGCCGTTGCGGGAGGTGTCGATCAGCATGCCGATGCTGGAGTTGAAGCCGACCGAGACCAGCTGGTTGCGGAAGGCCTGGGCGAAGGACAGCTCGTCGACGTAGCGGTTCCAGTCGACCCACTTCGACTGGCGCACCGAGGTGCCGTTGACACTGTCGTTGACGGTGTAGTTGTCCTCCTTCAGGGCGCTGTAGTTCGCGGTGTTGGTGATGAAGCCCTGTACGTCGTCGACGGTCGCCCCCTCACTGGTGGCCGCCTGCTTGAACACGTTGGCGGACGCGCCGAAGTTGTCGTCCCAGCCGAGCCAGCCGTGGTGGCCGGCGTCGAGGTAGTTGTAGACGTTGGGGATGGCGCCGAGCTTGGCGAGGGCGTAGCCGACGCCCTTCACGTAGTTGCCGTTGGCGAGCATGGTGTCGCAGTTGGCGGTGGCGGTGGCGCGGCTGCCGGTGTTGGTGACGAGGTTGGGCAGCGAGTCGATCTCGATGGTGGTGACGATCCTGAGGGAGGCGTACTTCGGGTCGGCGAGGATCGCCGCGATCGGGTCGATGAACTGGGTCTTGTACTTGTCGATCTCGGTGGGGCCGAGTTCGCCGTTGGAGGCCAGTGCCGCGCAGTCCCGGCCCGGCAGGTCGTAGACGACCAGCTGGACGACCTCTTCGTTGCTGCCCTTCTGGGCGAGGGCCGCGTCCAGGTGGGCGCGCAGTCCCATGCCTCCGCCGACTCCGTTGATCGCGGCGATGCGGTCCAGCCAGACGCCGGTGGGCTGGTTGGAGACGCGGCTGCCGCCAGGTTCGGCGGCGGCCTTCGCCGACCACTCCGGGTTCACGTACACCTTGGCGCCGGCGTAGGGATTGTCGACGCGGGTGCCGGTGCCCCCGCCGTTCCCGCCGCCTCCGCCTCCCCCGCTGCCGCCGTCGTCGACGTTGCAGGTGACGCCGTCGAGGGTGAACGTGGTGGGTACCGCGTTGGTGCCGCTGTAGGAGCCGTTGAAGCCGAAGCTGACCGAACCGCCCGTGGCCAGCGTGCCGTTGTAGGTCTCGTTGTTCGCGGTGACGGCCGTGCCGCTCTGGGTGATCTTGGCGTTCCAGCCGCTGGTCACCTGCTGGTTTCCGGCGTACGACCACTTCAGCGACCAACTCGACTTCGCGGCCGCGTTGTTGGTGATGGTGACGGCGGCGGTGAAGCCGGTGTCCCACTGGTTCTGCACCTTGTAGTCGACGGTGCAGGGGATGGAGGTGGTGGCGGCGCCGGCCGGCGCGGCGGTGAGCGCCGTCCCGGAGGCCCCGGCGACCAGCGCCAGGGCGGCGAGCAGTGACGTTCTGGTACGACTCATGAGTGCGGGTTTCCTTCTTCCGTGAGTCTTGCCCGGGGCTTACGGGTTGAGGGCGCGCAGATGGTCACGCAGCCCGATGCCGTACGCGGTGGGTGTCCCGTCGTAGGCGGTGATCAGGGACGGGCCCAAGGAGCAGTCCCAGGTGTTCCAGGTCCAGCCGAGGTAGGACAGGTCGCGGTCGTCGAACCACTTCATGACCTGGTCGACGAAGCCGTGCGAGCAGGTGTTCTCGCCGATCTCGCCGGCGACCAGCGGCACCTGGGCCGCGACCGGGGCGAGCGTGGAGTTCCAGCAGCTCTCGCTCGCACAGGTGTTGAAGTTGTAGACGTGGTAGGCGGCGGCGAGATTGCCCGTCGGGTCGGTGGGCTTGTAGGTCAGCCACTGGCTCAGGTCGTTCGAGTACGCGAGCCCGCCGGCCATGATGACGTTCTCCGCCCCGGCACCGCGGATGCTGTCGACGAGATCCTGCACACCGGCGACCTCGTACGAGATCCCGGGGCAGGTGCCGCCGTCCCGCCAGCACTTCCAGGCGTCCGTCGTGCTGGAGGTCGCCCGGTCCGGGTAGGGCTCGTTGAACAGGTCGAACACGGCCGCCTGGTCGTCCTTGAAGGTGCCGGCCACCGATGCCCAGAAGGACGGGGCGTACTGCATGTCGGGCATCGGCTTCTGGCAGGTGGCGTGTACGTCGGAGCAGCCCGAGGAGTTGCCGGTGTACTGGCCGTGGGACCAGTGCATCTCGAGGACCGGGGTCAGGCCGTGCGCCTCGACGCGGGCCACCAGGTCCTTGACGGCGTTGATGTAGTTCGCCCCGCCGTACTCGGGTTTGATGTTGGAAAGGCCCAGCCAGCATTCCTCGTTGAGCGGGATGCGGACGGCGTTCGCCTTCCAGTCGGCGATCGCCTTGATCGCCGCGTCGTCCACCGGGCCGTCCCAGATGCCGTAGCCCTGCACGCACATGAATTCGCCGCCGGAGCGGTTCACGCCGAGCAGGCGGCGGGACGTGCCGGCGGTGTCCACGAGCTTGGTGCCCGAGACGTGCAGGGCGGGCGCGGTGCCGGCCGACGGGGGCGGATCGGTCGGCGGGGGTGTCGTCGGGTCGGAATCCACGTTGCACGTGGTGCCGTTGAGCTTGAACGTCGTCGGTACGGCGTTGCTCCCCGACCAGGAGCCGAGGAACCCGGCGCTGACGCTCGCGCCGGCGCCGAGGGCGCCGTTCCAGCTCTCGTTGACGGCGGTCACGGTGGTGCCGGACTGGGACCACTTGGCGTTCCAGCCCTGGGTGACCTCCTGGCCGCTCGCGAAGTCGAAGCCGAGCTGCCAACCGGTCAGCGCTGCACGGTTGTTGGTGATCTTCACGGAGCCCTGGAAGCCGGTGTCCCACTGGCTGGTGACGGCGTACTCCACCGTGCACGCGGGCGTGGCTCCCTCGGCCGTGACCACCGGGACGACCACGCTTGCGAGAAGCGCGACCGCACCGGCGACGGCTAAAAGTACTGAACGCGGGGGGTGTCGCATGAGCGACTCCTTGCAGCTTGACGCGCCGTGACGGACGCGTCGACTGAATGGAATCGCTCCCACTGGTGCGAAGGAAGGTAGCGGCAAGTGGCTTGATTGCCCAGGGGAGTTGCTTGACTTCTCCTCAACCGAGTACGTCGAATCTTTTCGACTCTTCAAACACCTTGACCGCTCTTACCCTCGTCCGCACTATGGGAGCGCTCCCACTGGTTCAAGCCTTGACTTCTTATCCGAGCCGCAAGCCGCAAGGAGGAACCAGCACATGGATCCCGGACGCAGACGCAGAGCCGCACGGCGGTGGTGGACCGCCGCGCTGGCCGCGCTCGCCCTGCCCCTGACGATGCTCGCCACCGGCACGACGGCCGCGCACGCGGCGACCGTTCAGTGCAGCGTCGACTACAAGACCAACGACTGGGGTTCCGGCTTCACGGCCGACCTCACGATCACCAACCGTGGCACGGCCGCGATCGACGGCTGGACCCTGACCTACGGCTACACGGGCAACCAGAAGCTGACGAACGGCTGGAACGGCACCTGGTCCCAGTCCGGCCAGACGATCACCGTGCAGAACGCCTCGTACAACGGCACGATCGCTGCCGGTGGCGCGGTGTCCACCGGGGCTCAGTTCACCTACAGCGGTGCCAACGCCGCCCCCACCTCCTTCGCGGTCGACGGCACGCCCTGCGCCGGCGCACACCAGCCGCCGGTCACCGTGCTGACCAGCCCCAGCGCGGGCGCGGTCTACACACAGGGGGACGCGGTGCCGCTCGCGGCGACCGCGGCGGCGGCCGACAACGCGACGATCAGCAAGGTGGAGTTCTACGACGACACCACGCTGCTCGGCACCGACACGAGCGCTCCGTACTCGCTTTCGGTCTCCAGTTTGACCGTGGGCAGTCATTCACTGGTGGCGAAGGCGTACGACAGCCTCGGTGCCTCCGCCGAGTCCACACCGGTCGGCATCACGGTCGCCTCGGGACCCGCCGTCGTGGCCTCGCCGACCCAGCTGGGCATCCAGCAGGGCAGGACGGGCTCGTTCTCGGTGAAGCTTTCGACGCAGCCGAGCGCGAACGTGACGGTGAGCGTGGCCCGCACGGACGGCAACACCGGGCTGTCCGTCACCGACGGCTCCTCGCTCACCTTCACCCCGTCGAACTGGGGCACCGCGCAGCCGGTGACCGTCACGGCCGACGCCTCCGGCACCGGAAGCGCCACCTTCACGGCCTCGGCGACCGGCCACACCAAGGCGACGGTCACGGTGACCGAGCTGACCGCGACGAAGGCCTACGACGCCCGCTTCCTGGACCTGTACGGGAAGATCACCAACCCGGCGAACGGCTACTTCTCCCCCGAGGGCATCCCGTACCACTCGGTGGAGACGCTGATCGTGGAGGCCCCGGACCAGGGCCACGAGACCACGTCGGAGGCCTACAGCTACCTTCTCTGGCTGCAGGCCATGTACGGCAAGGTCACGGGCGACTGGTCGAAGTTCAACGGCGCGTGGGACCTCATGGAGAAGTACATGATCCCCACCCGTGCCGACCAGCCGACGAACTCCTTCTACAACGCCTCGAAGCCGGCGACATACGCCCCGGAGCAGGACACGCCGAACGAGTATCCGGCGAAGCTGGACACGTCGGTGCCGGTCGGCTCCGACCCGATCGCGGGCGAGCTGAAGTCGGCCTACGGCACGGACGACGTCTACGGCATGCACTGGATCCAGGACGTGGACAACGTCTACGGCTACGGCAACGAGCCCGGCAAGTGCGAGGCGGGGCCGACGGCCACCGGTCCGTCGTACATCAACACCTTCCAGCGCGGTCCGCAGGAGTCGGTCTGGGAGACCGTCCCGCAGCCGACCTGCGACGCCTTCAAGTACGGCGGCACCAACGGCTACCTGGACCTGTTCACCGGCGACTCCTCCTACGCCAGGCAGTGGAAGTACACGGACGCCCCGGACGCCGACGCGCGTGCGGTGCAGGCCGCGTACTGGGCCGATGTGTGGGCGAAGACGCAGGGCAAGGGCGGTGACGTGTCCGCGACGGTCGCCAAGGCGGCGAAGATGGGCGACTACCTGCGGTACGCGATGTACGACAAGTACTTCAAGAAGATCGGCAACTGCGTGGGCGCCTCGTCCTGCCCGGCCGGCACCGGCAAGGACGCCTCGCACTACCTGCTGTCCTGGTACTACGCCTGGGGCGGCGCCACCGACACCAGCGCGGGCTGGGCCTGGCGGATCGGCTCCAGCCATGTCCACGGCGGCTACCAGAACCCGCTCGCCGCGTACGCGCTCAGCTCGTACGCCGACCTGAAGCCGAAGTCGGCGACCGGCGCCGCCGACTGGGGCAAGTCGCTGCAGCGGCAGCTGGAGTTCTACCAGTGGCTGCAGTCGTCCGAGGGAGCTATCGCGGGCGGTGCGACCAACAGCTGGCAGGGCAGGTACGCCACCCCGCCGACGGGCACGTCGACGTTCTACGGCATGTACTACGACTGGCAGCCCGTCTACCACGACCCGCCCTCGAACCAGTGGTTCGGGTTCCAGGCCTGGTCGATGGAGCGGGTCGCCGAGTACTACCAGCAGACCGGGAACGCCACCGCGAAGGCGGTCCTCGACAAGTGGGTGAAGTGGGCGCTGTCCAAGACCACGATCAACCCGGACGGCACCTACCGGATCCCCTCCACTCTCCAGTGGTCGGGCCGGCCCGACACCTGGAACGCGTCGAGTCCCGGCAGCAACAGCGGACTTCACGTCACCGTCGCCGACTACACGAACGACGTCGGCGTGACGGCCGCCTACGCCAAGACGCTCACCTACTACGCCGCCAAATCCGGTGACGCGACGGCCAAGTCGACGGCGAAGGCGCTGCTGGACGGCATGTGGGCCAACTACCAGGACAGCCTCGGTATCGCGGTCCCCGAGACCCGCAGCGACTACAGCAGGTTCGGCGACAGCGTGTACGTGCCGAGCGGCTGGAGCGGCACGATGCCGAACGGCGACGCGATCAACTCCTCCTCGACGTTCTCCTCGATCCGGTCCTTCTACAAGAACGACCCGGCCTGGTCGAAGATCGAGGCCTACCTCAAGGGCGGCGCCGCGCCCGTGTTCACGTACCACCGCTTCTGGGCCGAGGCGGACATCGCCCTGGCCATGGGCTCGTACGCGGAGCTTCTGGAATAGGGCCGACAGCGAGACTGCGGGCCGTCCGTGGCTGGTCGCGCCCGCGCGGCGGAGCCGCATGTCGATACAGCCCCGCGCCCCTGTGGGGCGCGACATCGCACCGTCGGCCGGGCGGTCCCCACCCGCACTGGGGGCCGCCCGGCTCGCACGCCCTCCTCCTGTAGGAAGGCCCCCACGGTGCGAAGAACCCGCATCCTCACCGCCGTGCTGGCGCTGGCCGCCTCCACCCCAAGGTGACCCTCGCTGACAGCGTGCTGTATCTGGGTGCGCCCAGCGGCAAGGGGCTGTGGCGGTCGACGGACTCCGGAGCGACCTGGTCGCAGGTGACGAGCTTTCCGAACCCCGGCGTCTGGAACGCGCCCCGGCCGAATGTCGTCCTCGTCTGCGGCGAAGCCCTCGCTCCGACCCAGAAGGAACGTCATGAGTCTCTCCCGCATCCGTCGCCCGATCATCTCGCTTCCGCTCGTGACCGTCGTGATCCTGCTCGGTCTCGTGGCCTGGTACGTGTTCTCGGGCCGGGGCGCGGGGCTGCTGCCGCAGGACACCTGGGGGCCATGGCGAGAGAAACGAGTGAACGACTGGTCGGTGTGGGTGCGGGTCAATTCATGGAGCGACGCCGCCGAAGCAGACCTGCACATGGGCAAGGCGGAGGAGTTCACCATGCAGGCGTACGGCAAGCCGGCGACTGCCACGACGACGATGGACGGCACCCGGTTCACCCTGACACCCGGCGGCGAGGTCGCAGGACAGCCGTCGCGGGACAACGGCAGGAGGTGACGGCGGTGATCCCGATTCGGGAGGCGGGCGAGGGGCGGCCGCGGCGGAGCCGGTCGACAGCGCCGTCAGACCGGCGCCGAGCAGGGCCGCCGTGACGGCCGCGTCGAGCGCGGACCTGTGGCTTGTGCGGTGGGGGTGCGGGGGGTTCACGTGACCTACCTCCCGGGGAGGACGGACGGGGTCACGTGTCAGGTGCCGTCGCCTGCACGGGAGTTGCCGTCGGCTTCCGATACGAGCGCAGGCTGAACCGCGGGTCGGGCCGGCGGCGGTCCTGGTCGGGCAGGGCCGCCAGCCGCTCGGCGAAGCCGTCGACGCGGGAGTCGCCGGGCGGCAGCGCGGTGAACCAGCCGCGCCGCAGGTCGGCGATGGTGGAGCGGGGGCTGCGGCCCTGGCCGAGGCCGGGGAAAGTGGCCTGTCCGGCGGGGTGCAGCCCGTGCTCGGCCGCGTGGGCCGTGAGGACTTCGGCGGCGTCCCGGGCGGGGCGGCGGGGGCGCGGGGCGAGGACGGTGTCGATGTCGCTGCCGACGTCGTGCGCGGCGGCCTTGTCGACGGTGGTGACGTAGACCCCGCCGGGCCGCAGCACGCGGGCGCACTCGGCGACGACGGCGCGGACGTCGGCGGGGTCGGACAGCACGTGCAGCAGCCAGATGCTGGTGACCGCGTCGAAGGTGGCGTCGGCGAAGGGCAGCCGGCGGGTGTCGGTCAGCAGGACCGCGCCGGGCAGGCGCGCCGCGGCCATCCGGGCCATGGCGGGGGCGAGGTCCGCGCCCGTCACCCGCAGCCCGGGGCGGGAGGCGGCCAGGCGCCGGGTGACGATGCCGGTGCCGCAGGCGACGTCGAGGAGACGGCCCGGCCGGTCCGGGATCAGGCCGAGGACGGCGTGTGCGGCGGCTTCGGCGCGCGGCTCGCCGCCGCGGGACGCGTCGTAGGCGTCGGCTTCCTTGTCGTAGTCCAGCACACCGCTCAGTGTGACCCGTGACCTGGCGCGATGTCCTCCACTCTGTGGGCGAGTTCGAAGTCCTTCCCGGTGACGACGCCGCCCGCGCTATGGGTGTTCACGCTGAGGGAGACGGTGTTGTAGCCGAGGGTCAGGTCGGAGTGGTGGTCCAGCTCGTCCTGGATCCGGGCGATGTGCACGACCAGCGCCGTGGCCGCGAAGTGCGAGCCGAGCCGGTAGGTGCGGGTGAGCCGGTCGTCCTCCACCGACCAGCCGGGCAGCTCGGCCAGCCGGTCCTCGATCTCCTTCTGCGACAGCGGTTCGACGGCCATGACCGGTCTCCCTTCGGGGCGGGCTGGTACGCGTTCAGCCTGCCACGCTCAGCCCCGTACGCGCTCCGCGGCGAGGTCGTCCGCCAGCGCGGCGATGCGGGCGCGGCCCTCCACCCGCTCGACCCAGGCGTGGGGCAGGCCGACGTCGCCGTGCCGGGCGCCGAGCAGGTTGCCGCAGATCGAACCGGTGGAGTCGCTGTCACCCGAGTGGTTGACGGACAGCAGCAGGGCGTCCTTGACGCGGGGCTCCGCCAGGGCGCAGTACACGCCGAGTGCCAGGGCCTCCTCGGCGACCCAGCCCGCTCCGAGGGACTCGGCCTTCTCCGCGGTCGGCGACCCGTCCGCGGCCAGGTCGAGGGCCTCGCGCAGGGCGGCCGAGGTCTCCGCGTGGCCGGGGTGGCGCGCCAGCAGCCGCAGGGTGCGCAGCACCGCGCCCTCCAGGGACTCCCCGGCGACGAGGTGGGCCACGATCGCGGCCAGGGCGCCCGCCGCGTAGTAGCCGGTGGGGTGGCCGTGGGTGATCTGGGCGCCGCGGGCGGCCATGGCGAAGGCCGCGTCGGCGGGGTTGACGAGGCCGAAGGGGGCCGAGCGCATCACCGCGCCGCAGCCCTTGGAGTCCGGGTTGACCTGCCCCGGCCTGCCGTCGAGCGGGAGCTGGGGGTCGGGCGCGTACATCTGGGCGACCCCGGACAGGCAGGCGTTGCCGGGGGCGCGGCGGGCGTACAGCCAGGCCTCGGCGAGCAGGCCGCCGGCGGGCTGTGGTTCGGCCTCCTCGGGGCCCGGCTTCGACTGGGTCTGCAGCCAGCGCTCGTACGCCTGGCGCAGCAGCAGCGCCCAGCCGCCGCCGATCCCCTTCTCCCGCTCGCGGGCGTGGGCCTGGACGAGGGCCTCGACGGTGAACAGGGTCATCTGCGTGTCGTCGCTGATCCGGCCGACCACCCCGTGCGCGCCGGCGACGAGGCCGGTCACCCCGCGCTCGCCGTGGGAGACGCGGATCCGGTCGAGGGAGGCGAACTCGACGGGGTAGCCGAGGGCGTCACCGACGGCTCCGCCGAGCAGACAGCCGCGGACCCTGGACCGGTACACCGCCGCGGCCTCCCAGGACGGCTTCCACGGCTGGTTCATGCGGGTGCTCCTCAACTCCGGTTCCCGGTTGCGGTCGTCGGGCGGGCTCCTGGACTACGGTCGTCCGTATGACCATTGTCGCGACCGGCCCGAACGCATCCGCCGCCACCCCCGCCGACAGGACCGACAAGGCCGACAAGGGCATCGGCCCGCTGCTGCGCGCCTGGCGGGAGCGGCGCAGGGTCTCGCAGCTGGAGCTGGCGCTGCGCGCCGACTCCTCCGCCCGGCACATCAGTTTCATCGAGACCGGCCGCTCCCGGCCCAGCGAGGAGATGGTGCTGCGGCTGGCCGAGCACCTGGACGTGCCGGTGCGCGAGCGCAACGCCTTGCTGCTGGCGGCCGGTTACGCCCCGCACTACCCGGAGACCCCGCTGGACGACCCGGCGCTGGACGCGCTGCGCGACGGCATGGAGCGCCTCATCCAGGGATACGAGCCGTACCCGGCGCTGGTGGTCGACGCCGGGTACACCGTGGTGGCCGCCAACCGGGGCATCACGATGCTGCTGGAGGGCGTCCCCGAGAAGCTGCTGACGCCCACGCCGAACGCGATGCGGCTGACCCTGCACCCGGAGGGGCTCGCGCCGCGCATCCGCAACCTGCGCGAGTGGCGCGGGCACCTGCTGGCGCAGATGGAACGGGAGATCGCCCTGCACCGCTCGGACCAACTGCGCGCCCTGTACGAGGAGGTGGCCGCCTACCCGGTACCAAAGGACGCGCCCGGCGACGAACCGGCCGAGCCGGTGCCGTACTTCGCGCTGCCGATGCAGATCGAGCACGACGGCCGGATCCTGTCGTTCGTGTCGTCGATCTCCACCTTCAACACGCCGATGGACGTCACGGTCGCCGAACTCGCCATCGAGACGTTCTTGCCCGCGGATCCGGCGACCACCAAGTACCTGCACACACTGGCCGGTTGACGAACTCACCCGAGCCGACTCCCCTCGACAGCGTGTGCGAAACGGCGTCGCGTGACAGACTGCCCGCGTACTTCGGCGCGTAGGGGAGGGCGTGGCGTGAGTGAGCGGCGGGCTGCGCCCACCGTGGGCCAGGTGGTGCTCGGCAAGCGGTTGCAGGAGCTGCGGGAGACGGCCGGTCTCAGCCGTGAGGAGGCCGCCCGGGTGCTCCGGGTGGCGTCGGCGACCGTACGGCGGATGGAGATGGCCGAGGTCGCGCTGAAGATCCCGTACGTGCAGGTGCTGCTGACCACCTACGGGGTGCCCGAGGAGGAGTCGGCCGCGTTCGTGCGGCTGGCCGAGGAGGCGAACCAGCCGGGCTGGTGGCAGCGCTACCACGACGTGCTGCCCGACTGGTTCAGCCTGTACGTGAGCCTGGAGGGCGCCGCCCGGATCATCCGCTCCTACGAGCCGCACTTCGTGCCCGGTCTGCTGCAGACCGAGGAGTACGCGCGCGAGGTGATGGAGGCCGGGACGATAGGGCAGACCGGCCCGGAGACGGTCGAGCGGCATGTGTCGCTGCGCATGGAGCGGCAGCGGCTGCTGGAGCGGGCCGATCCGCCCCACCTATGGGTGATCATGGACGAGACGGTGCTGCGGCGTCCGGTGAGCGTCCGGCCCGAGGTGATGCGCGACCAGCTGGACCGGTTGCTGGAGTACGCCGAACGGGACCGGGTCACCCTCCAGCTCGCCGAGTTCGCGTCCGGCCCGCACCCGGGGACGTACGCCCCGTTCACACTGTTCCGGTTCGCCGAGCCGGAGCTGCCGGACATGGTGTTCACCGAGTACCTGACCGGCGCCCTGTACCTGGACTCGCGCCGGGAGGTCTCGGCGCATCTGGAGGTGCTGGACCACATGACGGCCCGGGCCGCCTCCGCGCAGCGCACGATGAAGCTGCTCCGGGAGTACCGCGAGAACTTCCGGCTCCCCCGCGAAACCTCCGACACCCCTGCGAACAGCTGAGGAGCACACACCGCATGACCGGACCGGACGCCGCGCCACCCACCGTGATCGACACCAGCCGGCCGCACCCGGCGCGGGTGTACGACTGGTGGCTGGGCGGCAAGGACAACTACCCGGTGGACGAGGAGCTGGCCCGGAAGATCCTGGCCGCGGACGGCACGGTGGTGCGCGGGGCGCGCGCCAACCGCCGGTTCATGCACCGCGCCGTGCGGGCGGCGGCCGAGGCCGGGATCCGGCAGTTCCTGGACATCGGCACCGGCATCCCCACCGAGCCCAACCTGCACCAGGTGGCGCAGGGCGCGGCCCCGGAGTCCCGGGTGGTGTACGCGGACAACGACCCGATCGTGCTACGCCACGCCGAGGCGCTGCTGCACGGTTCCGCCGAGGGCGGCACGGAGTACATCCACGCCGACGTCCGGGACCCCGACACGATCCTGCGGCGGGCCGGGGAGAGCCTCGACCTCGGCCGGCCGGTGGCGCTGTCCCTGATCGCGCTGACCCATTACCTGGGCGACGGCGCCGATGCCGACGACGACGTGTACGGCCTGGTCGAGCGCTATGTCGCGCGGCTCGCGCCGGGCAGCTTCCTGATCCTGTCCCAGGTCACGCAGGACCTCAGCCCGGACGGGGTGGCCCGGGCCGCCGAGCTGTTCCGCAGGAGCGGCACGCCCTTCCACCCGCGCACGCTGCCCGAGTTCCGGCGGTTCTTCGACGGCCTGGAACTCCTCGGTCCGGGGGTGATCCCCGTGCACGGGTGGCGCCCGGAGCCGGAGGACGTGGCGGCGCAGGCGGAGGGCGTGGTGCCCGTGTACGCGGGGGTGGCCCGCAAGCCCTGACCCGTACGGGTGACCGTCCGTGCCTGATGACCCGTACGGCGGTCTGAACAGGTGGGTGTCCCTGCCCGCCCCTAGGTTCTGAACCATGGGGTGAGCAAGGGAGCACACGTGACGGACACGCGGACACCACCGAGGGAGCCCGGTGCGGCGCTGCTGAGCGCCGGGCGGTTCTTCCGGCCGGGCACGCCCGCGCCCGACCTGCACAGCGTCACGCTCACCGGCGGCCGGGAAGGGGACGTCTTCTACCGGGACCGGTGGAGCCACGACAAGGTGGTGCACTCCACCCACGGGGTGAACTGCACCGGCTCCTGCCGGTGGAAGGTGTACGTCAAGGACGGGATCATCACCTGGGAGACGCAGGAGACGGACTACCCGTCGGTGGGCCCGGACCGCCCCGAGTACGAGCCGCGCGGCTGCCCGCGTGGCGCCGCGTTCTCCTGGTACACCTACTCCCCCACCCGGGTGCGCTACCCGTACGTCCGGGGCGTGCTCCTGGAGCTGTACCGGGAGGCGAAGCAGCGGCTCGGCGACCCGGTACTGGCGTGGGCGGACCTGCAGAACGACCCAGAGCGGCGGCGGCGTTACCAACGGGCGCGCGGCAAGGGCGGCCTGGTGCGGGCGAGTTGGGACGAGGCCGTGGAGATCGTCGCGGCCGCCCAGGTGCACACCATCAAGACCTACGGCCCCGACCGCATCGCCGGGTTCTCGCCGATCCCGGCGATGTCGATGGTGTCGCAAGCGGCCGGCGCCCGCTATCACTCGCTGATCGGCGCGTCGATGCTGTCGTTCTACGACTGGTACGCGGACCTTCCGGTGGCGTCCCCGCAGGTCTTCGGGGACCAGACGGACGTGCCGGAGTCGGGTGACTGGTGGGACGCCGCCTATCTGATGATGTGGGGCTCGAACGTGTCGGTGACGCGGACCCCGGACGCGCACTGGATGGCGGAGGCCCGCTACCGCGGCCAGAAGGTCGTGGTGGTGGCGCCGGACTACGCGGACAACGCCAAGTTCGCCGACGAGTGGCTGCACCCGCACCCCGGCACCGACGGCGCGCTGGCGCTCGCCATGGGGCATGTGATCCTCAAGGAGTTCTTCGTCGACCGGGAGACACCGTTCTTCGCGGACTACGTACGCAAGTTCACCGACCTGCCGTTCCTGGTGACGCTGCGCGAGCGGGACGGGGCGTACGTGCCGGACAAGTTCCTGCGCGCCGCCGATCTCGGGCAGGGCGGCGAGGGCGCGGAGTGGAAGACGGTCGTCCTGGACCGGGCGAGCGGCCGGGCGGTCGTCCCGAACGGCTCCCTGGGCTTCCGCTGGACCGAGTCGGGCAAAGGGAAGTGGAATCTCGAACTCGGCGCGGTGCAGCCGGAGCTGAGTCTGTACGGCAGTGAGGTCGCGGCCAACGTCGAGGTGCTGCTGCCGCGGTTCGACACCGAGGGCGGGGAGCACGGGCAGGGGCGCGGGGACGTGCTGCGGCGCGGTGTGCCGGCGACGCGGCTGGGCGGGGCGGCCGGGCCGCTGGTGACGACTGTCCACGACCTGCTGCTCGCGCAGTACGGTGTGTGGCGGCCCGGTATGCCGGGCGAGTGGCCCGCCTCCTACGAGGACGCCCGCTCCCCGGCGACGCCCGCCTGGCAGGAGCGGCATACCTCCGTCCCGGCCGCCCAGTGCGTGAAGATCGCGCGCGAGTTCGCCCGGACCGCCGAGCGGTCCCGGGGCCGCTGCATGATCCTCATGGGTGCCGGCACCAACCACTGGTTCCACTCCGAGACGATCTACCGCGCCTTCCTCGCCCTGCTGCAGCTCACCGGCTGCCAGGGCCGCAACGGTGGCGGCTGGGCGCACTACGTCGGCCAGGAGAAGTGCCGGCCGGTGACCGGCTGGGCGACGCTGGCCGCCGCCTCCGACTGGGTGCGGCCGCCGCGGCAGATGATCGGCACCGCGTACTGGTTCCTCAACACCGACCAGTGGCGCTACGACCGCTTCGGCGCCGATGTGCTGGCCTCGCCGCTCGGCGAGGGCAGGTTCGCGGGGATGACGGCGGCCGACTGCCTCGCCCTGTCGGCCCGCGCCGGCTGGATGCCGTCGTACCCGACCTTCGACCGCAACCCGCTCGATCTGGGCGAGGTGTTCGGCGACCCGGTGGCGAGGGCGGTGGCCGAACTCCGTGCGGGTACACTCAAGTTCGCCTGCGAGGACCCGGACGCGCCGGAGAACTGGCCGCGCGTGCTCACCCTGTGGCGGGCCAACCTGCTGGGCTCGTCCGCGAAGGGCGCCGAGTACTTCACCCGGCATCTGCTCGGCACCCACTCCTCGCTGCGTGCCGAGCAGGCCGCGCCCGGTGAACGGCCCCGGGACGTGGTCTGGCGGGAGGAGGCGCCCGAGGGCAAGCTCGACCTGCTGCTGTCGCTGGACTTCCGGCAGACCTCCTCCACCCTGCTGTCGGACGTGGTGCTGCCCGCGGCCACCTGGTACGAGAAGCACGACCTGTCCTCCACCGACATGCACCCCTACGTGCACTCCTTCACGCCGGCCGTGGACCCGCCCTGGCAGGCGCGCACCGACTTCGACGCCTTCAAGGCGCTCGCCGAGAAGCTGAGCGAGCTGGCCGTCGACCACCTGGGCGTCCGCAAGGACCTGGTGGCGACCCCGCTCCAGCACGACACCCCGGGCGAGACCGCCCAGCCCGGCGGGGTGGTCCTGGACTGGAAGCGCGGGGACTGCGACCCCGAGCCCGGGAGGACGCTGCCCAACCTGACCGTGGTGGAGCGCGACTACACGGCGGTCGGCGCCAGGTTCGGCGCGCTCGGCCCGCTGGTGGAGCAACTCGGGCTGCCCGCCAAGGGGATCGTCCTGCGGCCGGACGAAGAGGTCGCGCACCTACGGGAGTTGAACGGCGCTGTGCGTGGCGGACCGGCCGACGGCCGCCCGTCCCTGGACACGGCGGTGAAGGCGGCCAACACCGTCCTGGCCCTGTCCGGCACCACCAACGGGCGCCTGGCCACCCAGGGCTTCCACACGCTGGAGCGGCGCACGGGCCAGGAGATGGCGCAGCTGGCCGCCGAGCACGAGGGCAAGCGGGTCACGTACGCCGACACGCAGGCGGCGCCGGTGCCGGTGATCACCTCACCGGAGTGGTCGGGCAGCGAGTCCGGCGGCCGCCGGTACACCGCGTTCACGCTGAACACCGAGCACGGCAAGCCGTGGCACACCCTCACCGGGCGCCAGCACTTCTTCCTGGACCACGACTGGATCCACGAACTCGGCGAGGGGCTGCCGGTGTACCGGCCGCCGCTGGACATGAACCGGCTGTTCGGCGAACCGCGGCTCGGGCCCGACGGACAGCGGGAGGTGACGGTGCGCTATCTCACCCCGCACAACAAGTGGTCGATCCACTCCGAGTACCAGGACAACCTGTTCATGCTGGCCCTGTCCCGGGGCGGCCAGAACATCTGGATGTCCCCGCAGGACGCGGACGCCATCGGGGTGCGGGACAACGACTGGATCGAGGCCGTCAACCGCAACGGCGTGGTCGTGGCCCGCGCGGTCGTCTCGCACCGGATGCCGGCCGGCACGGTCTACATGCACCACGCGCAGGAGCGCACGGTGAACGTGCCGAAGACGGAGACCACCGGTATGCGCGGCGGCATCCACAACACGCTCACCCGGCTGATCCTCAAGCCGTCCCATCTGATCGGCGGCTACGCCCAGCTGTCCTGGGCCTTCAACTACCTGGGCCCGACGGGCAGCCAGCGCGACGAGGTGACGGTGATCCGCCGTCGCAGCCAGGAGGTCGAGTACTGATGCGTCCGATGGCCCAGATCGCGATGGTCATGAACCTCGACAAGTGCATCGGCTGTCACACCTGTTCGGTCACCTGCAAACAGGCGTGGACCAACCGGCGGGGCATGGAGTACGTCTGGTTCAACAACGTCGAGACCCGGCCCGGGCAGGGCTATCCGCGCCGCTACGAGGACCAGGAGAAGTGGCGCGGCGGCTGGGAGCTGAACCGCCGCGGCTTCCTGAGGCTCAAGGCGGGCGGCCGGCTGCACAAGCTCGCCGGGATCTTCTCCAACCCCAGGCTGCCGGAGATCAAGGACTACTACGAACCCTGGACGTACGACTACCGGAACCTCACCGACGCCCCGCTCGGCGAGGACTTCCCGGTCGCCCGGCCGGTGTCGTCCCTGGACGGCAAGCCGATGAAGATCGAGTGGTCCTCGAACTGGGACGACAACCTCGCGGGCGCACCGGCTCACGGCGACCTCGACCCGATGGTGGAGCGCGTACGCCAACAGGCCTCGGACAAGGTGAAGTTCGCGTTCGAGCAGACCTTCATGTTCTATCTGCCGCGGATCTGCGAGCACTGCCTGAACCCCTCGTGCGTGGCCTCCTGCCCGTCGGGGGCGATGTACAAGCGCGCCGAGGACGGCATCGTGCTGGTCGACCAGGACCGGTGCCGGGGCTGGCGGATGTGCGTGACCGGATGCCCGTACAAGAAGGTGTACTTCAACCACGCCACCGGCAAGGCCGAGAAGTGCACCCTGTGCTACCCGCGGATCGAGGTCGGGCTGCCTACGGTCTGCTCCGAGACCTGCGTGGGCCGGCTGCGCTACCTGGGAGTGATCCTCTACGACGCCGACCGGGTGACCGCTGCCGCGTCCGTGCGGGAGGAACGGGAGCTGTACGAGGCCCAGTTGGGCGTCTTCCTCGACCCGGAGGACCCCGCGGTGCGGCAGGCCTGCGAGGAGGCGGGCATCCCGCACGACTGGACCGAGGCCGCCCGCCGCTCCCCCGTGCACGCGCTGATCAGCAGGTACCGGGTGGCGCTGCCGCTGCATCCCGAGTACCGGACGATGCCGATGGTCTGGTACATCCCGCCACTGTCACCGGTGGTGGACGCGCTGGCCGAGACCGGGCACGACGGGGAGGACGCGCGGAACCTCTTCGGCGCGATCGACACCCTGCGCATCCCGCTGGAGTACCTGGCGGAGATGTTCACGGCGGGCGACACCCGGCCGGTGCGGGCGTCGCTGGAGCGGCTCGCGGCGATGCGGTCCCACATGCGCGCGCTCAACCTCGGCGAGCAACCGGACACGGCGATCGCCGCCGCGGTCGGCATGCAGCCGCACGAGATCGAGGAGATGTACCGGCTGCTGGCGATCGCGAAGTACGAGGACCGGTACGTCATCCCGACCGCCGCCGTCGGCGACGCCCGCCGGCTGGAGGAGTCGGCGCTGCCCGAGGGATGCAGCCTCGACCGCGAGGGCGGCCCGGGCATGGGCGGCGACGGCCCCTTCGGGCAGGACTCCGGCCGCAGACGGCTGCCGCTGGTGTCCGTCGAGAACTTCCACCTGCTGCGCAAGCGGCAGACCTCGGACCAAGCGGACGACGCCTAGGAGGCCCTGATGCCCTCGGACGCGGTGCTGTACCAGGCGGCGGCGCTCTGCCTGACCTACCCGGACGACGACTTCTTCGCCCGGCTGCCGCTGCTGCGCGAAGCCGCTCCGCAGCTGCGCGCGTTCACCGACCACGCGGCCGTCACCGAGCCGCAGGAGCTGGCGATGCACTATGTGCAGGTCTTCGACTTCAGGAACCGGCACAGCCTGTACCTGAGCTGGTGGCGGGACGGCGACACCCGGCGGCGGGGCATGTCCCTGGTCCGCTTCAAGGACGTCTACCGACAGCACGGGCTGGAGTTCAGCGGCGAGGAACTGCCGGACTTCCTGCCCGCGGTGCTGGAGTTCACCGCCCGTACCGGCGACACCGATCTGCTGACCGAACACCGCGACGGCCTGGAACAGCTGCGGTCCCGGCTGACCGACCACGGCACACCGTACGCGGCCGTCCTGGACGCCGTGTGCGCCACACTCCCGACCGCACACACCGGGGTGCGCTCATGACCACACTCCTGTGGGGCGCCCTGCCCTACATCGCCTTCGCCCTGCTGGTGGCCGGCCTCGTCTGGCGCTACCGCTACGACAAGTACGGCTGGACCACGCGCTCGTCGCAGGTGTACGAGTCGAAGCTCCTGAACATCGCCTCGCCCTGCTTCCACTACGGCATCCTGTTCGTGCTGGCCGGGCATCTGGTCGGGCTGTTCGTGCCCGCGTCCTGGACGCACGCGATCGGCGTCAGCGAGCGCACGTACCACCTGTTCTCGCTGTACGGCGGGACGGCGGCCGGAGTGCTGACGGTCGTCGGGATCCTTTTGCTCGTCTACCGTCGGCGGACCCGCTCCCCCGTGTTCCGGGCCACCACGGTCAACGACAAGATCATGTACGTCGTCCTGCTCGGGGCGATCGTCCTGGGCATGGCCGCCAAGCTCACCCATGCCTCCGGCGGCGGCTACGACTACCGCGAGACGATCGCCCCCTGGGCGCGCAGTCTGTTCACGCTCCAGCCGAAGACCCGCCTGATGGAGGGCGTGCCGGTGCTGTACCAGGTGCACGCGGTGATCGGCATGCTGCTGATCGCGTTCGTGCCGTACAGCCGCCTGGTGCATATGTTCAGCGCACCGGTGCAGTACCTGTTCCGGCCGTATGTCGTCTACCGGACACGGGATCCGAGGCAGCTCGGGCCGCGGCCGGAGCGGCGGGGCTGGGAACGGCTGGGCGGTTAGAGGGTGTCGTTTGGATCATCCCGGCATCGCGGGGTCCGGTCGGCCTGTCCGCACTGTTCGTCATGGCCGGCCTGATCCAAACGACACCCCCTAGGCAGCGCCGCCCTTCTGCTCCCGGTCCTCGTCGACGATCTCCGCGTCCACCACTCCCTCTTCCTCGGGCGGCGCGCTCTGTTCCTCGGCCGAAGTGCCGGAGGGCGAGGGCTGGGCCTGGCTGTACATGGCCTGCCCCATCTTCTGGCTGACCGTGGCGAGCTTCTCGACGCCCGTGCGCAGGGCGGCGGTGTCGGCGTTCTGCTCCAGCAGGGTCTTCAGCTCCGTGGCCGCGGTCTCGACCTCGGTGCGGGTGTCGGCGGGCACGCGGTCCTCGTTGTCACGGATGAACTTCTCGGTCTGGTAGACGAGTTGCTCGGCCTGGTTGCGGGTCTCGGCGGCCTCCTTGCGCTGCCGGTCCTCCTCGGCGTACTGCTCGGCGTCCCGCATCATGCGGTCGATGTCGTCCTTGGGGAGGGCGGAGCCGCCGGTGACGGTCATCTTCTGTTCCCGTCCGGTCGCGAGGTCCTTCGCGGAGACGTGCATGATGCCGTTGGCGTCGATGTCGAAGGCCACCTCGATCTGCGGGACACCGCGCGGGGCGGGCGGCAGGCCGGTGAGGTCGAAGACGCCGAGCTTCTTGTTGTAGGCGGCGATCTCGCGTTCGCCCTGGTAGACCTGGATGCCGACCGAGGGCTGGTTGTCGGTGGCGGTGGTGAAGATCTCCGAACGGCGGGTCGGGATCGTGGTGTTCCGCTCGATCAGCTTGGTCATGATGCCGCCCTTGGTCTCGATGCCCAGGGACAGCGGGGTGACGTCCAGGAGGAGGACGTCCTTGACGTCGCCGCGGAGCACGCCCGCCTGGAGGGTGGCGCCGACCGCCACCACCTCGTCGGGGTTGACGCCCTTGTGCGGGTCCTTGCCGGTGAGGTCCTTGACCAGGTCGGTGACCGCGGGCATCCGGGTCGAGCCGCCGACGAGGATGACGTGGTCGATGGCGGAGAGCTTCACGCCCGCGTCCTTGACCGCCTGGTGGAAGGGGGTCTTGCAGCGGTCCAGCAGGTCCGCGGTCAGCTCCTGGAACTGGGCGCGGGTCAGCTTCTCCTCCAGGTGCAGCGGGCCCTCGGCGGAGGCGGTGATGTAGGGCAGGTTCATCGAGGTCTCCGAGGACGAGGACAGCTCGATCTTGGCCTTCTCGGCGGCCTCGCGCAGCCGCTGCACCGCCATCTTGTCGCCGCCGAGGTCGATGCCGTACTGCCCCTTGAAGCGCTTGACCAGGTGGTCGACCACGCGCTGGTCCCAGTCGTCGCCGCCGAGGTGGGTGTCACCGTTGGTGGCCTTCACCTCGATGACGCCGTCGCCGATCTCCAGCAGGGACACGTCGAAGGTGCCGCCGCCGAGGTCGAAGACGAGGACGGTCTGCTCCTCACCGCGGTCCAGACCGTAGGCGAGGGCGGCGGCCGTGGGCTCGTTGATGATCCTGAGCACCTTCAGGCCGGCGATCTCCCCGGCCTCCTTGGTCGCCTGCCGCTGGGCGTCGTCGAAGTACGCCGGCACGGTGATCACCGCGTCCGTGACGTCCTCGCCGAGATAGGCCTCCGCGTCCCGCTTCAGCTTCTGCAGCACCCGCGCCGACAGCTCCTGGGCACGCAGCCGGGCGCCGTCCACGGTGCCCTGCTCGGGGAAGCGCCAGGCCCCGTCGCCCATGTGCCGCTTCACCGAGCGGGCCGTGCGCTCCACGTTCGTCACGGCCTGCCGTTTGGCGACCTCGCCGACCAGTACCTCACCGTTCTTCGCGAATGCCACCACGGAGGGGGTGGTCCGCGCGCCCTCCGCGTTCGTGACGACGGTGGGCTCGCCGCCCTCCAGGACGGCCACCACCGAGTTCGTCGTCCCCAGATCGATCCCGACCGCACGTGCCATGGTCCGTTCCCTTCCGCCAGGGCGCCTCGCACCCTTCCAGCACAAAACGTGCGTACGGCGCTGTCAATGTACGAATACCCGGAAACGGCGATGCCGCGCCCCTGCGCGGGAGCGCGGCATCGTGGCGGTCGTGCGGCGTTCAGGCCAGCTCGGCCGTCAGGGTGATGGTCGTACCGGTCAGGGCCTGGCTGACCGGGCAGTTCTTCTTGGCGTCCTCGGCCGCCGAGGCGAAGCCCTCCGCGTCCAGGCCCGGCACCTCGCCGCGGACGGTGAGGTGGATGCCGGTGATGCCCTCGCCCGGCTGGAAGGTGACGTCGGCCTTGGTCTCCAGGCGGGTGGGCGGGGTGCCGGCGCCGGTGAGGCCGTGCGAGAGGGCCATGGAGAAGCAGCTGGAGTGGGCGGCGGCGATCAGCTCCTCGGGGCTGGTCTTGCCGCCCGCCTTCTCGGCACGCGACGGCCACGACACCGGCTGCTGGCCGATGCCGGAGGAGTCGAAGGTGACGACGCCGTTGCCCTCGATCAGGTTGCCTTCCCAGACCGTGTGTGCGGTGCGCGTGGTAGCCACGGTGGTTCCTTTCGCATGTGGTCCCGTGTCCAAGTCCTGCGCCCCCATCCGATCACATCCGGGCTCACTGCACCCTGAAGACCGGGCCACGCGGAGTGAACGGAAGGCGACCGCCCTGCGGGATCAGATAGGCGTGCTCGCGCCGCACCCGCAGGACGTCGCACCAGCCGTCGGTGATCACCAGCACCGGCGCGCCCGGCGGGAAGTCCGGCGCGCGGTGCAGCAGGTCGATACCGGGCTGCAGAACGGTGCCGCCGCGCCCGTGCACCCGTACCCGGCCGGCGATCTCGGTGACCGGCACATAGCCCGCGTCGTGCGGGGCGGCGTCGCAGAACACCACGCGGGCGGCCGGTACGTCGCGGGCCTCGGCATAGGAGGCGATCGCGCCGAGGGCCTTGCCGAGCAGGGTGCGGTCCATCGAGCCGGAGGTGTCGAGGACGACGCCGAAGGTGCAGCGGGCGATCTCCTGCGGCGGGAGGTAGCGGCCCGCGCGCGGGATGTCGGGGGTGGCGGACTGGCGGCGCGAGGGGCGGGCGTAGGAGCGTACGGCCTGTGGGCTGGGCACGAACTCGTCGAACCAGCGGGCCAGTCGGGCGTCCCAGGGCAGCGGGGGGTGGCTGAGCGCGCGGATCTCCTCGACCAGTCCGCCCGGCAGGAATCCGCGCTGCTGCCCCTGATGCAGGTCCATGCCGCGGACCAGGCCGCGGCGGTAGAACTCGTCCAGGTCCACGGGGGCGCCGGGCGGGCCGAGCGGGGCGCCGAGGACGTCGCCGAGGCCCTTGCCGCGCAGGGTGGCGAGGCGGCGCATGCGGCGCCGGTCGCCGGCGATGCGGTCGTAGACCTCCTCGGCGGACAGACCCGCCAGCCGCGGGTCGTACAGCAGACCGTCGGGCATGGTGCCGACCTGCATCTCGGCGAGCCAGCCGTTGATGACGTAGTCGCAGGCGACGTTGAACAGGTAGGGGTCGCGGGTGCCGCAGCGGTCGCCGTGGCGCAGGGCGGCGTGCAGCATCTCGTGGGCGAGGACGAACCGCCACTCCTCGTCCTCGAAGGTGCGCAGCGGGTTGACGTAGATCTCGCCGGCCTCGGCGTTGACGGCGGCGACGGCGATGCCGTGGGCGCGGGCGAGTTCGGCGTCGGCGACGAGTCTGATGCCGGCCGCGATGCCGCCGAGCAGCGGGTAGGAGGAGACGAACCAGCTCAGGGCCCGCTCCCAGGGGCGCAGCCGGGTGGGGCCGCCGGTCATGTCGTCGCGGCGGCCGCCGGCCAGGTCCATGGCGGTGGCCATGGTGCGGGTGAGGCCGTGGGCGAAGGCGAGCTGCCAGTCGGGGGGCTGCTGCAGGTGGCCGGTCCAGGGCACGAGCAGCTGGTCGGGTTCGGTGCCGGCCGTGCCGCAGCGCTCGTATACGGCCGGGATGTGTTCGTCACGGCGCCAGCGGGCGGCGATCTGCTCCTCGTCGCCGTCGGGGTAGGACGCGGGCAGGTCGTCGGGGGTGCGGCCGACGGGGAAGGTGAGCAGGAAGCGGTTGACGACGGCGCAGCGCGCGGCGAGGTCGTAGCGGTCCGGCTGTACGCGTTCGCCCTTGGCGGCGGGGACGTGCCCGAAGCCGAGGTGGATCAGGCCGTGGGCGATGGCCCAGGCCCATTCGGCGGGCTCCGCCCGGCGGGTGGGGTGCAGGTGGACGCGGCCGCCGGAGTCGATGCGGACCAGGCCCTGGCGGGGCGAGGCGGGGCAGTCCTCGCGGCGGCACATGTCGGCTTCGATCGCGGCGAGCGCCGGGTTGGCCCACACCAGCTGGACGCCCTTGGCGCAGTCCTCGGCGGCCGGATCCGGCTTCTTCCTGCTCTTCGCGGTACGGCTGCTCATCGCCGGGCCTCGAC
The DNA here is from genome assembly GCF_053597295.1 of Streptomyces sp. NPDC001450. Classification (NCBI taxonomy): domain Bacteria; kingdom Bacillati; phylum Actinomycetota; class Actinomycetes; order Kitasatosporales; family Streptomycetaceae; genus Streptomyces; species Streptomyces sp. NPDC001450. The sequence continues at coordinate 54,556 of NZ_JBSFHY010000040.1, forward strand.
CAGCCGGGGCATGTCCCGGGCGGCCTCGATGAGGAACCAGGCGGGCAGGACGGGGTTGCCGTCGGCGTCGGAGGCGATGACGCTCTGCGCGACTTCGACGGAGATCTCGGCGAGCTGCACCAGCAGGGACTTGGCGCGGTAGGCGGTCTGCCGGCCGTTCGCCGACATGTGCTCCTTGCTGACCGGCAGCTCCTTGACCAGGCGGCCGCGGAAGGACTCGGCGAGGTAGTACAGCAGGTCGCGGTCCTCCAGGCGGTGCGGCCAGCGGGCGTCGCCCCTGAGGATCGCCTCGATGCCGAAGCGGCTGCGGACGATCTTGACGTAGCCGCAGAACGCGGTGGCGTGCGCCGGGGTGAGGGTGCCGTGCGCGAGGACGCTCAGGGTGGGTTCGTCGAGGTCGGGTCCGAAGGAGTGCAGGGCGTCGGAGAGCATGTGCCAGGAGCGGGGCGTGGAGAACGGCTCCTCGGTCTTCGGCGGCTGGGACCACAGGTGGTCGGGCCGGTCGGTGAGGTGGTCCAGGATCCACGGGTGGATGCCGTGGCCCGCGGCCCAGGCGAGCCAGTCCGTCGGGGAGGCCTCGAGGTGGACGTGGGCGAGCCGGTTGACCAGGGCGGAGGCGATGGGCCGGGCGAGAGCGTTGTCGGTGGCGCGGTTGCCGGCGCCGATGACGATGGACCCCTCGGGCAGCTCGTAGCTGCCGATACGGCGGTCGAGGATGAGCGAGTAGAAGGCCTTCTGCACGTCCGGGGTGGCCGCGTTCAACTCGTCCAGGAACAGGCAGTACGGCTCGTCTCGGGCGATCGTCTCCGGCGGGCAGAACACGGAGCGCCCGTCGCGGATCTGCGGCACGCCGATCAGGTCCTCGGGGGCGAGCTGGGTGCCGAGCAGGCTCACGCACTCCAGGCCGAGCGAGGCGGCGAACTCCCGCACCAGGGAGGACTTTCCGATGCCGGGGGCGCCCCAGACGAAGACGGGCCGGACGGTGGCGAGGCCGAGCAGCAGCTCGGGGAGGCGGGCAGGGGTGACCGTGACGGCAGCCTGCAAAGCAGAGGCTCCCTTCTTTGCGCCTAAACCGGCGCCGCTCTCGCGTACGTGGTTGCTCGCCGTCGAGGTTCTCAATTGATGGTTGCGGCCGTCACTTGAATTTTCTGCACGGCCCGGCGCTGAGAGCCTCCACGCTCAGGCGGCCCGCTCCTCTTCGGCCTCCGTGCCGATCGGCACCTGGGGGCCGTTCGCCTCGCGCAGCCAGCGGCGCAGTACGCGGTGCACGTGCTCGGCACCGGTCAGCTCCGCTCCCTCCTCGACCGGCGCGGACAGGGTGAGCGGGGAGAGCAGGAAGGGGTGGGACTGGGCGCCGCCGAGGCCGCCGTGGGAGCCGATCTGCTCCTCGAAGGCGAGGACTTCACCGTCGGCGGGGTCGTGGAAGGAGTTGACCATGATGTCGGCGGTGTGCGGGAAGGAGTGGGTGCGGCGGACGGCATCGGCGGCGCCGGGGCCGAACCGGGCGAGCGGACCGGGCTCGTGGTCCAGCTCGGCCAGCGGGATCTCGGTGCCGTAGGGGCCGAGCACCACGCCGTCGTGTTCCTCGCTGCGCACCAGCAGGAAGCCGATGCCGGGGTGGTTGGCGAGGGTGGCGAGCAGGGCGGGGTGGCGGGCCTCGATCTCCTCCTTGGTCATGCGGTGCGGCACGTCCGGGAAGGAGACCAGGCCGAGGTTGCCGGAGGCCAGCACGATCGGCTCGGAGTCCGGAGCGAAGCGCGATGGGGGTCCCCCCGCCCGAAGGGTGGGGGAGGGCCGGTGCAGCTCGCCCTTCTCCTCCACGGGCCGGTGCAGGGCCGCGCGGACGGCGGTGCGGGCCTCTGCACCACTGCGGGTGCGTTCCGCCCGGCGCGGTACCGGCAGTCCGCAGCCGGCGCGGACGAGGTCGGCGAGGGTGAGGCCGTAGCGGGCGCGGAAGGTCTCGCCGGGGCTCTGGCCGTGGTCGGACAGGACGACGATCCGGTAGGGGCGCGGGGCGTGTTCGGCGGCCTTCTCGATGAGCGCGAGGGACCGGTCGAGGCGCTGCAGCACCTTCTCGGCGTCCCGGCTGCACGGTCCGGAGTGGTGGGCGACCTCGTCGTAGGCGACGAGGTCGGCGTAGACGGCGGTGCGGCCGGCGAGCAGGTCGCCCATCACGGCGGCGACCACGACGTCCCGTTCGACGACGGTGGCGAAGGCGCGCATGAAGGGGTAGAGGCCGCCGCGGCTCACCCGTGGCCGCTGCTTGCGGATCCGGGCCCGGGTGGACTGGCCGATCTCGCGGGCGACCTCGGCGACGAAGGACAGGGCGGTGCGCACCGCGTTGGCGGGGTCGGAGAAGTAGGCGAAGTAGCCGGCGCGGGAGCGGTTGTCCCGGCCGCGGCGGCGGGTGGCGATGGACAGCACGAGAGCCTGTTCGCCGGCGCCGCCGCTGAACAGGTTGCCGCGGCTGGCGCCGTCGACGGTGAGCAGTCCGCCGTCGCCCGTGTGCGCCATGGCGCGGCGTTGGAGTTCGACGGCGCTGGTCGGGCGGTTGCACACCATCACCTCGCCCCGGTCCTTCTCGTACCAGCGGAAGGCCGGCACGTCGAAGGCGCTGCCGTGCAGGATGCCGAGCTGACTGGCGCCGGTCTGGCTGGACCAGTCGGTGCGCCAGGGGACGAGCCCGTGGGTCGGCTGCCCGCCGTCGCCTGTCGACAGCCAGCGGCCGACGGTCGGCATGAGTCCCTTGCGGACGGCGTCCGTGAGCACGTCGTGGCCGACGCCGTCGAACTGGACGCAGACCAGGCCGGGCGTGGCCGCGCACGGCGGACCGGCTCTGCGGCGGCGGTCGGCCAGGCGCAGCAGACGGCGGCGGTAGGCGTCGTCGTCGCGTACGGCGAGGGCGGCGCCGGTGGCCGAGGCGACGGCGGACATCACGGCGGCCACGATGACGGCGGTCTCCGGGGCGACCTCGCCCCGCCCGGAGGGGTTGATGCGCAGGGCGAGCAGCAACAGGGAGCCGTTGAGGAAGAAGACCAGCAGGCCGAGGACGAACGCCGGCACGAGCAGCAGCAGTCGTACCAGGAGCGGCCACACCACGGCCGAGAGCACACCGAAGGCCCCGGCGCCCAGCGCGGCGGTGACGGCTATCTGCGTGGCGCTGTCACCGTCGGCGGACTGGAGCCTGAAGTCGGGCAGGAGGCCGGCGAGCATGAGCATGGTGAGCGTGGAGACCGCCCACACCGTGACGCTCCGCCCGACCTGACTGGCGATCCGCCGCCACCGCACGCCCCGCACGCCCCGTACACCTCGCGTCCCGGCCCGCTCGATCACCGGGCCTCACTCCACCTTGTCACACGGGACGGAGCCCGGCCGGGCGGGGCACCGGGCCCTCACCGGCCGTCGTAGCCCGCCGTCGGCATGGACAGCCTGCGGTGCACCCGCGCCTTCATCTGCGCGTCGTACGAGGGCTCGGCCCGCCCCACCGTCTCCACCCGCACCCCGCGCCGCGCGCACTCGGCGGTGAACTCCTCCACCGAGGACAGGGCACGCTCCAGCACGCGCCGGCTGGGTGCGACGAACACGTCCACGCCGGGCCGGACGCCGTCCCACAGTGCGCAATGGTCGAAACGCAGCCCGCCCACGAGAAGTTCCCGCACGACCACATAGCCGCGCTCCGCCGCCCACCGGGCGCACATGGCGTGCTGGCTGCGGGAGTCGACCAGGAACGGGTCGGCCTCCAGCTCCTCCAGAGGCGTCAGGCTCGCGATGGCGGTGACCCGCACCTGTGCGAGTTCGTCGGAGGCACCCCGCAGCTGTCCCATGGCGTCCCCCTCACCTCCGGGTTTCGCCGCCGACCCTACTCCTGCCCGTAGGCTTCGGGGGAGTCGCGCGAAGGAGGCGAAGAAGGTGCCGGTGGAGATCACCTGGTGGGGTCACGCCACCTGCGCGCTCCTGGATTCGAACATACGAGTGCTCACCGATCCCCTGTTCGTGAACAGGCTCGCGCACCTGCGCCGCCGACGGGGCGCACTGCCCCCCGCAGAGGCCCACCGCGCGGACGTGGCGCTCGTCTCCCATCTGCACGCCGACCATCTGCACGTACCCTCGCTGGCCGCCCTCGCCCCGGGCACGCGCCTGCTCGTGCCCCGGGGCGCACCACGGGCGGTCCCCGGGCTGCGCCGGCTGCGACAGCTGCAGATCACCGAGATGGCCCCGGGTGACTCGGTCCGGGTCGGGGACCTCGTGGTCCGTGCGGTGCCCGCACGGCACGACGGCCGCCGGCTGCCGGTCGGGCCGCACCGCTCCCCCGCGCTGGGATACGTCGTCGCGGGTGAGGCGCGGACCTACTTCGCCGGGGACACCGGGCTGTTCGACAGCATGGCGGAGCAGGTCGGGCCGGTGGACGTGGCCCTGCTCCCGGTGGGCGGCTGGGGACCGTACCTCGGCGAGGGGCACCTGGACGCCGGTCGGGCGGCGCGGGCGCTGGCCCGGCTGGAGCCCCGGGTCGCGGTGCCGGTGCACTACGGGACGTACTGGCCGATCGGCATGGACGCGGTGCGCCCGCACGAGTTCCACGCGCCGGGCGACGAGTTCGTGCGCCTGGCGGCCGCGGCCGCGCCGCAGGTGGCCGTGCACAAGCTCGGGCACGGGGAGAGCGTGCGCCTGGAGGTCGCGCGGTGAGATGGCCGGCCGCGGTGGTGCTGGCCGCTGTTTCCACGTCCACTGCGCCTCCGGAGACCACGCAGCAGGCGATCGGGTATCCGTCCCTGTTCCTGCTGGTGCTGATCGGGGCGTTGGTGCCGGTGGTGCCCACGGGGGCGCTGGTGAGTTCGGCCGCGGTGGTGGCGTTTCATCAGACGGCGCCGTTCTCGCTGGTGCTGGTGTTCGTCACGGCCTCGCTGGCGGCATTTCTCGGGGACGCGACGCTGTACTGGCTGGGGCGGCGGGGGATGCGGTCGCGGAACGGGTCGCGGTGGCTGGAGGCGATTCGCGCCCGGGCGCCGGAGGAGCGGCTCGCGCAGGCGCAGACGAAGTTGGCCGAGCATGGGGTGACTGTGCTGGTGCTGTCCCGGCTGGTGCCTGCTGGGCGGCTTCCGGTGATGTTGGCGTGTCTGATGGCCGACTGGCCCTTGCGGCGGTTCAGCCGGGGGAATCTGCCTGCTTGTCTGGCTTGGGCGTTGACGTATCAGGTGATCGGGGTTCTGGGCGGGTCGTTGTTTCCGGAGCCGTGGGAAGGGGTGGTGGCTGCGGTGGGGTTGACGCTGGTGATCAGCGCGGTTCCGAGTGTGGTGCGGCGCGTTTCTCGGTAGCGCCGTGGGAGGTCGGTCGTCTTCGGGGTGCCGGTGCGTTGTGGCTGGTCGCGCCCACGCGGCGGAGCCGCATATCGGCACAGCCCGGCGCCCCCAGGGGAGTTCACTCCAACTTTCTCGAGCCGCCGACCGGGATGTCCCACAGGTCCTCCCGGTCCTGGCCTGCCTTCTCCCATGCCATCTGTACCCGCGTCAGCGGTTCCAGGACCGGCTCCGCGGAGAGGATGAACGTGCCCCAGTGCATGGGGGCCATTCTTCGGGCGCCCAGGTCCAGAGTGGCCTGGACCGCCTCCTCCGGGTCGCAGTGGACGTCGCTGAGCCACCACCGGGGGTCGTAGGCGCCGATGGGCATGAGGGCGAGGTCGATTCCGGGGTAGCGGCGGCCGATGCGGGAGAACCAGTGGCCGTAGCCGGTGTCGCCGGCGAAGTAGAGGCGCCGGCCGTCGCGGTCGGTGAGGACCCAGCCGCCCCAGAGGCTGTGGCAGGTGTCGGTGAGGGTGCGCTTGGACCAGTGGTGGGCGGGCACGAAGTCGAAGCGGACACCGGACAGTTCGGCACCCTCCCACCAGTCCAGCTCGGTGACGCAGGTGAACCGGCGCCGTTGGAACCAGCGGCCGAGGCCGGCGGGCACGAACACCGGTGTGGTGCGCGGGAGACGGCGCAGGGTGGGGGCGTCCAGGTGGTCGTAGTGGTTGTGGCTGATGACGACCGCGTCGACGCGCGGCAGGTCCTCCCAGGGGACGCCGACGGGGGTGATGCGGGCCGGGGTGCCGAGGATGCGGCGGGACCACACGGGGTCGGTGAGGACCGTCAGCCCGCCGATCCGGACGATCCAACTGGCGTGTCCCGCCCAGGTGACGGCGAGCGTGCGAGTGCCCGTGCGGGGCAACGGGGCGGGTGCGTAAGGGAGCCGGGGGATGTCGGCGAGGCTCTCGGGACCGGGGCGTACGGCGCCCTCACGGGCGAAACGGGCGAGGGCCTTGAGGCCGGGCAGGGGCGCGGTGAGCCGGTCGTGGAAGGTCCGCGGCCACACTCGGTGTTCGCCCAGCGGGCGGGGCTCGGCCAGCGGCGGGAACGGGGGCGCGAGGGGGGCCGGGGCCACAGGGGCGCCGGCTTGTCCGCTGGTCGTGGTGGCGGACCCGGGCTCATGCGTCTGCTGCGTCATCGAGGAGGCTCCCATCGCTGAGCGTCGTCGCGGAGATCGTCGAAGGCCGACCTCAAGGAGATCAACGCGCGTTGCACGTGTGGCAGTTCCAACGGTGAGGGTGACATGAGGCATTCCGTGCGTTCCTCGTCCGTGCCGCCCAGCAGGGACTCCGTGGCGAGCCGTACGCGCAGCGCCCCGAGGTCGTCGCCGAAGCGGTGGCCGCCGGGCGCGGGCATGGCGAGCCGGGCGGTGAGGAAGTCCTCCAGTTCCTGGGCGTCGCCGACGCCCTGCTCGGCGAGTGCTTCGCGCAACGGACCGAGGTCGACGTACAGATGGCGGCCGGCCTGCGGCGGCCGGGCGAGCGCACCGGCTGCGGCGACCGCGCCGTGCACGGCGGCCGCCACGCGCGCGTGCAGGCGTACGGCGGCCTCGCGGCGCTCGGTGACGGGTGCGGGTTCGTCGAGGGCGTACCCGGCGGCCGCGGCAACCGGTACGGCGATCCGGGCGCCGAGCGCGGTGAGGATGTCGAGCACGCGCGCGTGGAGGTGCTCCCCCGCCTCTCCCGAGGGGAAGCGGGCGACGGCCGCGGGCCAGCCGGGCGGCAGCAGGGCGCCCGCCAGGTCGGTGACGACGGTGACCCCGTCGGGCACCATCTCGGCAGGGCTGATCAGAACCGTCTCGTACGGGTCGTGCACGGTGTCGCGCCAGGTCTCGTCGCTGACCAGGTGCAGACCCTCGGCGGCCGCCGCCTCCACGGTCTCGTGCAGCAGTTCGGGCGGGGTGACGGTGGCGGTCGGGTCGTCGGCGACGGACAGCACCAGCAGCCGGGGATCCCCGCCCTCGGCACGGACCCTGCGGGCGGTCTCCAGCAGGGCGTACGGATCGGGGACGCCGCCGCCCTCGGCCGGGGTCGGCACGTGGAAGACGGGCCTGCCGAGCAGGCGGGCGTAGGGCGCCCACCAGGCGGCGCACGGGCGGGGCACGAGCACGTCACCGGTGTCACCGGCGAGCGCGGCGGTCAGGGCGAGCAGCAGCGCGGGAGCGCCGGGTCCCGCGGCCACCCGGTCGGGGACGCAGGACAGTCCGCGCCGGGTCCAGTAGCCGCAGGCCGCCTCCAGAAGTGCGGGGGCGCCGCCGACCGGCTGGGCATCCGCGCGGCCCGCCGCGGCGGCGAGGACGGCGGAGAGTTCCGGGAGGACGGGCAGACCGTCGCCGGGCAGGTGCGGCCCGTAACGGACCGGCCCGTGGCCCTCCGGATCCGTCCGCCGCATGTCCGCCTCCGCGCAGTCCGTGGTGCCGTGTGGTGTTCCCGTCGGGGCCGTGCTCTCCTCGCTCTCCTCGTCGCCTGTTCCGGTGCCTGCTCCTGTGGTGCCGGCTGAGTGGCTGGTGCGTACGGTGTCTGCTGTCGTTGCCCTCGGGATGTGTACCCGGCGGAGGGCCCTCCATGGCCGTTGGCCGGAATTGTCCTCGGGCACGGCCCCGGCCCGGGCCGCCCCGCGTCAGCAGTCCACGGACCTCGTCAGCCGTTCGCGGACCTCGTCAGGCGTCCACGGACCTCCTGCGACCGGACAGCCGGTAGGCGGCGCCTCCGCAGGCGGCGGCGATCAGCACACCGCCGGCGACCAGCGCCGGGACCGAGTCGTTGAAGCTGCCGCCCGTCCCGGCCGCGACCCCGCCCTGTCCCGTCGACTGGTCGCAGTCGTCGTCGCGGTCCTCGCGGTCCTCGCGGTCCTCGCGGTCCTCGCGGCAGCCGTGTCCGCCGGAGCAGGCCGAGCCGTGGGAGTCCGCGCACTGTCGGTCATCGGTGCAGGACCGCCCCGCCGAGCACTCCCGCCCCTGCTCCGGCCGCTGTCCCTGGCCCTGCCCGTCCCCTTGCCCTTGCCCTCGCCCTTCCCCTTGCTCCCGCCCCGTCGTCTCCTGCGCCGACCCCGACTCCTGCCACTGCCCCGGCCCCGTCCCCTGCCCAGCCCCCGAATCCTGCCGCTCCCCCCGCCCCGCCGTCTCCTGCCCAGCCCCCGACTCCTCCCGCTGCCCCTGCACCAGCCCCGGTGTCTCTCCCTGCCCCAGCTCCTGACCCTGCCCCTCGTCACATTGCGCGGTGCCGTCCGTGAAGGCCGGCGGCGTGGCGTCGGGGGTGTCCGGTGCCAGCCCGGTGAGGGCGTCGCAGGGCACGGACGCGGTGGGGGCGGCACCGGGCCGGACGGTGCCGGGGCTCGCCGCGTCCGCGGGGTCCGCGGACGCGGCGGGCCCCGCTATGACGAGCGCAGCCCCGGCCAGGACGGCGATGGACAGGGCATGGGCGGTGCGGCGCATGGGGCGGACTCCTCGGCGGTACGGCCAGGGGACACGGCGGTCGTGCCCTCGCTGCCATCACAGCCCGCCCGGCGCCCCGGCGCGCGCGGCCGGGCCCCATTCGCGGGACGCGAACGGCTTAACGGGTGACCCCACGACAGCGGCCACCGAACGGCTCCGCACAGGTTTTCCGCCCCCCGGCGCAGGTGACTCGGTAGGTGCTGGCCTTCGACCCTCTGGAGGAAGTCATGCAGCGAGGCAGTGACCGACTGAGCGTCCACCGGGACGACGAGATGAAACACGAGCTGCAGGAGCTGCTCAGGTCAGGGCACCCGACGCGCACCGAGGAGTGGGCCGATCCGGAACCGACCGCCGACGACGACCCGGAGGTCTGGAGCGGACCGGTGGGTGGTCTGGGATCCCCGGCGTCGCTGGAGCGGGTACGGCTGGCGCTGGCCCGGAACCTGAACCGGCACGCCTTCCCCGCCGACGCGCACGAGCTGGCCCGGGCCCTGCGCCGGGGCAACGCACCGGGCGCGCTGATCGACGCGGTGGCCGGGCTGCCGCGCTCGCGGCGGTACGCCAACGTGCAGCAGCTGGCCGAGGCGCTGGTGGGCGTCTGACGAGCCGGACCCGGTGCGATGAGCACACCGGGAGGAGCGGGTGAGACCCGGCGCGGGCGGCACCTGGGTGGACGCGTCAGGTGCCGGACGTGCCCGGAGTCGCCGCCTCGCCGCAGCCGCGCTCCCGTGCGCCCTCACGGGTGCGGCCCGCGCTGACGAGCCGACGCGGGTTGCGGCGCAGGTACTCGCCCTCGAGCTGCGCCATGCGCTCGTTGTGGGCCCGCAGCGCGTCGTTCGAGCCGTACAGGAGGGTGTCGTGGCGCGTGCGGTGGATCGTCTCCAGCTCTTTCATGAGCTGCTGGTCGTCCAGTCGGCTGGGGTCGACTCCGGTCATGGTGGTACCCCGCTCGTCGTGTTCGTTCATCCGGTTCGGGTACCCACCCGGCACGCACTGCCCCCGAGCGTTTCCGGGAGGGAGCCGTGGAGCTCGCATTCCTGAGTCCACTGTACGAACATCCGGCTCCCCGGGCCCTCCGGCGGAGCTGCCGGGCTACCGGGCCCGTTCCACCCTGCGTTCGTCCCAGACCGGCTCCGGGGTCTCGCGGACGCGGCCGTCGCTGCCGAAGACCAGGAAGCGGTCGAACGAGCGGGCGAACCAGCGGTCGTGGGTGACCGCCAGGACCGTCCCCTCGAAGGCCTCCAGGCCCTCCTGGAGGGCCTCGGCGGACTCCAGGTCGAGGTTGTCGGTCGGCTCGTCCAGCAGCAGCGCGGTGACTCCCTGGAGTTCCAGCAGGAGGATCTGGAAGCGGGCCTGCTGGCCGCCCGAGAGCCGGTCGAAGGGCTGTTCGGCCTGGCCGGTCAGCTCGTAGCGGCGCAGCCGGGACATGGCCGCGCCCCGGTCCTGCGCGTGTTCCTTCCACAGGATGTCGAGCAGGGTGCGGCCCTCCAGCTCAGGGTGGGCATGCGTCTGGGCGAAGTGGCCGGGGACGACCCGTGCGCCGAGCTTCCACCGCCCCGTGTGGGCCACGTCCTCGCCGGCGAGCAGCCGCAGGAAGTGCGACTTGCCCGAGCCGTTTGAGCCGAGCACGGCGACCCGCTCGCCGTAGAAGACCTCCAGGCCGAAGGGGTTCATCAGGCCGGTCAGTTCCAACTGCTCGCAGGTGACGGCCCGCACGCCGGTACGGCCGCCCTTCAGGCGCATGGTGATGTCCTGCTCGCGCGGCGGCTCGGGCGGCGGGCCGGCCTCCTCGAACTTGCGCAGGCGAGTCTGCGCGGCGTGGTACCGGGAGGCCATCTCGTGGCTCACGGCGGCGGCCTGGCGGAGGTTCAGCACCAGCTTCTTCAACTGGGCGTGCTTCTCGTCCCAGCGGCGGCGCAACTCCTCGAAGCGGGCGAAGCGTTCGCGGCGGGCCTCGTGGTAGGTGGCGAACCCGCCGCCGTGCACCCAGGTGTCGGCGCCGGCCGGACCGGGCTCCACGGAGACGATCTTCTCGGCGGCGCGGGCGAGGAGTTCGCGGTCGTGGGAGACGAACAGGACTGTCTTGCGCGTCTCCCTCAGCTGCTGTTCCAGCCAGCGCTTGCCGGGCACGTCCAGGTAGTTGTCGGGCTCGTCCAGCAGCAGGACCTCGTCGGTGCCGCGCAGCAGCGCCTCCAGGACGAGACGCTTCTGCTCGCCGCCGGAGAGGGTGCTCACCTGCCGCCACTGGGCCCGCTCGTAGGGCATGCCGAGGGCGGCGGTGGTGCACATGTCCCACAGGGTCTCGGCCTCGTAGCCGCGCGCCTCGGCCCAGTCGGCGAGGGCCTGCGCGTACCGCAGCTGGGCGGCCTCGTCGTCGACGGTCATGAGGGCGTGCTCGGCCCGGTCCACGGCTTCGGCCGCCTCACGGATGCGCGGCGGGGCGACGGAGACGAGCAGGTCGCGGACGGTCGACTCGTCCCTCACGGAGCCCACGAACTGGCGCATCACGCCGAGGCCGCCGCTGACGGTGACCGTGCCGCCGTGCGGTTTCAGTTCGCCGGAGATCAGCCGGAGGAGGGTTGTCTTGCCCGCGCCGTTCGGGCCGACCAGGGCGACGGCGGCGCCCTCGCCGACCCGGAAGGAGACATCGCCGAGCAACGTCCTCCCGTCGGGGAGGTGGTACTCGAGGTGCGCGGCTTCCAGATGTCCCATGAGGAGGCATTCTGTGGGGTGCCGCCGACCTGGGGCAAACGCTTATCGGGCGTGCTCCGGCGGCGCCTTTCGCCGCTTCAGCCCGCCGCGCCCACCGGCGCCCCGGCCGGCCCGCCCTCGCCCGCCGGTTCGACCGTGGCGCCGGCCCAGGCCAGCGCCTTGAAGCCGCCGGAGGGCGAGCCCTCCAGGATCACCACGCCGGTGTTGGCCAGCGGGCGGGCGGCGGCGAAGGCCACGTCGACGTTGTCGGCACGGGCGGCGGTCCACATGCGGATGGCAGCGCCGTGGCTGATCATCGCGACGGTCCCGGCGCCGCTCGCGGCGGCCTCGGCGATCACGGCGTCGTACCGGGCCAGGACCTCCTCGCCGTTCTCCCCGCCGGGGATCCTGGACGTGGTGTCCCCGGCCGCCCACGCGAACACCGTGCGCACGTAGCGCACGCCCTCCGGAGAGTCGCCGGGCATCATCTCCAGATCGCCGGCGGAGATCTCACGGATACCGTCGCGGACGATCACCTCCAGGCCGCTGGCGGCCGCCAGCGGGGCGGCCGTGAGCTGGGTGCGGATCAGGGTGGAGGCGTAGAGGGCCTCGATGTCCTCGTTCGCGAGCGCCGCGGGCAGGGCGGCGGCCTGCGCCTCGCCGAGCGGGGTCAGGCCCGGGCCGGGTACGGCGGTGTCCAGCAGGCGGTCCAGGTTGGACGGGGTCTGGCCGTGGCGGACGAGGAACAGACGCATGGCAGGGTTCCTCCGGGTGTCGATCATCGCCCGCCGGACAGGAAACGTCCGGTTCAGGGTACCCGGCAGCCTATGAGCCCAGACGTCGATCTCACTGTCGCCAAGCCCGGCCCCCATCCCCTGCGCCACCGGCTGCTCGCTCTCGACAGCCGGCTGTTCGAATTCGCGGCCCAGCAGCACTGGCCGTTCGCCGCGCCCGTGCTGCCACGGCTGAGCCGGAGCGCGAACCACGGTGTCCTGTGGTTCGCGACGGCGGCCGCGATGGCGGCGAGCCGTACACCGCGGGCCCGCCGGGCGGCCGCCCGTGGACTGGCCTCGCTGAGCCTGGCCTCGCTGGCCATCAACACGCTCGGCAAGCGCTCGGTGCGCCGCCCACGGCCCGTCCTGGACCCGGTCCCGCCGGTCCGGCACCTGAAGCGGCAGCCGATCACCACGTCGTTCCCGTCCGGTCACTCCGCGTCGGCGGCCGCCTTCGCGACCGGCGTCGCCCTGGAGTCGCCGGCGTGGGGCGCGGCGGTGGCTCCCGTCGCGTGGTCCGTCGCGCTCTCCCGCGTCTACACCGGCGTCCACTTCCCGAGCGACGTGCTCGCGGGCGCGGTGCTGGGCGCGGGTGCCGCATTCGCCGTACGGGGCATGGTGCCGACCCGCGCCCAGGTCGTGCCGCCGCCCCGGCCCCGCGCCGAGGTCCCGGCGCTGCCCGACGGGGCGGGGCTGGTCGTCGTGGCCAACTTGGGCTCGGGCACCGCGGACCGCGTGCGCACCCTGCGCGCGGGCCTGCCGCTCACCGAGGTCGTCGAGTGCGAACCGGCCGACGTGTCAGCCGAGTTGGAGAAGGCGGCGGCCCGTGCGCGGGTGCTCGGTGTGTGCGGCGGGGACGGGACGGCGAACGCGGCCGCCGAGGTCGCCCTGCGCCACGGTCTGCCCCTCGCGGTGCTGCCCGGCGGCACCCTGAACCACTTCGCCCACGACCTCGGCGTGGAGGACGGCCGCGACCTCGCGCGGGCGGTCCGGCGGGGCGAGGCGGTCCGCGTGGACGTGGGCCGGTTCACCTGCGGCAACAGGCGGGGCATCTTCCTCAACACCTGCAGCCTGGGCGTGTATCCGGAGCTGGTGCGGGAGCGGGAGCACTGGTCGCGCCGGATCGGCGGCTGGCCGGCCGGGGTGCTCGCGGCGCTGCGCGTGCTGCGTGCGCACGGGCATCCGATGCAGGCCGAGTTCCGCGGCCAGGCACACCCGCTGTGGCTGCTGTTCGCCGGGAACGGCACCTACCACCGGATGGGCCTCGCCCCCGGCCGCCGCGTCGACCTGGCCGACGGGCAGCTCGACGTGCGGGTGGTGCACGGCGGCCGCCGGCCCGCACTGCGTCTGCTGGCGGCGGCGCTGGCCGGCCCGCTGACCCGCTCCCCCGCGCATGCGGCGGTCCAGGTGAGCCGTCTGCACGTCGCGGGCGTCGCGCCCGGCACGCTCCTCGCCCACGACGGCGAAGTCACCGAGGTCGCGGGCGAAGTGACGCTGGAGAAGCTCCCCGAGGCGCTCACGGTGTACCGCCCCCTGCACGGATTCTGACGCTCCATCAGTCCACATGGCAAAACACGGGTCTCACGATGCGACATACAGGCATACGGTGAGGCGTAGCGACAGAACGTCGGACAGGGGAGTTCAGCCATGCCGAAATCGCAGGAGACCGCCGTCTACACGCACGGGCACCACGAGTCGGTGCTGCGGTCGCACACCTGGCGGACCGCCGCCAACTCCGCGGCCTATCTGCTCGGTTCGCTGAAGCCCCACATGAAGATCCTGGACATCGGCTGCGGCCCGGGCACCATCACCGCAGACCTGGCGGAACTGGTCCCCGACGGCCGTGTCACCGGCGTCGACCACGCGTCCGGGATCCTGGAGCAGGCCCGGGAGACCGCGGCCGCACGTGGCCTGACCAACGTGGACTTCGCGGTCGCCGACGTGCACGCCCTGGACCACCCCGACGACACCTTCTGCGTGGTCCACGCCCACCAGGTGCTTCAGCACGTCGGCGACCCGGTGCAGGCACTGCGCGAGATGCACCGGGTGACGAAGCCGGGCGGCTTCATCGCCGTACGCGACGCGGACTACGCGGCGATGACCTGGTATCCGGTGGTGCCGGGCCTGGACGACTGGCTGGACCTGTACGAGCGGGTCTCCCGGGCAGGCGGCGGCGAGCCCGACGCCGGGCGCCGGCTGAAGGCCTGGGCGCTGGCCGCGGGCCTCACGGACATCACGGCCACGTCCGGCACCTGGACGTTCGCCACGCCCGAGGAGCGGGCCTGGTGGAGCGGGCTGTGGGCGGACCGCACCCTCGCCTCGGCCTACGCCGAACGCGCCACGCGGGGCGGCCACGCCACGACGGAGCAGCTGCGGGCGGTGTCGGAGGCGTGGCGGGAGTGGGGCCGGCGGGAGGACGGCTGGTTCACGGTTCTGCACGGGGAGATCCTGTGCCGTAAAGCCGCCTGAACCGTCGTGCCGGTGGCGGGTGCGGTTCCGTCGGTGCCGGTGGCGGGTGCGGTCCGCCGCGGTCGGTCGGCTCAGTCCCGGGGCAGCAGCGGGCCCAGCGGCCCGAGGTCCAGGTTCAGGTCCTCGGGCCGCAGCCCGTAGCGCTCCCGCAGCTCGGCCATCCGCTCCTCCAGGAGCATCAGGGTGAGCCCGATCCGCTCCTCCTGCTCCTCGGTCAGCTGGCCGGTGTCGAAGCGGCGCACCGCCTGCCGTTCCATCAGCTGGCGCAGCAGCTCGACCACGGTCAGGACGAGTTTCACCAGGTCGCGCTCGACCGTGTCGGGTTCCAGGTCGAGCCGGTCGTGTGCCGTTCTGCGTGCCGTCATCGGGGCTCCTCGAAGGGCGAAGGAACCGATTCGTTCACCGAGCTGATCAGCGCGTTCAGGTCGATGCGGACGAGGTCGACGTCGGCGATCCGCAGGGTGACGTCGCCGGTGATGACGACCCCGCCGGCCAGCAGCCGGTCGAGCAGGTCGACCAGCGCGATCTCCCGGCGTTCGACGACGGTCACGGTTCCTCCCCGCCGAACTCCCCGGAGAACGAGTAGGCGGCCCAGGGGCCGGTGAGTTCCACCCGCATTCCGGGCACCTCGTCCTTCGTACGATCGACCAGTTCCACGAACTCCTCGGAATCCGCCCGGCGCACCAGATAGGCCGCGTTGAGCACGTTCCGGCCCGCCACTCCGGAGAGCCCGGAGTTCTGCGGCGGGTGCAGCCGGGAATCCTCGGCGTGCCGGCAGAGCCGCTCGTGCAGGGTCCGGGCGAACGTCTCGGCGCTGCGCCACTGCTCCTCGTGCGCGTGCGTGCGCTCACGCCGCCGGCGCAGATAGTCCCGCCCACTGGCGGGTCTCGTCGCGGCGGGGACGGCGGGTTCGGCGGGCTCCTGCGGCTCGCTCTCCACATACACCTTCACGCCCCACTCCACCCGGCCCTCCAGCCGGTCGAGGAGACGCCGGAAGTCGTCCTCGCGGGCCTCGATCATCGTGCGCACCGCACTGTCGTCCCGGAAGACGGTGGCGAGCCGGAGCGGCAGCGGCGTGGTGACGGTGGTGAGCGCGTCGATCACGCCCTGGTGGGCCCGGGCGGTCGCGGCCAGCCAGTCGAGGTCCTCCAGGTGGGCCCGCAGGGCCTCCTCGCAGAAGTCGCTCTCCGGGACCGTACTGACGACCGCGACCAGCCCGTGGTGGTGCAGCAGCCCCGGCGGGGCGCCGCCGATTCCCGTCAGCTGGACCTGCAGCGGCGCGTCGAGGGGGTGGCTGACGGCGTAGACGTACCGCAGTCCGGTCATCGGGCCTCCTTCCGCACACGCCCCGGTTCCAGCTCCTCGATGTGTGCCAGCCGTTCCCTGAGCTCGGCGTTCTCACGTGCGAGTTCGTCCCGGCGGGCGCGGGAGGAGAGCGCGGGGTCGGTCTCCCACCAGTCAATGCCCATCTCCTTGGCCTTGTCGACCGAGGCGACGATGAGCCGGAGTTTGACGGTGAGGAGCTCGATGTCGAGCAGGTTGATCTTGATGTCGCCCGCGATGACGATGCCCTTGTCGAGCACCCGCTCCAGGATGTCGGCGAGATTGGCCCCTCCGCCGGAGCCGTAGGGCTCGGGGAGTCGGCGGGGTGTCGTCATCGACGGCTCCGGCTCTCGGCGTACTCGGGTTCCTCTTCCTCCTCGTACTCCTCATCCTCTTCTTCCTCGGGCTCCTCCTCTTCTTCGGCCTCTTCCTCGTCCTCGTAGGGGCCCTCTTCCTCGGCCTCGTACTCGGCCCCTTCCTCGTCCGGTTCCTCGCCCTCGTCCGGTTCCTCGGCCTCTTCCTCGGGCTCCTGGCCCTCCTCCTCGGGCTCCTGGCCCTCCTCCTCGGGCTCCTGGCCCTCCTCCTCAGGCTCCTGGCCCTCCTCCTCCTCCTCGGCGACCGCGTCCTCGTGGCTGCGGACGACCTCGCCGTCGCGGATCTCACCGCGCCAGCCGTCCTCCGCCTCACCCTTGAGGGTGATGAAGCGGACGAAGTTCTTCAGGTCCAGCCTGGCCCGGCGGCCCTGGGCGCGCCACAGGTTGCCGGTCTTCTCGAACAGGCCGCTCGGGTAGTACTCCATGACCAGCAGGACACGGGTGAGGTTCTCCCCGAGCGAATGGAAGGAGACGACACCCTTCGTGGTGCCCTTGGCACCCTCCGACGTCCACTGAATGCGGTCGTCAGGGATCTGCTCGGTGGTGTGCGCCTTCCAGCTGCGGTTGGACCAGAAAACCTTCAGCTGCCAGTCGGAGTGGGTGTCGTCGGCACGGCTCGCGCTCTTGACGCCCTTGGCGAAGGTGCTGAAGTCCTGGTACTGGGTCCACTGGTCGTAGGCCGTGCGAAGCGGCACGCCGACGTCGACGGACTCAATGATCACGATGGGCTTGTTGCCACCGCGCCCCTTGCGCTTGCCCTTGCCGCCCCCGAGGTTCTGCACCGCCCCCATCACCTTCTCCTTGAGCTGGGAGGTGCCGAGCTCCAGCGCGGACCGCAACGGCCCCTTTCCCTCGGCGAGCTTGCGGCCGCCTTCGAGGGCGAGCTTGGCGAAGCCCGGGCTGTTGCCCTCGGCGATGTCGTTGAGCTTGACCGTGGTCTCACCGAGCTTGTGGCCGAGGCCGACCAGCATCCGCTCGGCCTGCGCCGAGAGGTACTCCTGCACCTCCTCCTTCAGGCGGTCGGCGGCCTCGCTGTGGGCGAGATCGGCCAACGGGTTCTCCTTGGCGGCGCCCGTGGCCTTGCCGGCCGCGGAGGTCGCGGATCCCAGGGTCTCGGTCATCGCTCATCGCCGCCCCTCGGCTGCCGGGACCGGCCGCTGCGGCTCGCGCCGCCGGCGGTGGCCGTCCTCTGCGCGCCGGTCTTGCGGGCCGGGCCCGTCTTCTTGTCCGCTGTCTTCTTTCCCGGGGCCGTCGCCGCGGCCTTCTGGGTCTGGGCCCTCTTCGCCGGGGCCTTCTTGGCCGCCTTCTTGCGCGGCGTCTCCTGCTGCCGGGTCTCACGGGTGTCCTCGTCCTCCCCGGTTTCCTCCTCCTCGGAACCGGTGCCGGACACCACCCCGGAGAGCTGCTCGTGCACCTCGGCGGTACGGTCGTGCAGCCGGCCTGCGATCGCGTTCATCTGCCGCTCGGCCATGGCCCCGGTGGCGGCCTTGCCGACGCCCCGCAGCTCCTTGCGCAGCTGGTCCCCGATCTCCTTGAACTGCGGGTTGTCGTGCAGCTGTTGCTGCACCAGCTCCGCTATCCCCCGCGGGCCGAGGTTCAGTTTCTTCCCGGCCACCAGGGAGCCGACCGCGAGGGCCATCTTCATCTTCTTCGTGCGTCCCAGCAGGTATCCGGCCCCTAGGGCGAGGCCGAGTGCCATGCGATTCATGATGTCGTCCCGTCTCCTGTGGTTTCGCCGGAGCGCAGGGCGGTCTCCAGCCGGTCGAGCAGCTCGTCCTCGCGCCGGTCGAACTCCTCCTCGGTGATCTCGCCCGCCTCCAGCTGCTCTTCGAGCCGGGCGAGTTCGGCCCGTACGGTGGCGGGGTCGTAGTAGATCCGTTCCGCCTCTCGGAGCACCTGTCCGATCACCCACGCGCTGCCGCGTACCGGCGCGAACGGCAGCAGCAGCACTTCGCCGATCAGTCCCATGGTGTTCTCCTTCCGTTCGGGCCTCGTCGCTACTGCGCGCCGGCGTCGGCGCCGGCCGTGTTGCTCGCGGGCTCGGAGGGGCCGGGCTCGACGAAGCTGTACGGCGGCAGCGGCCCGTTGACACGCAGGTCGAGGTGGGCATGGCTCTTGCGGGCCTGCTCGGCGGCGGCCACAAAGTGCTCGGCCGAGTCCCGGGCGACCAGGAACGACACGTTGAGCAGCCAGCCGGTGGAGTCGGGGCCCACGCTCACGGCGGAGGCAACCGGGGTCAGCAGGCCCTGCACCTCGTTGGCGTCCTCGGCCTCCATGGCCTTGACGGCGGCGGCGACCAGCTCACCGAGGCGAAGTTTGTCCTCGTAACTGCCGCCGCCCGCACGTCGATTGGCCTCGGCGAGGGAGCGCAGCTCGGCGTCCTCGGCCATCACGAGGTGCAGGACGGCCTCTTCGACGTGGCTGGCCTTGACGTTGTACTCGACCTTGCCGTCGAGCTCCCGCAGCCGCTCCTGGTAGTGCCCCGCCCGCTCGGTGAGCACCTGGGTGACGGCGTCGTCATCGGGAGCGATGCTGCCGAAGGACATGGGCAGCACGCACCCGGCCGCGCCGACCTCGGCGAGCACGTTCTGGTGGGCGAGCAGGTCCCTGCGCTTGGGGCGCAGGCCTTCGGGGGCGTCACTGACCACGGCGGTCAGTTCACCGGCCGTGACAACGCGCACCGGGCGGGGCGGCTCGCCCACACCGGTCATGCCCTCGGGGAGCGCCGGATGCGAGCGGGCGGTGATCCCGTAGACGTAGGTACTCACTCCTGCTCCTCCTTCCGGTGCGCCGAGGTCTTACGGGCGCGCGGCCGGGGCTCGGCCTCCCCTTCCTCACGGGCCTGCTTGAAAGCGTCGGAGACGGTCTGCGCGGCGCCCGACAGCGCGCCCTTGGACTTGCCGCGGGCGCCGGACTCGGTGATCTCGCCGACCAGGTCGGGCAGCCCGGGGCTCTTCCTCGGGCCCGCTTCCAGGTCGAGGCGGTTGCACGCCTCGGCGAAGCGCAGATAGGTGTCGACGCTGGCCACGACGACCCGGACGTCGATCTTCAGGATCTCGATGCCGACCAGAGAGACGCGCACGAAGGCATCGATGACGAGCCCCCTGTCGAGAACCAGCTCGAGCACGTCGTAGAGGCCGCTGCCGCCGCCTCCGCCGCCGGTCTGCTGTGCCGGTACAACGGTCATGCCGTCCGTTCCTCCTTGTGGGTGGGCGGATGCACGGTGTCCGTGGATGCGGGACCCGGGGGGCGGCCTAGCGGCCGCCGGGCCTGCGCGCGTCGGCCCGCCCTCGCTCATAGCGGTGAACGCGCCGATAGCCGGCGAGCTGCCCCCGCGGGTCGAGATCGACCTGGTAGCTCGCCATCAGGCTCATCGTGTCCGGCACTCTCGGTAGTTCGAGGACCTCCACTTCGAGCGACCATCCGTCCTCGGTCTGCTCGAAGGAGGACACCGACTCCGCGGCGAATCCGGTGAGTTCGGCGAACTGGGCGCGCGCCTGGCGCAGCACCTCCATGGGGGCCGGCCGGTCGTCCACGGCATCCGACTGTGTATGGGTTTCCTTCTTTTGTGAATTCTGATGTTGCTGTGATGTTTGTGACTGGGGTGTGTTCCTTGTGTTCAATGTGGCCACCTCACTCTGCGAGTGGCCGTTCAGCCCCCGGCCAAACCTGCGGGAGGCAGCGGGCCTCTTCGTCGCAGCTCACAGGTGGCGGCGCGGCGCCCCCGCTGTCGGGCCCCGCTCAGCGCACGACCGCCTCCTCGACCAGCAGTTTCGCCGCGGCCGCGATGCCCGCGGCGTCGATGCCGGCCGCGTGCAACTGCTCGTCGGGCGCGGCCGAGCCGGGCATGGTGCGCACCGCGAGCCGGGCCAGGCGGGGCACGGGCCGGGCGTCGCCGAACGCCTCCGCGACGGCGTCACCGAGGCCGCCCTGCTCGTGGTGGTCCTCGACGGTCACCAGACAGCCGGTCTCCTCGGCGGCCCGGCGCAGGGTGTCCACGTCGACGGGCTTGACCGAGTACAGGTCGATCACCCGCACCGGGATCTCCTCGTCCGCGAGCCGGTCGGCGGCGGCGAGCGCCTCGTGCACGGTGACACCTGCCGCGACGAGCGTCAGCCGGTCCCGGTCACCGGAGCGCAGCACCTTGCTGCCGCCGACCGGGAACTCCTCCTCGGGGCCGTAGATCACCGGGGTGGCGCCGCGCGAGGTGCGCAGATAGCGGATGCCGTCGAGTCCGGCCATCTCCGCGACGAGCCTGGCGGTCTGGTTGGCGTCGCACGGGTACAGCACGGTCGAGCCGTACAGCGCCCGGAACATCGCCAGGTCCTCCAGGCCCATCTGCGAGGGCCCGTCCTGTCCGATCGCTACTCCCGCGTGCGAGCCGACCAGGTTGATGCCGGAGCCGCTGATCGAGGCCATCCGCAGGAAGTCGTGGGCGCGGGTGAGGAACGCCGCGAAGGTGACGGCGTACGGCACCCAGCCGCGGGCCGCCATGCCGACGGCCGAGGCGACGAGCTGCTGTTCGGCGATGTAGCACTCGAAGAAGCGGTCGGGGTGCTCCTTGGCGAACACCTCGGTACGGGTGGAGTCGCCGACCTCGCCGTCCAGGGCGACGACGTCGCCGCGTGCGCTGCCGAGCGCGGCGAGGGCCTTGCCGAAGGCGTCGCGGGTGGCGACCTCGTCCCCCTTGTCGTAGTGCGGCAGCTGGACGACCTCGGTGGTGAGGGAGCGGAGCATCGCGGCGGCGGGCGGCTCGCCGACGCGGACCCGCACATCGCGCGGTCCGCCCAGTTCGGCGACGGCCTCCTCGGGTTCGGGCAGCGGCTTGCCGTGCAGGCCCTCGCGGTCCTCGACCGAGGCGACGCCCCTGCCCTTGAGGGTGCGGGCGAGGACCACCGTGGGCTGCCCGGTCCGCGCCGCCGCCTCGCCGTAGGCCCGGTCGATCGCGTCGACGTCGTGCCCGTCGACCTCGATGGTGTGCCAGCCGAAGGCCGCGAAGCGGCGGGCGTAGGCGTCCAGGTCGTGGCCGTGCCGGGTCGGGCCGCGCTGGCCGAGCCGGTTGACGTCCACGATCGCGGTCAGGTTGTCCAGGTGCTCGTACGCGGCGTGTTCGGCGGCCTCCCACACCGAGCCCTCGGCCAGTTCGCTGTCCCCGCACAGCACCCACACGCGGTAGCCGACGCGGTCCAGGCGCTTGCCGGCCAGGGCGATGCCGACACCGACCGGCAGGCCCTGGCCGAGCGAGCCGGTGGCCGTCTCCACCCACGGCAGCCGGCGCGGGGTCGGGTGCCCTTCGAGGCGGCTGCCGAGCCTGCGGAAGGTGAGCAGCTCGACGTCCTCGACGACTCCAGCCGCCTTGTAGGCGGCGTACAGCAGCGGCGAGGCGTGTCCCTTGGAGAGCACGAAGCGGTCGTTGGCGGGGTGTTCGGGGCGTTCGAAGTCGTAGCGCAGATGGTGGGCGAGCAGGACGGCCATCAGATCGGCGGCGGACATCGAGGAGGTCGGATGCCCGGAGCCCGCCGCGGCGGCGGCCCGCACACTGTCGACGCGCAACTGCTGGCCGAGTTCGGTGAGTTCGGCGGTGTTCATGAGTCTCCTTCGGGGGGTTGCTGAGGAGAGGGCTGGTGCGCGGCCTCCGCGTCCAGGGGCACCGATCCGGAGCGGACGAGGCCCAACTGGACGGCCTGGCGCGGGAGTACGGCGTCCAGGAGCCAGTCGGCGGCGACGCGGACGCGGTTGCCGGGCAGCGCGGCCAGGTGGTAGCCGCGGGTGACCGCGCCGGCCGGCAGGCCGGACAGCGGGATGCCGAGCGGGTTGGCGGCGGCCTGGACGCCCCCGAGGTCAACGGCGAAGCCCAGGTCGCGGTGGCGGTAGGCGCGCCGGCGCCGGCCGAGGCCCAGCGAGGCGGCCACGTTCTCGCCGGCCACCCGGCCCTGCCGCCAGGCGTGCTGGGCCGTCATGGGCGTGAACTCTCCCGGGTGCTGCAGATCCGGTACGGCCGCCGCGTCACCGCAGGCGAACACGTCCGCGTTCCCCGGCACCTGGAGGTACGGATCGACGATCAGCCGACCCCGCTCCAGCGGCTGTCCGACGGCCTCGACCAGCGGATCCGGGCGGACCCCGACGCACCACACCAGGGTCCGTGACTCGACGAACTCCCCGTCGGTGAGCAGCACCCCGTCCCGGGTGGCCTCCTTCACGGAGGTCCCCGTCCGTACGTCGACGCCCCGCGCCCGCAGCACCCGGTCGGCCGTGCGGGAGAGCCGCTCGTCCAGCTCCGGCAGCACCCGCGGTGCGGTGTCGAGCAGGATCCAGCGGGGCCGCCCGAGGCCTGCCGGCTGCCGGCGCGCGAGGCTGTCGGTGAGCAGCTGCATCTGCGCGGCCACCTCGGTGCCGGTGTAGCCCGCGCCGACCACGACGAACGTGCACCGGGCGGCGCGGACCCCGGGGTCGTCGGCCACGGCGGCCAGCTCCACCTGCCGGGTCACGTGGTCGCGCAGGTACAGCGCCTCGGGCAGCCCGCGGAACCCGTGCGCGTGCCGGGCGACACCCGGGATCGGCAACAGCTTGTTGACGCTGCCGACGGCCAGCACCAGCCGCTCGTAGCCGACCGCCCCGCTGCCGCCCTCGGGGTCCGTGTAGTGGACGGTGCAGCCGTCCAGGTCGACACGGTGCGCCTCGCCGAGCAGCAGCCGCACCCCGTGCAGGGTGCCGGGGAGCGACACGGTGACCCTGCGGGGTTCCAGGAGCCCGGCGGCCACCTGGGGCAGCAGGGGCAGATACAGGAAGTAGTCGGTCGGGTTGAGCAGCGTGATCAGGGCACGGCCCCGGGTCACACCGGCAAGGGTGCGAGCGGCCCGGTACCCGGCGAAACCGGCGCCGACGATCACGACGCGTGGTCGACTCACGGTGTGCCTCCGGCGGTGTGGCTCCTCCGAGGCTTTCCGCGTAACCGGGGCCGCGCCACTCAAACGCCGCTCACGTCACCCGGACGCCGGTGCGGGCCCCGTCGCGCCCTGCGGGGGTCAGGCCCGGTGGTGGGGGCCCTCGGGATCGATGTCCGGCCGGAGGGGGGCCTCGGACGGCATCGGCGGGTACGGCGTGCCGGGTCCGCCGGGCGGGGCGCCGGCCTCGGCCGCGGCGGCCGCATGCGGGTGTTTCGGGTGGGCGGCGCCGCGCAGCACGTAGGCGACGACACCCAGGATCGCGGCGGTGACCAGCGCGGCGGCCCAGCCGGGCAGGCCGGCCGCGAGGCCGAGGCCCAGGGCGAGCGCGATCGCACCGCCCGCGTACAGGGCGACCGCGCCCGAGGCGGCGTAGAGCATGGCGGTGCGCCGCTGCCTGCGGGTCTGCTCGCGCAGCTCGTCGCGGACCGTTTCGCGTGCCACCTGAGCCAGCTCTTCGACGAGGTGCTTGTCCAGATGTTCCAGGTGATCCATGTGCTCCATGAACTGCGGGTACCCGCCGCACACGATGCGTAACAGCGGCAGCCGCGGCCCTGGCCTGTGCGCGCCCCGCCCGCCCCAACTAGGCTCGTCCGCATGGAGATTCTGGGCGCCTCGCTGCGCATCTGCGTCGACGACCTCGAAGCCGCGATCCCCTTCTACGAGCGTCTCGCGGGCGGCAGAGCGCTCCGGTTCGAACGCGGGGGCGTCCAGGTCGCCGCGATCGGCTCCTTCCTGCTGATGAGCGGTCCCGAGTCCGAGCTGGAGGTGTTGCGCAAGGTGGCGGCAACGATCGCCGTGAAGGACGTGGACGAGGCCCACCGGCTGCTCACGGAGCTGGGCGCCCACATCGTCGCGGGACCGGTACCGACGCCGGTGGGCCGGAACCTGCTCGCGGTACACCCGGACGGCTCGGTCTTCGAGTACGTCGACCACCACGGCTGAGCGGGAGCGCCGCTCAGGCCGTGTCCGGGCGCATCCGGAAGTCGTAGCGGGCGGGCAGGGGCTCGTCGGTGAGACGGGCCCACAGCCGGCCGATCACCTCCGCGCCCTCCCGCAGGTCGGCGACCTCGAAGCCCGCGTCGAAGACCGCCCGGGCGTCAGCGCGCCGCCCCTCGGCGAGCAGCAGCTCGGCCTCCAGCAGCCGGAACCGGCCGCGCCGGCGGACGGCGGGCAGCAGCCGCTCCCACACGGCGCGGGCGTCCGCCGTCCGCCGGGCCCTCAGCAGCGCTTCCAGGGCCTCCCGGCCGAGCGCGGCCACGGCGGCCGTCCAGGCCTCGCCGTCGTCGCGCCGCTCGCGACCCAGGTCCTCGAAGGCCTCCGCGTACCGTTCGGCGGCCCGCTCGTGGTGGCCGGACTCCTGGTCGGCCACGGCGAGGCAGCGCAGCAGGGGCCACAGGGACGGGGCGAGCGGGAGGGCGCGTTCCCAGCTGCGGACGGCCTGGGCGCGGTCGCCGGCGTGCCACTGGGCGACGCCGAGGTGGTACTCGGTGTGCGGGGTGGCGGGCGCGGTCTCCAGCATGTCCCGCCAGTGCGGGGCGACCAGCGTCTCACCGGGCGGGCGGACCCGGCGCGGCTCGGGCAGGGAGCCGGTGCGCAGCAGCTCCCGCCAGGGCGCCTGTGCCTCGCCCAGGGTGGACTCGGCGAAGGGTGTGCCGGGCAGTTTCCAGTCGGCGCGCAGGACTTCGAGCGCGCCCCAGCCGGAGCCGGTGGCCAGGATCTCGCCGGGTTCGGTGTCGGCGTACGGCTTCCAGGCCGCGTAGGCCTCCTCGACGCGGGCGCGCGGCAGCACCGCGGCGAGCCGCTCCTCGGCACCCTGGACGGCCGTCGGCCACTCGCCCTCGGCGGGTGTGTCGAGCGGGCCGTACGCCTCCAGCCAGGCCACCTCGCTCTCCGGCTCCAGCCGTACGTGCTCCAGCTGGGTGCGGGCCAGCCCCGCCTGGATCTCGCAGTAGCCGCCGGTGCCGGGCTCGGTCAGCCACTGCTGCCAGCGCCGGCCGCCGGGCCCACTGCCCCACACGAACAGCTTGCGGCCGCGCAGCACGTCGGTGGAGGTCTGCACCAGCCCGTGCCCGTCCGCGTCCAGCGCGGCGATCCAGCGGCGCCGGCCGTCGGGCAACTCGTAGAAGTAGTCGGCGGCGTAAGGGCTGTTGAGGGGGTGGGTGCGGTCGATGCCGTCGTACGAGGGGACGGGCACCCGGCGCAGCCGGCACTCGTGGCCGATGGGGGTACCTCCCACGCCCTTGAGGCAGTGGAGGAGCCAGGCCTCCTCGGTGGGGGCCAGGATCCGGCGCTTCTCGGGTACCGCGGTGTTGGACCACCAGTACGTGGGCACCGGGCGCTCGTGCGGATTGCGGATCCGGACGCCGACGTGGAGGAAGTCGGAGCCCTCCGGGAGCCACAGGTCGACCTGGAAGGGCAGGTCGCGCAGCCGCTCCCACTCCCAAAGGCGCAGCATCTCACCGCCGTCGGGGGCGGGGACACGGGCGGCGTGCAGGGGGGCGCAGGAGAGGGTGGTGTGGCCGGTGGCGCCGATGTTCCACTCGATGCCGCCGGAGTACCAGGCACCGTTGAGGGCGAAGGCGGCGGGCTGGAACACCGGGTTGCGGTACAGGAGTTCGCGTCCGGTGGGCAGGTGGACCAGGGAGACGATCCGGCCGCCGAGGCCGGGCAGGACGGTGGCGCGCAGCCGGTCGTTCTCGATCACCAGCGCGTCGAGGGCGCGGGGTTCCCGGGTTCTGCCGTACCCGTTGCGGACACGCACCGGCAGCAGGCTGTGCAGCGGCTCGTAGCCGAGCTGCCGGGCCATGTCACGGGGCATGTCGTCCCGTTCGCGGCCGTCGATGCGGTGGGTCTCGTCGAGCTGCCGGAGCGGGGGCAGGGGGTTGTCGGGTCCCAACTGCGCGGCGGGCAGGGTCAGTACCTCACGTCGGATCCTCGTCACGATGGCCATGGAACCCGGCGTGCGGTGAGTCGGCCAGGGGCGCTGCCGGTCAGGATTGCGCAAAGGCGTCCACGACCACGTCGGCGAGCAGCGCGCCCGCGGTGCCGTCCGGGTCGAGGTCGGGGTCGTAGATGGTGACGTTGAGGCCGACGCAGTGCGGGGAGGCGAGCAACGGGCGCAGCAGCTCGACCAGTTCGGCGATCTGGAGGCCGTCCGGGTCGGGGCTGTCGACGGCGGGCATCACGGACGGGTCGAGGACGTCCGCGTCCAGGTGCACCCGGAAGCCGTCGAGCTGCGGCACCTCGAAGGCCTGTGCGGTGGCCCGGGCGACGGCGTCGGCGCCCCACTCGCGCAGGTACCCGACGGTGGCCACGGGGATCTTCAGCGCGGCGAGTTCGGCCCGGTCCTCCTCGAAGCAGTCGCGGATGCCGAAGAACCGCACGTCCTCGTCCCGCAGGTAGGGCCCGAGCCCCTCCAGGTTCGTGAGGTCCTGCTGCCCGCGCCCGGTGGCCAGCGCGACCTCCTCGCCGCCCGCCGCGCCGATCCGGTCGGAGTTGCCGGGGTGGCGGAAGTCGGGCGAGGCGTCGATCGCGGCCAGCCCGTACCGGCCCAGGCGGCGCAGGGCGAGCGAGGCGCCGAGCTGGATGGAGCAGTCACCGCCGAGCACGACGGGGAAGTCACCGGCGCGGAGGTGGTGTTCGAGGCGGTCGGCGAGCTTGCCGGTGCAGGCGGCGAGGGCTGCGGCGTTGAAGACGCCGTCGCCCTCCTGCCAGTCGCCCCGGTCGTAGCGCGGGGGTACGACCACCCCGCCCTCCCGTGCGTGCAGCCGCTGCAGGATGCGTTGGTCGCGCAGGGCCCCGGCCAGCTTGTATCAGCCGGGTACGGCACCAGGGCCGGGCGGGCGCAGGCCCAGGTTGGAGGGGGCGTCGAGCAACACCATTGTCCGCATGCGGCCCGTCCTCACCGAAGAAACGATCAGCCGGAAGACCGAGGAGACGGTCGGCCGCCGGAGCGCATCTCCACCGTCAGCGCCCAGCGTTCATGGTCCCGCCAGGCCCCGTCGATGAAGATCATGTCGGGCGAGAATCCCTCCAGGCGGAAGCCGGCGCCACGGGCCAGCGCGACGGAGGCGGCGTTGCCGGGCTGTGCATTGATCTCCAGCCGGTGCAGGCCCAGCGGCCCGAACGCGTATCCGATCACCAGCTCCAGGCCTTCGCGCATCAGCCCTCGGCCGGCCGCGTGCACGAAGGCGCCGTAGCCGAGGGCGCCGCACTGGAAGCCGCCGCGGACGATGTTGTTGATGTTGATGAACCCGGCGATGTCCCCGCTGTCCATCTCGCACACGAGGAAACCGGCGCGGCTCGGATCCTCGATGAGGGGTCCGGCGTAGGTCGCGTAGCCCTCGTCGGTGTCCGGCGGGAACAGCCACGGCCGGTGCAGGTCCTTGCTCTCCCTGGCCCGGGCGGTGAACTCGGGACCATCGTCGAGGGTGAAGGAGCGGATGCCCACGCGGGGGCCTTCGGCGAGGTAGCGGGATGCGGTGTGCGGCATCCCGCCAGCCTACGTGTCACCGGTCGCGGTGACTCAGCCGAGCACCGGAAGCTCCAGCACCCCGGTGTCGCCGGGCGCGCCGACGACGGTGACCGGCTTGATGCCCCGGTTGCCGTAGTACGCGTCGTCGCTCGCCGCGATCACGAACCGCAGCCGGTGCACCAGCGTGTGCGTGCCGTCGGGCGCGACGTCGTACAGCTTGGCGAACAGGACGAGCCCGTCGGCGGCGTTGCCCGAGTGCTGCGTCCGCTCGGCCTTCGGCGAGACGGCCTTCGGAGTGGCCCGGGGTGCGCCGACGACATCGGTGGAATCTCAGCGCAGGGCGGGCTCGTCCAGCGTCAACGTGCCCGCGTCCGCGTCGAGTTCGGCCGCGACGCCGAAGGGGATGGTCAACGCGCCCTCGCAGTGACCGAATCCGAACTCCTCGACCACGGGGACACCCAGCGAGCCGAGCCGGTCGGCGAGCATGGGCCGGACCCGCTCGTAGGGGTCGCACTCCGCCCAGGAGCCGAGCAGTACCCCACGCACCCCGTCGAGCCAGCCGGAGCGCAGGAGTTGGGTGAGGTAGCGGTCCAGTCGGTACGTCTCCTCGCCCACGTCCTCCAGGCACAGCAGCCCGCCGCTCGCCGACGGACGGGCGTGCGGGGCACCGCGTTCCGCCGCGAGCAGGCACAGACAGCCGCCGAGGGTGACCCCGCGGGCCCGGCCGGGGACGAGGGCCGTGCCGCCGGAGGAGATGGTGCGCACGGTCTCCGGCTCGAAGAGCGTGGCCCGCAGATGCTCCTGCGCCCGCTCGTTCTTGATGAAGTCGATACCGGCCGCCATCGGCCCGTGCAGGGTGGCGAGCGCCAGGCGGGTGGCGAAGGCCTCGTGCAGGACGGTGATGTCACTGAAGCCGACGAACACCTTCGGGCCGGCCGCCCGCATCGCCTCCCAGTCGAGCAGGTCGATCATCCGCTGGACGCCATAGCCTCCGCGGGCGCACAGGACCGCGTCCACCGCCGGGTCGCACCAGGCCCGCTGGAAGTCGGCGGCACGGTCGGCGTCCGTGCCCGCCAGGTAGGGGAACTCCCCGTGCCGGTCCAGCACATGGGGCGCGGCCACCGGGTCGAGGCCCCAGCCGCGCAGCACGTCGAGTCCCGCGTGCAGCCGCTCCTCGGGCACCGGCCCGCTGGCGGCCACCACGGCCACGCGCGCCCCGGGGGCCAGCCTGGTGGGCCGTACCAGCTCTCTCACGTGCGCAACTCCAACTCCGGGACACCGGGCACATCCAACTCGAACACCTGAGCGTACAGGGACAACTCGGCCTCCAGCGCGCGCACCATGGTCTCGGCGCGCCGGAACCCGTGTCCCTCCCCCGCGAAGGTGAGATAGGCGTGCGGCACGCCCCGGCCCTCGATGCCGGCGAGGAAGCGCTCGCACTGGGCGGGCGGGCAGATCACGTCGTCCAGGCCCTGGAGCAGCAGGAAGGGCACGGCGAGCCGGTCGACGTGCGCGGTCGGGGAACGCTCGGCGTACCGCGCGGGCACCTCGGTGAGCGAGCCGATCAGCGACTCCAGGTACCGCGACTCGAAGTCGTGGGTCTCCCCCGGGCCCCAGGTGGCGAGGTCGAGCACGGGGTAGACGATGGTGCCGCAGGCGTAGACGTCGGTCGTGGTCAGGGAGGCGGCGGTGGTCCAGCCGCCCGCGCTGCCGCCCCGGATCGCGAGCCGGTTCCGGTCGGCAGTGCCCTCCTCGGCGAGGGCGAGGGCGACGGCCGCACAGTCCTCGACGTCCACCACGCCCCACTGCTCGCGCAGCCGCTCCCGGTAGGCGCGGCCGTACCCGGTGGAGCCGCCGTAGTTGACCTCGACGACCCCGATGCCACGCGAGGTGAAGTAGGCGATCTCCAGGTCCAGCACGAGCGGCACCCTGCTGGTGGGGCCGCCGTGCGCCCAGATGACGTAGGGCGGCAGCTCGCCGTCGAGGGGGGTGCGGCGCGGGTGGTGGGGCGGGTAGACGTGGGCGTGCACCTCGCGGCCGCCGGGTCCGGTGAAGGTGCGGATCTGCGGCTCGGGATAGTACGCCGGGTCGACCGGATCCCGGTGCCGGGCGCCGATCGCGCGGGCGCGGCCGCTCCTGTTGTCCAGCTCGACCACTTCGTATCCGGTGCGCGGGCTGGCGCCGACCGCGACGACCCGGCCGCCATGAGCCGCGAGGCTGGGCGCGAACTCGGTCCAGGGTCCGGCGGCGTCGACCACCTCGCCGGACTCCGGATCCAGTATCCCGAGCACGGTCGCGCCCCGACCGTGGACGACCGCGATCAGCCCGTTGTCCAGCGGCGCGAACCAGCGCAGGCCGAGCTTCCACAGCGGCCCGGCGAACTCCTCCTCGCGCGGGCACAGCGGGGTGCCGTCCCGGTACAGGTTCCACCAGCCGCCGCGGTCGCTCGCGTACAGGAGACGGCCGTCCGTGTCCCACTCCACCTGCGCGACGGCCTCCTGCGGACCGCCCGCGACCGTGTGGACGCCATGCAGGGTGCCGTCGTCGCCGACCTCGCCGACGAGCAGTTCCGTGCCGTCCCACGGCATCCGCGGATGGTCCCAAGCCAGCCACGCGGCCCGGCGGCCGTCGGGCGAGAGCCGGGGGCCGGTGACGAACCGGTGCCGCCCGTCGGTGAGTTCGCGTACGGCGGCCCGGTCGTCGGCGGCCGAGCCGTCCAGCGGTACGGCGGCCAGGACGCGCCGTACGTCGTCCGGACCGTCGCCGGTGAACTCCTCCAGCACACACCACACTTCACCGCGGGCGAGGTCCACCTGCGGTTCCGCCCAGCGCAGCCCGTCGCCCACCGGGGAGAGGGGGGTCAGCGGGCGCGGCTCGCCGCCGGGCTCGTACCGGTACAGGCGCTGGTCGGTGAAGTGCGTGAACACCACCAGGGGCCCGGCGTCCCGCATCACCCCGGTCCAGGGCCGGCCGCCGTATTCGATGACCCGGCTGCGCACGTTCCACGGCGCGGCCAGCAGCGACTCCTCCATGCCGTCGCCGGCTCGCCGCACCAGCGCCCGGCGGCCGCCCTCGGCGGGCCGGGGCTCGGTCCACCAGACCTCGTCCCCGACGAAGCCCACCCACTCGGGGAGCCCGTCGTGCGCGGCGGCCAGCGCCGCGTCGATGGGCGAGGGCCAGGAACCGTACGCCTGCTTGTGCACCTCGTCCCCCATCGCCTAGGCCGTCCGCAGGAAGCGGTCGAGCACGCGGACGCCGAAGTGCAGCGCCTCCACGGGGACGCGCTCGTCGACGCCGTGGAACATCGCCTGGTAGTCGAAGTCCGCGGGGAGCTTCAACGGAGCGAAACCGTAGGCGGCGGTGATGCCGAGCAGCGAGAACTGCTTGGCGTCCGTGCCGCCGGTCATGCAGTACGGCACCACGTGTCCCTCGGGCGCGAACTCCTCGACGGCCGCCCGCATCCCGGCGAACGTGGGCGAGTCGACGGGCGCCTGCAGCGCGACCGACCGGTGGTGGAACTCCCAGTCCACGTCCGGCCCGGTGAGCCGGTCGAGGGTGGCGATGAACTCCTCCTCGCCGCCCGGCAGATAGCGCCCGTCGACGAAGGCGACCGCCTCCCCGGGGATCACGTTCACCTTGTAACCGGCTTCCAGCATGGTCGGGTTGGCGCTGTTGCGTACGGTCGCCTCGACCAGCTTGGCGGCCGGGCCGAGCTTCTCCAGCAGCCCGTCCACGTTCCGGAAGTCCGGTTCGAAGCCGTACAGGGCGGCGAGTTCGGTGAGCGCGGCCCGTACCGTCGGGGTGAGCCGCAGCGGCCACTCGTGCTCGCCGATGCGGGTGACGGCGGCGGCGAGCCGGGTCACCGCGTTCTCCTTGTTCACCTTGGAGCCGTGCCCGGCCCGACCGCGCGCGGTGAGCTTCAGCCAGCCGGTGCCGCGCTCCCCTGCGGCGATGGGGTAGATCTCCCGGCCGGCGCCGTCGTGGAAGGTGAAGGCACCCGACTCGCCGACGGCCTCCGTGCAGCCCTCGAACAGCTCCGGATGCCGTCCGGCGAGGAACCCGGAGCCGTCTTCGGCGCTGTCCTCCTCGTCGGCGGTGAACGCGATGACGATGTCACGGCGGGGCCTGATGCCCTGCCGGGCCCAGGAGCGGACGACCGCGAGGATCATCGCGTCCATGTTCTTCATGTCGACGGCGCCGCGCCCCCACACGACGCCGTCGCGGATCTCGCCCGAGAAGGGGTGCACGCTCCAGTCGGCGGCCTCGGCCGGCACCACGTCCAG
Organism: Streptomyces sp. NPDC001450; assembly: GCF_053597295.1. Lineage (NCBI taxonomy): Bacteria > Bacillati > Actinomycetota > Actinomycetes > Kitasatosporales > Streptomycetaceae > Streptomyces > Streptomyces sp. NPDC001450. The sequence goes on from NZ_JBSFHY010000040.1 coordinate 86,662, forward strand.
GTGGCCGTGGACGAGCAGGGCGTGGGCGGACGGGTCGGTGCCCGCGATCCGGGCGACGACGTTGGTCCGCCCCGGTGTCCGCTCCAGCAGCAGGGGTTCCAGGCCCGCCCCGGCCAGCCGCTCGGCCGCGTACTCGGCGGCGGGCCGCTCCCGGCAGTCGCCGCCGCCCCGGTTGGCGGTGTCGATCCGGATCAGGCCGGAGGTGAACTCGACCACCTCGTCCAGTGCCTGCTGGTCAGCCATACTGCTCCTCCACCGCGGACGAGACGATCGTGGTGACCGCCTTGAAGGTCCGGATTCCCTCGTACATGGTGTCGCTGGTGTACGCCACCTTCCGCTCGCCGATGCGCGCGACACCCGGGACGACGGTCGCCGCCATCGCCAGGTGCTCGGCGTCGAACTCGACGGCCACGGTGAACGGCCCCCCGTGCACGGGCTCATGGCGGACGGCCAGCCGCGCCGCCTCCTTGGCGGCCGCGCGGATGTCGGCGGCGGTCCGGGCAGGCGTACGGCACACCGCCGCATACCGGGACACATGGTCCTTGACCGCGACCTTCAGCGCCTCCGGCGCGTACCCGAGGGCGTCCTCGCAGGCCAGGTCGTCGCCGGTGACGAGCACGACCGGTACGCCGTACTCGGCGACGACATGTGCGTTGAGCAGACCCTCGCTCGCGCGGACGTCGTTCACCCACACACCGGTGATCTGGTTCGCGAGGTAGGTGTGAGCGAGGACGCCCTCCATGCCGGCACCCGCGTGGTAGCCGACGAACGCGATGGCGTCCACGTCGCCGTACTGCACGCCCTCCACCATCGACAGCGCCTTGTGCCGCCCGGTGAGCATCTCGACCCGCTCGTCGAGCTGTTCCAGCAGCAGGTTGCGCATGCTCCAGTGGGCCTCGTTGACGAGCACCTGGTCGGCGCCGCCGTCGAAGAAGCCCAGCACGGCGGCGTTCACGTCCGAGGTGAACATGGACCGGCACCGCTCCCACTGCGGTGTGCCCGGGAGCACGTCGGCCGGCCAGGTGACGCCGGTGGCACCCTCCATGTCCGCACTGATCAGGATCTTCATGCCCGGCACGTTACGCGTCCCGACCGGGGACAGGCTACGACGGGGCCGCGCCCTTTGTGCAGCACCTCCAGGGGCTCGCCGCACACCGGCAGGAAGACGTCGACGCTCGGGTAGTGCCGCGGCTGCCAGCGGCGGACGAGCCGCCGGTGCGCCTTGAGGTCGAAGCTGGGCGCGAACGCCTCCAGGCGCAGCGATATGAGGAAGCCGATGACGGCCAGCAGCGGGGTGGGAGCGAACACCCAGATCCAACCGCTGTGCCGGGCGGTGTCGGCCTGGCTGTACAGCACACAGGCGAAGCCGAGGAAGGAACTGGACGTCAGCACCCAGGTGTAGCGCTTGACGTAGCTGTACCTCTCCCGTTCGTCGGGGGGTGTGGGCAGCAGCCCTGCGGGGGCCTTCGGGCGCCCGGAGCGCGGAGCACGCCGCCGCCCTCGGCTGCGTACTTCGGCCGTGCGGACGGTCACGGCTAAGGGCCGCCCCCCTCTGCACCTTCGGGTGAATCAGCAAGGGGAATGCTGTAGGAAGGATCTTCACGTAAGGGACACGACTTAGTCACGGCCGGACCATGCCGCCCGGGCCGCCGGCGCGGGGCGTCCGGGCCCCGGCCGGTGGACCGCGCGGGGACGGCGGCTACGGCGTCCGCCGGCCCCGCGCGCGAGGGTGCTCCGGAGTCTGCGGACCGCTCACTTCCCGGCCAGGACGAACCAGCGCGCCGGCAGGTCGATGCGGGTGCCGTCGGCGAGGTACTCGGTCTGCGGCAGGGCCGTCTCGCCGCTCGCGAGCACCTCCAGGCCGGCCTCGCCGAGCAGCCGTGGGATCTCCTCGTCGTCGGCGTCGGCGGGTTTGAGGCCGTGCTGGAAGACGCGGCGCAGCTTGGGCCCCGGGCCGTCCGGGCCGGTGGCCGCCCGCTTGAGGACGTCCCGTGAGCCGGAGGTCAGTTCGACCACGAAGGCACGTCCCTCGGTGCCGATGATCTCGGCGACGGCGGCGGCCACCGCGGCGCGTGCGTCCGGTTCGCTCTGGTGGATGACGGCCCGCATGTACACGTGGCTGTCGCCGAGCCGCTCGTGCAGGGCCCGTATGGCGCCGGTGTCGGTCAGGTCGAGCTGCTGGAACTCGACGGTGTCGCCGTTCTCGGCGTGGCGGGCGTGCTCGACGGCGGCGTGCGAGAGGTCGACGCCGACCGCGCGGGCGAAACGGGTGGCGAGGTAGCGGGTCTGGGTGCCGTTGCCGCAGCCCAGGTCGACGATGGTGCGCGCGGTGTCCGCGTACGGTAGGAGCAGCTCACTGTGCGGCTCCGCGGTGAGGGAGGGATCGGAGTCCCAGATCGCCTCGCCCGTCGCGTCGGAGGTCTCGCGCCAGTAACTCTCCCACGCGTTGCGGTAGTTGTCCGAGACGTTCATGACGATCTCCCCACGGTCGGTTCCGTGATCGGGATATCGCGACGGCCGCGGGTTGGGCAAGGGGCAGGCGGTCACCTTTCACCGGGCGTACGGCCCCCGGCAGCCCCGGGGTACGCGGTCGCCCCCCGGTTCACTGCCTTCCGTTGACGGCCTGTTCGAACCAGACGGTCTTGCGGTGCCCGGTCGCGCTGGCGCCCCACTCGCGGGCCAGCCGGCTGACCACGCGCAGTCCGCGGCCCGACTCGTCGTACGGTCCGGCGCTGAGCATCGCGGGCAGGCTCGGTTCGTCGTCCGTGACCTCGAAGAGCAGCGCGTCGGTGCGGACCACCCGCAGGCCGACCCGGCCGCCCGAGCCGTGCTGGACGGCGTTGGTGACGACCTCGCTGACCAGCAGCTGTGCCGTCTCCACCGTCTGCGGCAGGCCCCACTCCAGCAGCCGGTCGCGGACCAGGCGCCGGGCCCGGGCCACCTCGTGCGGGGCGGCGTCGAGGTGCCACTCGGCGACGTGGTCGTCGGGGATGCCGTTGAGCCGGGCCATGAGCAGGGCGACGTCGTCCTTGCGGCCGCCGCGGGTGTTGAGGGCGCGGATGATGGTGTCGCAGGCGACGTCCATGGAGGCCGCGGGGTGGGCGGCGGACTCGCAGAGCGCGGCGAGGCCCTCACCGATGTCGGAGCCGCGCACCTCGACCAGTCCGTCGGTGCACAGCACCAGCCGGTCGCCCGGTGAGACGGGGACGACGGTGGACTCGAACGCGACACCGCCAACCCCTATGGGAGCGCCGGTGGGCAGGTCGAGCAGTTCGCTGCGGCCGTCCTCGGCGCGCACCAGGACGGGCGGGATGTGTCCGGCGTTGGCGAGGTGCAGTTCGCCGTGGATCGGGTCGTAGACCGCGTAGAGGCAGGTGGCGAGGTAGTTCTCGCCGAGCCGCCGGGCCAGGTCGTCCAGGTTGCGCAGCAGTTGGGCCGGCGGGGTCTCCATGGCGGCCATGGTCTGTACGGCCGTACGCAACTGGCCCATCATCGCTGCCGAGTTGAGGCCGTGACCCATGACGTCGCCGACCACGAGGGCGGTGCGCGAGCCGGGCAGCTTGATGGTGTCGAACCAGTCGCCGCCGATCCGGCCGAGCCGGGTGCCGGGCAGATAGCGGGTCGCCACGTCGCAGCCGGCCATCCGCGGGGTCACCTGCGGCAGCATGCTGTCCTGGAGAGTGTCGGCGACGTTCTCCTGATACGTGTACATGCGGGCGTTGTCGAGCACGAGGCCTGCGCGGGCGGCGAGTTCGGCGCCGGTGGTGCGGTCCATGTCGTCGAACGCCGGGCGGTCGGGGCGGCGCATGAGCACCATGAAGCCGAGCACGACGTTGCGTGCCTTGAGCGGCACGATGAGCAGGGAGCGGCCGGTGATGAGCGGCCTGAGGTCGCGCTTCTCGAACTCGCCGGAGATGCGGTTGGACAGCTCCTCGGTGACCCTCGGGATGAGGACCGGTTCGCCCGTGACCATGCACTTGTAGAACGGGGTGTGTTCGGGGAAGGCGAACGCCTCGCCGACCGGCACGGTGTCGTCCCAGCGGCCCGGTTCGTCGTTGTGCTCGACCCACACCCGGAACATCACGGTGCTGGCGTCCGGCGGACCGTCCGGGAAGCCCTCGCCGGCCAGGACCGCGGCACGCAGATGGGTGCCTGCGAAGTCCGCGAAGCGGGGCACGGCGGCGCTGGTGACCTCGCGGATGGTCTCGCCGAGGTCGAGCGAGGTGCCGATGCCGGAGCTCACCTCGTTGAGGAACTCCAGCCGCTCGCGCACGGCGGCGTACTCGAGGTCGTGCTCGGCACCGGTGGGGATCACGGAGGCCGTGCGCTGCTGCGGTACGACGGCCTCGGCGGGGCCGCGGCCGGGGCGGCGCGGGACTCCCCAGTACGGGGTGACGGGCACCCGGTCGTACTGGCTGAACTCCAGGACGGGATAGCCGAGTTCGAGGACCTGGGAGATGATGCGGCCGCTGAGTCCGGGGCCCATGTTGGGCAGGATCTCGGGGAGCCGGCGCTCCAGTTCCTCGGAGGCGGGCAGTTCGGTGTGGCGGGCGAAGCCGGGCGAGATGCGTTCGGCGGTCTCGTCGTCGTAGCCGCGCTCGTCGCGCAGCCGGGTGGCGTCGGCGGCGAGGACCAGCAGTCGGGAGGGTCCCGGGCCGACCAGTGGGTAGGCCCACCACAGCACGTCGATGCGGGTCCGGTCGTCCTCGTCCGGGCACAGCCGGGCGCGGCCCGCCGTCGCGTAGCCGGTGCGGCCGTCGAGGGAGGACTCCAGGTCGGGGCCGAGTCCGTCGTGCGCCTGGTGGAGACCGTAGGTGTCCGGCAGCGCGTCGCCGGGGAGGTCGTCGGAGAGTGCGCCGGAGACGGGGAGCAGGTCGGCCGCGGGACGCCCGATCGCGTCCTCCCGGTCCACGCCGAACAGGCGGCGCGCGCCGCTGCTCCAGTGCGACACCAAGCCGTCGCGGTCGACGACGACCACACCCAGCGGAACCCGGCCCGCGACCGCGTCGTCGGCGCCGCGGCCGGGAGGTGTGTCCCGCTCGCTGCCACGGTCCATGGCCCAGGCCCTCTCTCCCCACGGCTGTTCGCAAACGATCTGTGCCGCCCGCCACTACGGTACGGCGGCGGCCGGTCGCGATGTGTGGCAATCCTGGAATTGGTTTCACCGGATCGCCCCGGCGCGCAGCTCAGCGCCCTGCGGGCGCCCCCCTCAGTCCTCGTGGCCGAGTTGGAGGTCGCGTTCGGTACGGCCGCCGCCGGCGACCTGGAGGACTGTTGCGACCGGTGGGTAACCTGCGGCGATGACGGTGTACTCGCCGGAGGACAGGTCCACGAACCGGAACGTTCCGTCCGCTGCGGTGGTGAGGCTGTCCACGACGTTGCCGGCGGCGTCCAGCAGCGTCACCCGGGCGTCCTCCACGGGGCGGCCGCCGTTCGCCCGGACGGTGCCCTTCAGGACGGCGCCGCCCGCGAGTTCGATGTCCTGCCGGGTCTCCCGGGCGGCCTGGACGGTGACTGGGAGGGCGGCGGGACGGAAGGCGGGCGCACTGGCGGCGAGGGTGTACTCGCCGGCGACCAGTTCGGTGATGACGTAACTGCCCTCGCGGCCGCTGCGGGTGGCCGCGACGACCTCGCCGTGCACGTTGGTGAGGGTGACGGTGGCGTCGCGGACGGCGCTGCCGTCGGCGGTGAGCACGCTGCCCGCGAGGCGTCCGGCGCCGCCGAGCACGACGTCGAGTTCGACGGGCCGCTCGCCGACGGTGACGGAGACGGCCTGCGGCTGGTGACCGCCCGCGGCGGCGATCAGCACGTACGCGCCGGAGCCGGGGGTGGCGAGCGCGTACCGTCCGTCCTCGCCGCTCGCGCCCCGTCCGACCTGCTGTCCGGCGATGTCGATGAGGGTGAGCGCCGCGCGGGGCACCACGGTCCCGTCGGGGTGCTGCACCGTGCCGCACACCGGGATTCCGGCGGTGTGCGGTGAACGGGCCTGCGGGATCGGGGCGTTCACGGCGGGGGGCTCCGTCTCGGTGGCGTTGTGGGACACCAGCGGTTTCTCCTTGAGGAAGAAGGCGATGAGCAGGCCGAGGACGAGCACCGGGACGAGGTAGAGGAAGATCCGGGGCATCGCGTCGGCGTAGGCGCGGATGTAGGCGTCGCGCAGGGCCGGCGGCAGCGCGTGGACGAGCTGCGGCGTGAGCGACTCGGGGTCGGGCAGCCGGGCGCCCGCGCGCGGGGGCAGTTCCCGGCGCAGGGCGTCGGTGAGCCGGCCCGCGAAGAGGGTGCCGAAGACGGCGGCGCCGACGCTGCCGCCGATCTGCCGGAAGTAGGTGTTGGCGCTGGTGGCGGTGCCGAGATCGGCGGGGCGCACGGAGTTCTGCACGGCGAGGACGAGGACGGGCATCACCAGGCCGATGCCGGCGCCGAGGACGGCCATCCAGATGCTGTAGTGCAGGCGCGGTGTGCCGGTCTCCAGGCGGGACAGCAGCCACATGCCGACGGCGGAGAGGGTGCCGCCGAGGAGGGGGAAGAGTTTGTAGCGGCCGGTGAGGGTGATGAGCTGGCCACTGATGACGGAGGCGCCGACGATGCCGGCCATCATGGGCAGCATCAGCAGCCCGGACTCGGTGGCGCTGGCCCCGTCGACCATCTGCAGGAAGGTGGGCAGATAGCTGGCCGCGCCGAACAGGGCGACGCCGATCACCAGGCCGACCAGGCCGGTGACGTTGAAGACGGAGTCCCGGAACAGCCGCAGCGGGACGAGGGGTTCGGCGGCGAAGTGCTCGGCGACCAGGAAGAGGACGGTGGCGGCGAGGGCGCTCGCGCCGAGGCCGAGGATCTCCCGGGAGTCCCAGGCGTACTCGGTGCCGCCCCAACTGGTCAGCAGCACCAGGCAGGTGGAGGCCGCGGCGAGCAGCAGCGCCCCGAGCACGTCGAGACGGGCGCGGACCCGCGGCTTGGGCAGCTTGAGGACGACCGTGACGACGGCCAGGGTGACCAGGCCGAAGGGGACGTTGACGTAGAAGCACCAGCGCCAGGAGAGGTGGTCGGTGAAGTAGCCGCCGAGGAGCGGTCCGGCGACGGAGGCGAGGCCGAAGACGGCGCCGATCAGGCCCATGTAGCGGCCGCGCTGCCGGGACGGCACGATGTCGGCGATGATCGCCTGGACGCCGATCATGAGCCCGCCCGCACCCACGCCCTGGAGGGCGCGGAAGGCGATCAGCTGGTCCATGCTCTGCGCGCGCCCGGCGAGCGCGGAGCCGACGACGAAGACCAGGATGGCGAACTGGAAGACGCCCTTGCGGCCGAGGAGGTCGCCCAGCTTGCCGTACACGGGCAGGCCGACGGTGGACGTGAGCAGATAGGCGGTGATCGCCCAGGACATCCGGTCCAGGCCGTGCAGCTCGCCGACGATCTTCGGCAGTGCGGTGGCGACGATCATCTGCTCCAGCGCGGCGAGGAGCAGGGCGAGCATGAGCCCGAAGAACACCAACCGCACCCGGCGCGCGCCGAGTCCGGCTGCCGGTGCGGGGGGCGCAGGTTCGCCGGCGGTCTCCGCCGGGGCCGGTGCCGCGACCTGCTCGTGCTGCACCAGAGTCGTCCCGCCCACGTACGGCTCCCCTCGTCGCGCCTGTCACACATTTCCCGCGTAAGGCGACAACTGCGAACAAGTACGGCGAGTTACGGAGCAATCCCGAACGGGACGGAGTTCCACTCGATCCGGTGAGGGGTGCGACGCCAGCACAACACCCCTTCACCGGCCGGAGTTTGGCCCTACTTCTCCACCTGGGCGGCGAGGTTGGCGAGGATCGCGTCGTAGATCCGGCCGAGCCCCTTGGGCGCGAAGGTCCTCTCGAAGAAGCCGCCGATGCCGCCGGCGCCCTTCCAGGTGGTGGTGACGACGACCCGGGAGCTGCCCTCACCGGCCGGGGTGACACGCCAGGTGGTGACCATGGAGGAGTTACGGTCCTTCTCCACCAGTTCACCGTCGGTGGGCTCGCTGACCTCCAGGAGGCAGTCGCGCACGCGCTTGCTGGTGGCCTGGAGCTTCCAGTGGACGAGAGTGCCCTCGCCGTCACCGCCCTCGCGCACCTCGTACTCGCTGAAGTGCTCGGGCAGCAGCTGCTGCCGCGTGCCGCTGTAGTCGGCGAGCGCGTCGAACACCGTCTCCGCGTTCGCCGCGACGACCCGCTCCGTGGTGGCTTCGACCTGCGCCATTGCGTTCCTCCAGGACCTGGTTTCTCGGGGTTGGGGCAAGCCAACCACCCCGGCGCCCGGCCACCCAAATCGGGGTCGCACGATCATGGGAACATATGTTCCATTCTGTGCGCGAGCGCTACCGAGGAGGCGTCATGCGCTGGGAGAACCTCACCGTGAACTCCGGGGACTCCGGGGACTCCGGCGGTCACGGCCGGGCCGCCGATGCCGCGCTGTTCGGCGCGGACGCCGTCGTCACCCGCACCTTCGACACGCCCGAGTTCCGCGGGATCACCTTCCACGAGGTGCGGGCCCGCTCGGTCCTCAACCGGGTGCCGGGCGCCTCGCGCATGCCGTTCGAATGGACCGTCAACCCCTACCGCGGCTGCACGCACGCGTGCGTATACTGCTTCGCCCGCAAGACGCACAGCTACCTGGACCTCGACACGGGGATCGGCTTCGACACCCAGATCGTGGTGAAGGTGAACGCGCCCGAGGTGCTGCGCCGCCAGCTGGCCTCGCGCCGCTGGCAGGGCGACCACGTGGCGATGGGCACCAACGTCGACTGCTACCAGCGCGCCGAGGGCCGCTACCGGCTGATGCCGGGCATCATCTCGGCCCTCACCGAGCACGCGAACCCGTTCTCGATCCTGACCAAGGGCACGCTGATCCTGCGTGACCTGGAGCTGCTGACCCGGGCGGCCCGGGTGACGGACGTCGGCATCTCGGTCTCCGTGGGCTTCACCGACACCGAGCTGTGGCGCACGGTGGAGCCGGGCACACCGGCGCCCGAGCGCCGCCTGGACGTGGTGCGCACCCTCGGCGAGCACGGCATCGGCTGCGGGGTGCTGATGGCGCCGGTCGTCCCGTTCCTGAGCGACCACCCGGCCCAACTGCGGGACACCGTGCGGGCGATCGCGGCGGCCGGGGCCACCTCGGTCACTCCGCTGGTGCTGCATCTGCGGCCGGGCGCCCGGGAGTGGTTCATGACCTGGCTCGGCCGGCACCACCTGCACCTGGTGCGCCGCTACGAGCGGCTGTACGCGGAGGGCGCCTACGCACCCAAGTGGTACCAGCGCCGGATCACCCGCCAGGTGCACGAGCTGGCCCAGGAGTACGGCATCGGGCCCACGCGCGCGGGCACGGCACGCCGAGACAGGGGGCTCCGGCCCAACGAGGCCCTGCCGGCCGCCGAGCATCCGGCCGTGTCAGAGCCGACCCAACTCACCCTTCTTTGAGAGCGTTAGAGGGCATCCCTCGACCCAATTGGGTCAACTATGAACATAACAGGTTCTTCAGGGCGCTCTCTTCGGGACGATGCGGCGAGAACCGTGACCCTCGCGGTTCGCATCACCCTCCGTCCCGGGAGGACCCATGAGGACACGCGCAGCGATGCTGTGCGCAGCCGCCGCCATGGTGGCGGGCTCGGTCACGGCCGTGCCCGCACAGGCGGCCCCCACCGCTCCGGCGGCGAAGCTCACCTGGAAGACCTGCGGTACCAGCGACTACCCGACGCTCCAGTGCGCGTCCCTGAAGGTGCCGCTGGACCACACGCACCCGTCCGGCAGGCAGATCACCCTCGCCCTGTCCCGCGTCCCGCACACCGCGGCGGCCTCCCAGGGCCCGCTGCTGGTCAACCCCGGCGGCCCGGGCGGCAGCGGTCTGACGCTCGCCGGGTTCGTCGCGTCCGCGCTGCCCAAAAGCGTGGCGGCGCAGTACGACGTCATCGGCTTCGACCCGCGCGGAGTGGGCCGGAGCACCCCGGCCCTCGACTGCTCGCCACGCCACTTCAGGACGGTGCGTCCCGACACCGTTCCCGCCACGGCCGCGCTGGAGCAGAAGAACCTGCAGCGCGCGCAGTCCTTCGCCGCCGCCTGCGGCCGCAAGTACGCGAGCGTGCTGCCGCACATCAACACCGTCGAAGCGGTCCAGGACATGGACTCGGTCCGGCAGGCCCTGGGCGCGCGGAAGATCAGTTACTTCGGCTACTCCTACGGCACCTACCTCGGCGCGGTCTACGCCAAGCTCTTCCCCGCGCGCGTCCACCGCCTGGTGCTGGACTCGATCGTGAACCCGACCGGCGTCTGGTACCAGGACAACCTCGGCCAGGACTACGCCTTCGAGGACCGCCACCGGGCGCTGATGGCGTGGATCGCCAAGTACGACTCCACGTACCGGCTCGGCAAGGACCCCGCGAAGATCATGGCCGCGTGGTACTCGATGCGGGCGGCCCTGGCGAAGAAGCCGGCGGGCGGCAAGGTCGGCGCCTCCGAACTGGAGGACACCTTCATCCCCGGCGGCTACTACAACGGGTACTGGCCCTACCTGGCCAAGGCATTCTCGGCCTACGTCCGCGACAAGAACGTCGAGCCGCTGGTGGAGGCGTACCAGCACTTCGCCGCCGTGGACACCTCGGGCGACAACGGCTACAGCGTCTACACCGCGGTGCAGTGCCGGGACGCCTCCTGGCCGCACTCGTGGAACCGCTGGCGGACGGACGCCTGGGGGGTGTACGCGAAGGCACCCTTCATGGCGTGGAACAACGCCTGGTACAACGCGCCCTGCGCGTACTGGCCGGCCGGCACCCTGAAGCGGGTGAACATCGCCAACGGCAAGCTGCCGCCGACGCTGCTGTTCCAGGCGACGGACGACGCGGCGACCCCGTATCCCGGCGGTGTGACGGCCCACCACCTGCTGGCCCGCTCCAGCCTGGTGGTCGAGGACGGCGGCGGCAACCACGGCATCACGCTGAGCGGCAACAGCTGCCTGGACAAGTACCTGGCCGACTATCTGACGAGCGGCAAGGTCCCGCACGGCACCGGCACGGCGGACGCGGTGTGCCGGAAGTCCCCGGACCCGAAGCCGCTCAAGGCGAAGGCGGCCTCGGCATCCTCGCGCGGCTCGACCCTGCACGGCCTGATGGGTCTGCGCCGCTGAACGGCTCCTGACGGCCCGTCGGGGGCCTTGTCGGGGCGTTGTCGGACCCGTGGTCCACCATGGGACGCATGAGCGAACCGACCCGCATCCCCGCCCCCGACGGGGTCGCGCCCGCGGCCCAGTACAGCCACGTGGTCAGCGCGACCGGCCGTTTCGTCGCCGTCTCCGGCCAGCTCGCCCTGGACGAGGACGGCAAGCTCGTCGGCGAGGGCGATCCGGCGGCGCAGGCCCGGCAGGTGTTCGAGAACCTGAGGCGCTGTCTGGCCGCCGCCGGGGCCGGCTTCCAGGACGTCGTCAAACTGACCTGCTTCGTCACGGACATCGCGTATCTGCCGGCGATCCGCGCGGCCCGCGCCGCGCACATACCCGACGACCGGCTTCCGGCGGCCTCGGCCGTCCAGGTGGCCGCGCTGGTCGCCCCGGAGTTCCTGATGGAGGTCGAGGCGTTCGCGGTGGTGGGCGGATAATCACGGGCGCGTCGCGGGAGCGGGTCCCTAGTGCCCCGGCAGGCAACGTTTGCCCGTCAAGGAGCGGCGTCCGGTGCGTGCTCTCGGCGTGCCGGCCGGAAGTCCTCGTACTGGACGTACTTGG
>NZ_JBSFHY010000041.1:0-97199 GCF_053597295.1 Streptomyces sp. NPDC001450
GCTGTCGAAACTCGTGAACATTCCGTCCCGGCCTCGGGAGCCTCATGCCTCCCATACCAGTGTCGAAGTGCTGTCCGTTCTCATGAACGAAGCCACCAACCAGTGCCGCATCAGAGATATGCGCTTGCGCACCATCGTCACGCGGGTCAATGTCGCCTGACACCTGATGAAGGCAGAGAAGATGACCACGCAGCCCGACCACGTCGATCACGAACTCATCCAGGCCGCGGCCCACGTCGCTCGCACCCGCTGCCGGGGCGACAACCACACCATGGCAGCGGCAGCCCGTGCCCAGGACGGCCGGATCATCACCGCGGTGAACGCCTACCACTTCACGGGAGGCCCCTGCGCAGAGCTGGTCCTCATCGGCGCGGCGGCCGCCCAGGGCGCCTACGAGCTGGACACAATCGTGGCCGTTGGCGACCGGGATCGGGGAGTTGTTCCCCCGTGCGGCCGGTGCCGCCAGGTCCTTCTTGATTACTTCCCCGCCCTCAAGGTCATCGTCGGCGAGGGCGACCGCATCCGCACCGTCCCCATCACCGACTTGCTGCCCGAAAGCTACGTCTGGGCCGACCACCAGCTCGACGCCGAGTAAGCCGCGCCACTCAACTGGGCTGACACCGCCAGCCGTCACGCTGAGATCGCCGGCGAAGGGGCGGTCGAGGACGAAGACCAGGAGCAGGCTGCAAGGCAACAGACCTTCACCTCGTCGCCCACGTCCGCGCAGGAGCCCGCTTCGAACGTGGCCAGTCCGTCGAACGCCCCGAGGCGGTCGCGGCATGAGCATCCTCGAGGCCCAGGCCATCAGCACCAGGCGGCTGGACCTACCTGCTGCCGCTGCATGTAGAGCACGCCGTGGAGATGGCCGTGGTGCTGTCCGGTCCGGCCCTGCGCACCTGCAGCGGCGGCACCCCGGACACCCCGCAAGCCCTGCGCGCGCTTCCAGCGCATGACCGCGGGCTCTCCCGATCCGGCCGTCTCCTGGCTGAACTGGGTGATCCGGCCACGGCCCCGTCGCCGAGGTGGTGGGGGCCCTGTGGCAGGGCGCCGGCAGGCTGTTCCCTCAGCCGTGTTCGACGGTGATCGTCACTTCGCTGCCTGGGGAGGCCAGGATCCATGCCTTGCCAGTGGTCCTGCGCAGCACCTCCGCATCGCCGTCCGTGGTGACGCGCCACGGGCCCGGAGGCAGGGACAGTTCTGTCAGCCGGGAGCCGTGGCGTGTCGCGGTGTAGGCCAGCCGGTATACGGCATCGGCGGGGCTGTAGGAGGCGGAGCGGATCGTGCCTGCCACTGTCTCCGCGTACGGTTCGGCGGTCAGCTCCTTGTTGGTGCGGAAGGCGCCGGATTCGTCGACGGCGCAGTACCCGCCGCCGTAGCACCAGACATAGCCCGCCCAGCCGGAGCCGTAGCGGCCGAGCGAGTCCATCGCGTCGTGGTAGAAGCGCTTCATGTTCGGCAGGGAACTGTTGAGTGGACCCCATTCCCCGACCACGATCGGGACCTTGTACAGCTTGGGGTACTCGGTGACTGCCCGCTCGTAGGCCTCGATCCAGCCGGCGCCGGGATCGTAGTCGGCGCCCGCTTCCATGGCCGCGTTGTAGAAGTGCGGCGCGTACGCCACCTTGGGATCGTCGATGCGTCCGAGGCCGGTCGGTACGCCCTCGCCCACGATCGGGGTGGGTTCGACGAAGATCCAGGAGTCCTTGTCGACCGAACGGACCGATTCGGCCAGGCGGTTGTACATGGGGGTGAGCTGATCGTGCTCGATCCGGCGGGCGGCCGTCGGTAGGTCTTCCCCCTGGTGCCGCTCGCCCATGGGTTCGTTGACGAGGTCGTAGCCGAGGAGGGCCGGGTGGTGGGCGAAGCGTTCCGCGAGGACCCGCCACGCCCGGGCCTGGGCGCGTTGGAGGTCCTGGTCCTGGTAGAGGTGGGTGAAGGCGCGCTGGACGGCGGGCTCGAAGTACTCGGCGAACCAGTCGTCCGGGTGGGCGGTGAAGGGAAGGCCGTCGGTTCTGGTCGCCCACTCGGGGATGCCACGGTGGCCGAAAGCGGGTCCGAAGACGTCCTGGTGTGCGTCGATCACGACCTTCATGTCATGGCGGGCGGCCCAGTCCAGGATGCGTTCGATCTTCCGCAGGTAACTCAGGCTGTAGTGGCCGCGCCGCGGTTCCAGGTCGTCCCAGAAGACCAGCAGCCGGGCGAAGTTGAAGCCCTTGGCCCGCATGTCACGGAAGTGGTTCTCGGTGATGGCCGACAGGGCTCTTTCACCCCGGTTCGTCTTGTCCTCGACGTTCCAGCCGCGCAGGGTGAGGACACGGCCGTGCCGGTCGGTGAGTGCGGGTGTGCCGTCCGTGGCCTGCCGGGGGTGGGCGCTCGTGGGGGCGAGCAGTGCGGCGACAACTGCGCCCGCTGTCAGGGTCGTTCGCAGCACCACGGGAGACCTCCGGGCCGTCGGGTTCGAGGTGCCGCGCATCCCATCAGGAGCCGTGGCCTGTCTTCAAGGGTCGTACAAGCCGTTTCCTGCCTCCGTATTCCCTGCGGGAGGGAGACTTCGTAACGCGGACGGTGGGACAGGCGTGACGGGTGGACGGCAGCGCCTGGTCGGCCGAGCCCCGTGACGGCCGGGGGTGCGGTCGCCACTGGACCGCAGATGCTTTCCGTTCCCGCGTCAGCCGGGCGCCGGCACTGCGGACAGCCGCTGGAGGCTGCCTGCGACGCCTCCTTTGCCAGGATCGGGCAGCTGTGCCCACGGCGTGGGCAATGGGGTGTGCGCCGGCTGGTGTCTGAACGATCACTGCATGCCAGAGACGCCTTCAAGTACGGGTGCCGGAGCAGGGTCGTTGGCATTGAAGGTGCGGCGGTAGGTGGCGGGTGAGACCCCGAACGCCGTTCTCATGTGCGCACGCAGGGAGTTGGCGGTGCCGAAGCCGGCCCGGTGTGCGACCAGGTCGATCGGCAGGTCGGTGGTTTCCAGCAGTTGTTTGGCGAGTTCGAGGCGTTGTGCGGTGAGCCATTGCACCGGGGTCATGCCGACCTCGTCGCGGAATCGGCGGGTGAAGGTGCGCAGGCTCATCCGGGCGTGTTCGGCGAGCTGGGTGAGGGTCAGCGGTTCGTCGAGGTGTTCGAGGGCCCAGGCGCGGGTGGCGGTGGTGCTGGCGGTGGTGGGTTCGGGGACGGGGCGGTCGATGTACTGGGCTTGCCCCCCGTCTCGCCACGGAGGTACGACGCACATGCGGGCGGCCCGGTTGGCGGCGGCTGCGCCGTGGTCGCGGCGGATCATGTGCAGGCACAGGTCGACGCCGGCGGCGACGCCGGCGGAGGTGAGCACGTCGCCGTCGTCGACGAAGAGGACGTCCTCGTCGACCTTGACGTTGGGGTAGGCGCGGCGGAACTCGGGAGCCAGGTTCCAGTGGGTGGTGGCCGGCCGGCCGTCCAGCAGTCCGGCTGCGGCGAGTACGTAGGACCCGGTGCAGATGGACACGAGTCGGGTGCCGGGGCGGATGCGGGCGATGGCGGCGGTGACGTCGGGGGGCAGAGGGCCGCCATGGCCCAGTTCGGGCATGGCGTGGGTGGGCGGGAGGATCACGGTGTCCGCGGCGGCCAGGGCCTCGGGTCCGGCGGCGGGCTGCACGGTGAAGCCGGCGTCGCTGAGCACGGGGGTGCCGTCGGCGGTGCAGACGGTGACGTCGTAGAGCGGGTGGCCCTCGGCGTCCTCCACGCTGCCGAAGACACGGGAGGGGATGCCGAGCTCGAAGGGCGGGACGCCGGGCAGGGCGAGAACGGCGATCCGGTGCCGCCGGGGCGCCTCCTTCGTCCGGCTCCGCTCGCCCTCCATGATCGGCCCCTGCATCTCACTCATGGCCAGATCCTGTCACATAGTGGCCAAACGGCCAACACTGTGGTGGGTCGACGTGCCGGATCGTGGACTGCGTCGCGCCGGGGACCTCCCGGCGACGAGCCGATCGAGACGAAAGAGCGAGGCGGGCAGCATGCGTGCGGTGGTCGTGGAGCAGTGGGGCGGACCCGAGAACCTGGTCGAGCGCGAGGTCGAGCGCCCCGAGCCGGGACTGGGTGAGGTCCTGGTGCGGGTGCACGCGGCAGGGGTGAACCCGGTGGACTGGAAGACCCGTGCCAGCGGGGCACTGATCGAGTGGGGTGCCGTGCCGGTGGTGGGCTGGGATGTGTCCGGCACGGTCGAGGCCGTCGGGCCCGGCGTGGGGGTGTTCCAGGTCGGTGACGAGGTCTTCGGGATGCCGCTGTTCCCGCGCCAGGCGGGCGGCTACGCCGAGTACGTGGTGGCGCCGGCCCGGCATCTCGCCCCGAAGCCGGCGGGCCTGTCGCACGTGGAGGCGGCGGCGCTGCCGCTTGCCGCGCTGACTGCCTGGCAGGCCCTGGTGGACGTGGCCCACGTGCGTCCCGGTGAGCGGGTGCTGGTGCACGCGGCGGCCGGCGGGGTGGGCCACTTCGCGGTGCAGATCGCCAAGGCCCGCGGCGCGTACGTGATCGGCACGGCCAGCGCCGGCAAGCACGACCTGGTGCGAGAACTGGGCGCGGATGAGGTGGTCGACTACCGGTCGGTGCGGTTCGAGGACGTCGTGAGCGACGTCGACGTGGTGCTGGACGGGCTCGGCGGCGAGACGGCCGAGCGCTCCCTGAAGGTGCTCAGGGCCGGCGGCCGGCTGATCACCCTGCCCGGCCCGGACGACCTGCCCGCCGTCCAGGACGGGGTGCGGGCGGTGTGGGTCCTGGTCGAACCGGACCACCTGGGCCTGCGCGAGATCGCCGCTCTGGTGGAGCGGGGTGCGCTGAGGCCGGTGGTCGAGACGGTCCTGCCGCTGGGGGAGGCCGCGAAGGCGCACGAGATCGGCGAGCAGGGCCGCACTACCGGCAAGATCGTCCTGACGGTCGCCTGATCCGATCCGATCCGATCCCGCAGCCGACGGGCGGCCGCGTGGAGGACGCACCGGCGTGAGCAGATCCGGGGCGCGTGATGCCTTCCACGCCGTCGTCGGCTGACCCCGACCCGTCCCACGGGGTGTCGTGGGGGCGCGGCACACACGCGGCTGCGCTCCCACGACACCCCGCCTCCACATCCGCGACGCCGCCTCTCACGGTCGTTTGTGACAACGGATGACTGGGCATCGCATCGGCCGCGCTCTACCCTCGGTGCCCGACCTCGGCCTCTTCCCCCAAGGAGGGCGTACGAAGATGAGACGTGGAACGGACGGCACCGGATTACGGCATTCGGCGGCCGGCCTGGTTGTGCTGATCCTCGCTGTCGCAGCCATGGTGACCGGCAGCGGCCCTGCGCAGGCGGCCCCGGCCGGCCGGGCCTCGGCCGCGACGGCGGACCTGTCGCGATGGATGGGCGACATGCACGGATATCTCGACAACCAGCCGCTGAACCGGATCGCGATGCCCGGCAGCCACGACTCCGGCAGCTGGAGCATCCCGGCCGACCCCGCCCTGTGCACCAGCGGCTGGTCCTACAACGTCGCCAAGCTCGATTCGCGGCTGGCCGCCAGCATCTCGCGGGCCCAGAGCGGCAGCCTCACCGACCAGCTCAACCAGGGCGCCCGCTATCTCGACCTGCGGCTGTGCTTCGAGGGCGGGCAGTGGAGGACCTTCCACGGTGCTCCGATGGGAGGACTGTTCTTCGACGATGCCTCGGGTGAGGCGGCCTCCCTCAAGCGCTGGATCGACGAGCACCCCTCGGAGGTCGTCGTCATCAGTGTGTCGGCTGCTGTTCCGGCGGGCGCCGACGCCTCGGAGCCGGTGACCAGATTGCGGGACCTGTTCGGCTCCCGCGTCGCCCTGCGGACCGAGCTGTCCCCGGCCTCCACCTACGGTGACTTCGTGAAGGCCAGGAAGAACGTCGTGCTCGTCGACTCCTCGGCGGCGGTCGACCAGCCCTGGGCCTGGCACGCGGACAGCGTCTCCGACCGTGGCAGCTACCCGGCAGGAGACCCGTCCTGGTGGGAGATCCTCAAGGCCTTCTTCAACGGAAGTCCGCCGCAGCAGATCTACGACCAGACGCTGTCCCTCAACCAGGCGGCCCTCGCCCGCGACCCCGGGACGGACGCCGGCCGGTTCTTCGTGCTGTCGAGCATCGTCCAGCCGGATCTGCAGATACCCCAGCTGTTCCTGATCCGGTTGCTCTCGCCCTTCTTTCCGGCGTCCGTCCGGGACAACTACCTCATGTACCTCGCCAATGGTCTGAACCTCCAGCTGGTCACCAAGCTGAGGACGGACTGGCGGGCGCCTGAACTGGCCCGCAACATGAACATCGTGGCGATCGACGACCTGGGCCACCGGCCGCAGGGCGACCTCCAGCGCGCCGTCATCGACATCAACACGCTTCCTGACCGGACTGCATGAAACCGCGCCCTCGCCCGCAATCCGCCGGGACGGACTCGGATCTGCGGGGGACCCGTCCCCGAGTGCCACGAAGACCCGAAGATGCCCTCGTACGGCCCTGACCTCGTCAGTGGCTGCCTGGCCGGAACCGGCGCCGGGGTCGCTTTGACGGCATCACGCGGAAGGCCGAAGACGGGAGCCCGAGTGGCGAGACTGCGGCCGCTTTCGGACAGTAAGAACCATGAACCGTCACCGACGCCCGCGCCGTCGGGCCCCGTGGATCGCGGGCGGTGCCGCCGTGCTCATCCTCGGTGGCGTCGGCGTGTGGGCGTTGGTGACGACGGAGCATGGCCCGCCACGCCCGCCGCCGTCGGGCACGACACAGCCCACGCCGACACGTACGCCCACGCCGACACGCACGCCGACACCGACACGTACGCCGACGCCGACATCGACGCCGCCTTCGACGCCCCGGCAGTCGGCACCGTCCAGCAGCCGGCCCAAGCCGACGCCGGGCGCAACGACGGCTGCCCCGTCGCTGCCACCGAAGCCGGAGGCGACACCGAGGCAGCCCTCGGCACCCAGGCCCTCGGTGACGACGGCACCGAAGTACACGCCTGCGTCACCACCGCCGTCGCCGCAGTCTCCCTCACCACCGTCGTCACCTCCGTCACCACCTCCCTCATCATCCTCATCACCTCCGTCACGGCAGACACTGTCGTCGACACGGTGGTACACGAGTCCCGCGGCAACGGCTGCTGCTCAGCGCATGGCCGCCGCCAAAGTGGTCGGCGACCCTGCCTGCTCGCTGTCGGCCGTCGGCCAGCCAGATCCTGCGCTGCTCCCAAGGGGCCTCACCGCGGTGGGCACCGGGCAGGCCGGCAACTACTGGTGCCTGATCTGGTAGCGCCTTGGGCCAATGGCGCGGCTGTGTGGCGGTGAGGTGCTGTGCTCGGGTACGCCATGGATGATCTCCCGCGCCTTGCGGCGCTGACCGTGGCACGCCGTACAAGGGCACGACTTTGTCCGCGAGGCATCTGGTTCTCTGACGGCCGCTCAGCTACTTG
Source organism: Streptomyces sp. NPDC001450 (assembly GCF_053597295.1). Lineage (NCBI taxonomy): Bacteria > Bacillati > Actinomycetota > Actinomycetes > Kitasatosporales > Streptomycetaceae > Streptomyces > Streptomyces sp. NPDC001450. The sequence goes on from NZ_JBSFHY010000041.1 coordinate 7,425, forward strand.
CGCAGCCGTCTGCTGCCGAATGGGTGACGATAAATCAGATAATCATTATGTGGATCGGTATCGGTGTAACTCCCTTTTTTTTCAAGGAATTTGATCTGCATTCAACTGGGTGGACGGTGCGTCCGGGTCCCTCGTTCGGCCCCTCGGGGGCACGCTTCCGATATGTGCGACAGGGCGGCCATGGAGATAGTGATTGCGTTCAGTCCCGTGCCGACTGCCCCGGCCGACCCCTCTCAGACGGGAGAAGTTGCATGCGCAAGACCCGGTCCACCGCTGTCACGGCGGCCGCCGTGGCCCTGGCCGCGGGCGGCATCACCTATGCCTCGGCCTCCTCCGGGCCGACAGCCCACGCGCCGACAGCCCACCCGCCGGCCGCTGAGGCGCCGGCCGCCCAGCAATCGGATGCCCCCAGCGAGTCTTTCCGCGGCACTGGCATCGGCACCGGCACTGATGCCGGAGCCGGTGGCAGCACTGGTGCCGGTGCCGGCGGCAGCACTGGTGCCGGAGCCGGTGGCAGCACGGATACCGGCGCCGGTGGCAGCACCGATGCCGGCGCAGACGACAGCACGGATACCGGCGCCGGCGGCAGCACCGATGCCGGCGCAGACGACAGTACTGATACCGGCGCCGGCGGCAGCACTGGTACTGGCAATATTCCTGGTCCCGGCGGTGGCCCCGGTGGCGGCACAGGCACTGGTGCCGGCACCGGCACCGGCACCGTTCCTCGCACCACCATCGTTCCTGGCACCGGCACCCTTTCCGGTACCGGCACCCTTTCCGGCACCGGTGCCGGAAAGGGCAACGAAGGTGTCGTCGGCGTCGGGGGGATTTCCGGCAATGTGGGTAACGCGGGCCACAACAACGGGGGCCAGAGGGACCACGAGGAGAAGGAGGGCCGGATCCAGATCAACGAACGGACGTACAGCAGCCACCCGGGCGACTGCATCACCGTGTATCTCATGAACGATACGTCGACCATGAACATCCGCAACGACAGCCACCGAACCGTCGACGTGTTCAACGGACCCGTCTGCGACGACGGTCGTCCCGTCGAAGTGGTAGGGCCCCATCACGACGCCTTCGACGTGCCGTCCAACTTCTCCTGCATCTCCCCCACCACCATGCCCGACGTCCACGACTGCAGGTTGGCCAGCTTCTGGGTGGTCGACGAGGATCGTCATGATCGGGACAAGTGGTGAGCTGACGGAGGAGACCGAACAGGCCCGGTGCGCCCCGTCCGCTGCGGAGGGGATCCCGTTCGCCGGTGACCGGCCACCAGTGAGCCGGATCGCGACGCCTTCACGCCGCCACTGCCAGGTCATGTGGCCAGCCCGCCCTGGCTGCCGGAGCTCGTCCGCGCACCGGCGCAGCTACAGCCGTACGACTCTGCGGTCCGTGTCCGCCACGGGCACCTGCTGCGCCGGCCAGGCGTCAGCGGAAGACCGGCTCGAGACCGATGGCCAGCTTGGCCAGGCTGTCGTTGGAGTAGGTGGCAGGTGCCCCGGGCGCGGTCAGCCGGCAGCAGGCCACGTACGCCCAGCAGTGCCCGCTGGGGCCTTTGGTCGAAGATGGGCACGTGCATCTGGGCCAGACGGTGCGTGACTCCAGGCAGGGAGGCGTTCTTGAGTAGCCCCACGACGGCCGTGGACTCCTCGACCAGTCGCTGGGGCCCTCCAGCTGCCCAGCTGCCCAGCTGTTCGGCAGGGGCGGCACAGGCCTGCAGGAGAACGGTCAGGGCAGGGCCGACACGCTCTCCGATCAGGGCGAGGGCGCGGGCTCGGATTCTCCGGCGCACCTGCCCGTCCCGATCGGCGGTTCCGTCACTCCGAGCCGTAGTACAGCCGCAGGAACTCCTCCATCGCCGCGTCGACACCGGCGCGGTCACCGGTGGCGAGCAGGTCGAGCAACAGACCGCGGACGGTGGCAAGCCCCAGCCTGGCGCGGTTGCGGGCCGTGGCAGGATCCGCCCCTGCGGTCACCTCGGCGGCCGCCAGCGGCTCCAGCCAGTCCGTCACGAGCCCTTCGAGGACCGGGACGGCCTCGGGGCGGCCCCGCAGCGCTTGGCCGCAGATCTCGAAGAAGAGTCGCTCCTGACCGGCCAGTCCGGGGTCTGTCAGCTGCTGCCACAGTCGCCGTGCGACATCGGCGGGTGAGAGGCCGGGTTCCACTCGGAGTCGGGACAGCAGATCGCGCTGGCGCCGCTCCGACGTTCTGACGATCTCGACGAACAGCTGTTCCTTGGATCCGAAGTAATGGATCAGCATGCGGTGACTGACGCCGATAGCGGCGCCCAGGCGGCGCAGGCTCAGGTCCGCGATGCCGTGTGCTGCGACGTGGTCGACGGCCGCGTCCACCAGCCGAGAGCGCCGGTCCCCGTCCGTACCGTGCGCGGTCTCGTCCTCGGGACGCGAGTCATCCGGGTTCGCCATGTCGCGAGTGTACCAATCGGTACATGGGGCATGTACCGTGTGGTACATGCAGTCTGTCACCGTGTCCGTCGACGTACCGCAGACGCCCGAACAGGTCTACGACTTCCTCGATGTCATGGCTCACCACGAGCGATTCACCAGCCACTACCTGACCCACTGGCGCTACAGCGGCCCCAGCAGCGGCGTCGGATCGTGCGCCACGGTCACCGCCGCGCTGGCCGGCACGAAGACCGACGTCATCATCGAGGTCGTCGAGGCGGAGGTACCGCTGCGTATCGTCGAACGCAACGTCAGCGCGGCCGGTCGGCGCCTGGCGCACGGCACCTACACCATCGAACCGCTGCGAGCAGGTGGGAGCCGCGTCTCGTTCACGTACGCCTGGGTGCGCGCCCCTCTCGCCGACCGCCTCCTGGCACCCCTCGTCCGGGCCACGATGCGGCGCGCCAACCGCACGGTCATGCGACGGCTGGCCGTCGAGCTGGCCTGCCACGTCTCCAATATGGGCTCCTGACAGCGGTGCAGCCCGAAGGATTCCACCCGACTCAGGACCCGAGCGCCGCGGCGGAGCAGCCCATGCACCCCGACGCGGACTCCCCGAGCCGGAGCGTCGCTCACAACCGGGTTCACGCGCCTGGTCCTTGGCGCGGCAGGGTAGGTGTCCAGAGAGACCCCGGCGGACGCTGCGCGCGATCACGCGGGCCAGTGCGGTGAGGTCATCGAGCATTGTGCCGGTGTCGGGTGGGATCGCAGGTGGCTGTGAGCCAGGACTTCCTGGATCCGCGTGCTGTCACCCCGTGCCGTGCGCGGTCGTTCTCACCGTCTTCCCATCACGCAGTGGACCACTTGAGATGGACGGCGGTCTCGTGGAACCCCAGGCCGCGATAGAAGTCGGCCGCCCTGCGGGTCGGCACGGTCACCTCGACGTCCCTTGCCTCCCGGGCCCTTGCCTGCGCGGCCCGGATCAGCGCGGAACCCGTACCGCGGCCACGCGTGGGCGCATCCACGGTGAGTTCCAGCAGTTCGAGGATCGTTCCGCCGGCGAAAAGGGTGGGCATGCGCAGCGCGAGCAGGTACCCGACCACGCTCGAGTCCTGCTCGGCTACGAGGAACTCGGCTCTGCCGTCGGCGGCGGCCTCGATGATCCGGGGGAACGTGACGTCGTCGAAGACCGCTCGGTCGGGCGCGTAGCTTGTCACGAAGCCGCTGAGCAGACGGTAGATGTCATCGGAGTCCGAGTGTGTGGCGTCGCGGATGGTCATGTCATGCCGGTTCGTCCGCCGGGAGGTCGGCGATCGGTGCCGTCCTGGCTGCCGGAACGGCGGCCAGGAGCTCCGCCGCTTCGATCTCGATGCTGCTGTCGGGCCGGCCGCTGCCGCAATGCACACGTCCCAGGCCGCTGACGGACTCGTCGAACACCACCACCGCAGCCCGGTCTGCGGACACCGGGCACACCCCGCCCGGCTGCATTCCTGCCCGCGCCAGCCGCCCGGCGTCGGCGGGGGACAGGTCACCTCGGCGGATCCCGGCTGCGCGGGCGAGCGCGCTGTACCGCAGCCGTGCATGGCCGGGCAGCGCGGCCAGCAGCAGGCGGTCCTCGGAGGTGACGAACGCCAACGTCTTGACGGTCCGCTCCAGTGGAACGCCCAACGCCGTGCACACCTCCACGGGGCTGACCACGTCAGGGTGCTCCCGCAGCCGGAAGGACACGCCCAGCGCCGAGAGGACCTCCGGCGGACCAATGGGGGTGGGAGCGTTCACCGCGCCGAGATTACCGTGCACGGACGAGAGTTGGTCCCCCTTTGTGGAGCAGAATTCGGCACCACGTGCTCCGCGCTCGCTACCGAGCAGTCCGCCCTCAAGGACATCCCGGCCGCCTTCAAGAACAAGCGCGCGGGCAAGGGCGGTCGTCCACCGTGAGAAGATCCGCGCCCGCGGCATCGTGCCGGCCATTGCGCGCCGTAGTACGCCGGGCAGGCGTGGCATCGTGCCTGCTTCGCATACTGAGTGACATGGTCACCTATGACTTGATCGGCGCAACGTACACCCGGACACGAAGGCCTGATGCGCGGATCGTCACGCAGGTCCACGCGGCACTCGGTGACGTCACCGACCTGATCAACGGCGGGGCGGGCACCGGCTCTTACGAACCGCCGCAGACGGCCCTCGCGGTCGAACCCAGCCAGGTCATGATTGCCCATCGCCCGTCGGGATCCGCGCCTGCGGTGCAGGCGGTCGCAGAGCACCTCCCACTGCGTGACAACGCAGCCGACGCCGCCCCGGCGTCTCATGCTGTGAGCGGCGGCAGGCGCGTTTTGTGTCGGTCGTCGGTCGTGTTCCTAACTGGCTTCCAACGCATTGTCGGAGAGGGCGTACCCGGTGAAGTAGGCGACCGGGACGTATCCGATGCGCTGGTAGAGGGCGTTGCTGGTGGGGTTGGCCGGATTCGTGAACAGGACGACGTCCGTCGCGCCTGCGGCCAGCGCGGCCCGGGTCACCTCGACCGTCACGGCGCCTGCGTAGCCGCGGCCCCGGAGGTGGGTCGGGGTGTAGACGGGGTCCACCCGGATCATGCCGCCGACCATCGAAGTCGAGCCTGCCATGGAGACGGGAATGCCGTCCGGGGTCTCCCAGAACGTGAAGTGTTTGTCGGCGAAGCGTGAGTCGGCCCAGGAGTCGGTGTCCAGGGTGGGGACTTCTCCGACGTCGGCGGCGAACTCGTTGCACCAGCGGATGAGTTGCTCCTGGTCCTGTACGTCCAGGACGCGACCCCTGCCGTCAGGGCGCGGCTCGGGTGGGGTGAGCGTGCCGAGCCGGTAGAGACGGCCCCGCCAGTCGCGTACCGGGGATGTGCCTGTGCGCCGTCGCCATGCCTCGGCGAAAGCGGTGGCGGTGTCATGGTCCGCGGTCACGCCGGAGAAGGAGTGGCCGAGGCCGGCCAGGTGGGCGGCGAGGGTGTCGGCCTGCTCGGGGGTGAGGGGAGTGAGGGTCAGGCGGCGGGTGGGAAGGCGGTAGAAGACGGCGCGGACCTCGCCCCCTGACTCCAGTCGGCCGAAGACGGTGGCTTCGGCGCCGTATGCGTCCGCCCCGCGCCTTCGCAGTCTCTCGATCACCGTCAGCGGCGTGTTGTGCAGGGCGGGGCGCGAACGCAGGAAGTCTCCGGCCCGGGCGAGAAAGTCTTCGATGTCTTCGGTGAGGTGCCAGTCATCCGGGAGCATGCTTCATGATTTCTGATGTGCTCGACTCGGGGAAGCGCTTTCCGAGAGGCGGGCCTTCGCCACGACTGCTCCAGCGTCTGTCAGTCACGGTGAGTGCCCAGTTCAAGTGGGCTGCGGAGCGCTGGGGCAGCCGCTCGTAGCGGCGTGCGTTGCGGCCGGGCGTTCACGCCCGTGACACCGACAGCACGTCCGCATGCTGTTCAGAAGGAGTTTGGAAGGCATCGGCGGATTTCCGGCCGCGCGCCCGGCGAGCTTCAACAATCGAGGTCTCTTGAAGCCTGGCAGCTCAGCGAACAAATAATCGGTTGCCTGGTGGCGATGGCGGTGGATGCAATGTCCGGCATGGTCACCCAGGTGCGCCCGCCACAGCGAGATGAGATGCACGACCACCGCAAGGCCTTGCCACTCTGCGATCCGGGCAACCTGCAACCGAATCGCTCGGGAGACGCCCACGCATGAGCGCGCCACCGTCGCCACCTGGAGCGGAGCGGACTGACGGATCATCCGTCCAGATCGGCGCTCTCGTTCCCCTGACTCGGCCTGGCTGGGTCGAGGCAGGCCAACGCTTGCTCGCTGGACTCGAGCTGGCCGTTCGCGAAGTCAATGACGCCGGCGGGATCGTCGGAAGACCACTCGAACTGGTGGTCCGAGACACCGCGGCTGATCCACAGAGGGCCGCGGCGGCCGTAGATGAATTGGCTCGTCTGGGCGTGGCCGCCTTGGCGGGGGAGTATCACAGCGTCGTCGCTCGCGCCGCTGCCGCCAGGGCCGACGCCCTTGGCCTGCCGTTCCTCTGCTCGTCAGCGGTTCTCGACGCCCTCACCGAACAGCCGACGGAATGGGTCGCGCGCCTCGCCCCGGCCCAGTCCCACGGCTGGCGATCTACGCCGACTTCCTCCTCGGCGCGGGCCACAGTCGAATCGCCGTGGCAGCCGAGTCGAGTGTCTACTGGGCATCTGGGGCCCGCATTCTGCGGGACTACCTCGCTCCACGCGGCGGCACCGTCATCGAACTCGACATGAGCGCGCTCGCCCCCACGGCCGTGTGCGACGAACTCGTCGACAATCGCGCGACAGCCCTCCTTCTTCTGGTCGCCCACCCGGAGCCGGCAGTGTCGATCGTCAAGGCTGTCCGCCGCGACAAGCGCCTCGCCGAGATGATGATCGGCGCTCCGGCCGGGCAACCGGAGTTCGCCGAATGGGCGACGTTGCTGGGCGACGACAGCGCCGCGATCCCGTTCTTGCGCTACCGGCCCGAAAGCCTCAGCCCACTCGGTGCACGAGTCGAGACGGCCCTCCGCGAACGGCTGGCCGAAGCACCCTCCTTCGTCGCCTTCGAGGGGTACGACACGGTCGCAGTCCTCGCCGATGTGCTGCGTTCTCACGGCGCGGACCGGGCGAGCACCGCCGAATCCTGGCCGCGCGTTGCGATCTAAGGCACCCGCGGGCAGATCCGGTTCTCCCGCACGCCGGGCATCAGCGTGTGGCAATGGGCTTGGACGCCAGTCCAAGTCGTTGACCGAGACCTGGCAGAACCCGATCGCTTTCGGATCCTTCACACCAGCTGAGACCTCCCTACTGGAGATGGACCGACCCAAGAGCCGCCTGATCTGGTTCCGCAACCCCAACGTCGTCCGTCTCCTCCGGGGCCTGGCGACCGCAGGACACAGCAGCGGCTCGGAAGGGTCATCCCCTCCTCAACATCCCGATTGCGAACGGGAATTGGGCAACAGGGTCCCCCTGTTATGGTGGGCCGATGGCATCGATCAAGCAGTTCCAGGTCACCTTCGACTGCGCAGAACCTGAGCGCGTCGCTCGTTTTTGGTGCGAGGTGTTGGGGTACGTCGTACCGTCGCCACCGGAGGGGTTTGCCACTTGGGACGATTTCGATCGCTCGCTGCCGCCTGAGGATCAGGGTTCATGGTTCGCCTGCAGCGATCCCTCAGGTGTGGGCCCGCGACTGTTTTTCCAGCGCGTTCCCGAAGGCAAGGTCGTCAAGAATCGGGTGCATCTTTGCGTGCGGGCCGGCACCGGGCTCGTGGGTGAAGAGCGCCTGGCCACGCTTGAGGCCGAATGCGCACGACTGGTCGCGCTCGGCGCGGTACGCGTGCGACTACTGCCTGCCGACGACGGCAACGAGTCGTGCATCGTGATGCAGGACATCGAGGGCAACGAGTTCTGTCTCGACTGAGCATCCTCCGAGCCGGCGTGGTGGGGAGCCGTCTCCCTTGGGCCTCTCTTCGAGGTGGTCCCGTATGGGGCGGGAGCTCCCCCGTGAGAGCGAGCTCGTGAAGTCGGGCGATGCCGAGCGTGGCCTGGTGGACGCCGTCGTCGGAGCTGCGCTCCCAACGGTGTTGCGGTCTCACAGCGCGAGCTCAGGGGTGTTCGTAGAGTTGGAGGAGGCCGGCGAACGAGAAGCACAGGGCGCCGAAGAGAGTGCCCCAGTTGGCGATGCCGGCGTTGACCAGGCTTCCGGTGGTGGGACGGGTGAAAGCGACGACCGCTGAGACCATGAACAGGACGGAGCCGAGCTGGTTCACGGCGACGATCCACCAGCCGAGGTTCTGTGGGCGGACGCAGGGCCGGCCGTGGCAGATCTCGACGAAGCCCAGGTGCCCGGAGACCAGGAAGAGCAGACAGCCGACCACGTCGGGCGCCCAGATCAGCCGGTTGACCTCTTGGACGCTCAGCCCCCGCAGGAACGAGTCCAGCAGGGAGACGGCGAAGACGAGCGTGCCCGCGAAGAGGACGAATGTGCTCAGCCAGTCCACCCGCATCGGCTCGTAACTCCACCACCGCCAGCGGTGGGTGACCAGTCGGCCTTCGCCGCCGGCGACGTGGCGGGGTGAGTTGATCACCTGAAGCAGCGAGACGTAGCCGCCGGTGTTGAAGAACAAGCCGCCCACGAAGTAGATCGAGGCGCACTCGGTGGCGTCGCCGGAGCCGAACTGGGCAACGGCCGCGCCGGCGGCGAAGAGGGCCCCGCCGACGACGAAGGCGAACGCCGCGATGACATTGAGTCTGCGCAGTCGGCCGATGGCAACGGCATCCGCACGGGTGGGCCGACCGCCCGCCGCACCGGGCGGACGGACGGCGAGCGTCCCACGCCGACGAGCGACCCGTGAGTCCCACACCGCGGTGCCGCCACCGGGAGGGTGCCAAGTGAGCCTGGTGGTGAACGGTCCCGCGCCCTCGACGCGCTGCTCCGGCTGCCCCACGGGCCGAGCTTAGACCTCGGACGGGGCTGGAAGGCGTGGGAAACGCCGTCCCGCTGAGCCGCCGTGAAGCCCTGGTTGACCGCCGCGCGGACGGCGGCGCGGGCGGTCGGGTCGGGCTCGAGGTTGGCCGCCGCGGTCAGGGCGCGTTCCCGTGGGTGTTCGTAGAAGTAGCACACCCAGAACTCGGTCATCGAGTCCAGCGCCCCGAAGTAGTCCCCGTCAGAGTCCAGCTTCTCGATCTCGGGTTCGACCGGCGGACCGGATGCATATCCTCGCCAGCTCGGCGAGACAGACGTACATGTCTGCTCTGTCCACGAAGTACTGGAACAGACTTCCCTTCGAGACGCCGGCCTAGCGGCAGATGGTGTTCAGGCTGCCGCCGCTGAAGCCGCGCTCGGCGAATGCGGCCTCGACGGCGGCCAGCACGGGGCGTCGCGGCGTGCGGCCGGTAGCCGGTCCCATGTCCCCGTCGGCACCACCGACCTCCTCGTGATCTTCCGTTTTCCGATGTTGACGGCAAGCGGATCCCATCCTGCCGTGCGACCACTGGTCATATGACCACTGGTCGCACGGAAGGGCGAATCATGTGCGGCCGCAGGACGACACGACGTTCGAGGTGTCGCTGTCGTCCGGCGAGACGCTCTTCTACGACGCGGTGCTCGTCGCGAACGGGCATCACTGGGATCCGCGCATGCCCGAGCCGATGTTCCCGGGCGCAGACGGATTTGTCGCCCTCTCCAGGGACGCGACGGACGAGTACGGCCACTCGGGGATGAACCGCGAGGCTGTCTTCGCACGGCCGTAGACGTGGCAGAACGACCTCTCCGGCGAGCACGTGCGTCCGACCGCAGCCAGGGCGAGACGTCCACTGCCAGAGCACGCGATCAGACGAAGGCCGGCCGTCCGTCTCGGTGCATTCCCAGCCCCAGGCGAGAGAATCCGTTCGAGACCTGTTCGAGGCCGTGGCACCATGTGCGACATGACAACGTACCGAAGGGGCCATGCCGCGTAGACGGCCGCGACACATCCGGGCTGGTTTCCCGCGCCGCCGGACGCAAGAGGCAAGGCGGGTCATCGACGGCCTGTCTCCGCGCGCACTGTCCGAGATCGACCGTCTCGAGCGCAGCCGCAACTACCTGCAGCCAGGAGACGTCGGCGCGGCCGTGCGCTTGTGGAAGGACTACGTCCACCGTCCCGAGAAGGAGCTGTGGCGCGACTACGAGTGGAGCAACGTGCACTGGTATTGCTGTGGTGACCCTCTCGAAGCCCGCGCTCTCCTCGACACCGTGGTTCAGGCCCTGTCGCCTCGAAGCGCCCGCCAACTCAGACAGGTCATCAGCCGGTCCGACGCCGTATGGAGCCGACCGTCACCTCCGTACTTCGTGGACGAAGGTTGAAGGACAAGCGCACTGCTTGCTCCCGACTCTGCCTGTGAGTACGTCAGAACGGAGGAGTGCCGTCGCCGGAGATGTCGATGTGCGGGTGCACCCCCCCGGACCAGATCACCCGAACCTGAGCCGAACCTGCCCGTCCAGCCAAAGCCGCGCCTCCTCCGACTTCATGAGTCATCGCCCCCGGAAAACGTGCGTGCGTACGGGATCTCGGCCGTGCCAGGATGGCGTCGGGAAGCGAGGTCTCGTGGACGAGTTGAGGCGATTCCGCCTGGCGCTGGCCGCGTGGGCGGCCGGGGGAGCCGAGGCGGGTGCGGCTGCCACGGCGGCGCGCGAAATGGCCGGCGGCGGTGTGCGGACGATCGTGCTCGTCGAGGGGAACAGCGATCAGGTCGCGCTCGAAGCGCTGGCCACGCGCAACGGCCGCGACCTCGATGCAGAGGGCGTCGCGATAGTTTCTCTCGGCGGTGCGACGAACATCGGGCGTTTCCTGGACGTGTGCGGTCCTTCGGGGCTCGGCCTCCCGCTGGCCGGTCTCTACGACATCGGTGAGGAGCGGCATTTCCGGCGCCATCTTGAGCGGGTCGGGCTCGGGTCCGGTCTCACGGGTGCCGAACTGGAGATACTCGGGTTCCATGTGTGCGTCACCGACCTTGAGGACGAGCTCATCCGCGCTGTCGGGGCCGAGGGCGTGCAGCAGGTGATCGAGGCCCAGGGCGAGATGCGCCCCTTCCGTACTTTCCAGAGCCAACCGGCACAGCGGGAACGGCCAGTGGAACACCAACTGCGGCGCTTCATGGGCACGCACAGCGGCCGCAAGGCGCTCTACGCGCGGGCGCTGGTCGAGCACCTGCGCCTCGACCGCGTTCCCCGACCGCTGGAGCGCCTCCTCACGCACATCTGAAAGAGCGTTTCGATCCGGTGTGGGTGCTTCAGAGGTCGACAGTGGAGTGCCGTGTGTTGCTGCTTCGAACTGGGGCGGGGGCAGCTCTGACAAGATGATGCGATGTTCGATTTCGGCATCGCGGGTTACCAACCTCTTTGGCTGTCCGGCCGTGGTGACATAGTGCGTGAGCACGGGGACCGGCTGCGTGGTCTTGTCGGCCGGACCCTTACGAGGGTCTGGATGGTCTGGGACCTGCAGGATGACGAGTGGTTCACCGACTGCCCGGTGCTGTTCGACTTCGAGGGCGAGCAGGTCGAGATCAACCATTGCAAGCTTGACGAGCTCTCCCTCACGTGGAACACGATTGACCCCACCTGTCCCGTCCGCTGGCCCGACTTCGACCTGCAGTGGCGTCCCGAGCCTCTCTCGGAACTGCGGGCGCTGCGGGGGCTGGCTCTCAAGGGTGCCGAACTGCTCGAGTGGACCGGTAAGGATGTCGCACAAGGGAACGTCGACGTCGGCTTCGCCTTCGAGACGGGCCGGGTGGCCGTCTTCAACGCCCTCGATGAGAACGGGATGAGCTTCGACGCTGCCCGTCCGAGCGAGTGCTCCCATGTGTTCCTCTGACTCACTCGGCGCTCAAGTGTCGCGGCAGTTCCGTGTGGATGCGCGGGTAAGTCTGCGGCTCACGGGGTCGATCCACGCGATGTGGATGACGGCTTCGGAGCGACGGGGGTGGGTCCTGCCGGGAAAGTCGCTCCTCGAGGGCGGGTTTGGAATGTGGATATTCCTGTGGATTGGCGTGCGGCGGAGCAGGGCTTAGCCCCTCCGGCGCGCTGCGCCGCACTTCGGGTGGAAGGATCAAGGGGTGTCCGTTATCAGCAAGCTGCAGATCAAGCCCGGTAAGAGTGTTGTGGTACTGGGCAAGCCCGACGATGTCCACCTGGAGATCGATGCCGCGGGTGACGCGGCTTCGGCCGATGCGGTGCTCGCCTTCGTGACCAACTCCGGTGATCTTCTCGGAGCTGATGCACGGGCGGTGCTTGCCGCCGCGCAGCGCGATGCCCTCGCCTGGGTGGCCTACCCGAAGGGCGGAAGACTCGGAACAGATCTGAACCGCGACACCCTGGCCGCCGCACTTTCCGAGCGGGGCGTGCGGCCCGTACGGCAGATTGCCATCGACGACACCTGGTCGGCGCTCCGGTTCCGACCCGGCGACTGACCTTGGCAGCGCTTCACAACACGGTGGCTGCGATGCGGGCACAGCGACTGCCGAATCAAGGTGATCTGCCGCCGGCACAGGTACTCGCGGATCTCTCAGGAGGAGTGAGCACGGTAAGCACGCGATCGAGCGACATGCGCGGAGGGCCGGCAGCAGCATCGAGCCCCGTCTCCTCTGCTGACACGCGCTCTCACCCTGGAGTCCCGGCGAGCCCGGCAGCTTCTTGCCGCAGGTGAGTGGCGCCTGTCCTGAGGGCAATCCGGTCGAGCTGTGCCAGCCCGCCTGACCGCGTCTTCAGGCAGGCGGTCACGTGCTGACGGAGCGCCTTCGGCGGCCTTGACATCCGCCGCGCTCCAGCCCGGTGGATCAGCGGCGGTCTCGTGCAGCCGGCTTCAAAGGTTTCAGCGCTCGAAGGCACAACACCGCTCCGTTCCTCGGGGACGCAGGCGCGAGTACCGGTGTGCCGGAGGTCGCCGCGGCGCCAAGGTTCCACCCTCGACACCAGTACCGGCTCCGGCCCGGCCGCCGAGGCGACGACGTTCCCGACCGCCGGTGTCTGCGACGCCACGGGCTGAGCCGACTGCATTACAGCGCGCTGCCCGGACGGCTGACCTGGCGTCCTGGCTGCGCCGCGTTGTCAGTGCCCCCTGCGACTGTGGGGGACATGACGCCCACCACCGTGGAAGCCGCCCCCGACGTGCTGGTCGCGGCGCTGCGCCTGCCCGTGTGGAACACCCTTGCCGAGCGGGCCGACGGTATCCGCCGCTCCCTGCCCGCGCGCCCCGAGACGGCTGCGGAACGCCTTGCCTGGCTGCAATCGCTGAGCCCTGAGCAGGCGCGCCGCGCCGCCCTCCTTGACCGCCTGGAAGCTCTGTGCGGGCACCTGGCCGGCCGCCCGGCTCTCGGCTACGCCGCCGACGATCCGATGCCGGACGCGGCCCTCCAAGAGGCCGAGGGCTTCAACCGTCAGCTCACGGCCCTCATCGCCGCGTACCGGGCCGCTCGTCGGGTTCCGGTCAGCGCAGCCGGATAGTCTGACCACCGCCTCACGGCGTTCACGAACGCTGCCCACAGCGTGGAGGCCGAGCCAGGACGGCTGGACCGCGCGTCCAGGACGTGCCGCATCTGGGACCGCACTGCGTCTGTGTCGAGCTGTTCGAAAACCGTCCGCAGCAGCGTGGCCACCCACGGCTGGGCCGATTTCGGGATCTGGCTCGCCGATCGCATCGACCAGGCCGGCGTGGGCGTTCGGAGACGACAGGCTGGACGCCGGACAGGCCGCGGGCGATCAGCGAGCGCAGGAAGGCCAGCCGGTCGGCGCCGTCCTCGGCCGTGGGGACGTCCAGACCAAGGATCTGGCGATGGCCGTCGGCGTTGACACCGACCGTGATCATGGCATGAACGTTGCAGGCGGTCGCGACCACCGAGACGAGGGCCTGCTCGGCCCGACGGCGCCGTTCGAGGAGCCAGTGCGAGAAGTAGCTGCCGGTCCGGAGCTTGGGGACGGCGAGTTCGACGGTTCCGGCCCGGGTGTCCCACTCGCGTGGGCGGTAGCCGTTGCAGGGGTTGACTCGCTCGTCGCTGACCTGGCCGTATGCGGCGTGCTGACTTCGGATGACACCTCGGCGGACCGCCGTCGTCAGCGCGGGAAGGGTTGCTGCTGCGGCATGGCATCGGTCAGCTGGCGAGGCGCCGCATAGAGAGCCGTGTCCAGCTGCCGGGAGCCTGTGAGCACGCACCGTGTGTACGTCACGTTCTCAAGCTGCCGGACCGTCTACGCGCTGCTGCGGGAGTGATGTCCACTGGTTCCGGACCCGGCGGCGCTCCGGCCCGGTCAGGTCCGTCAAGTGTCCCTCACCAGTGGGGCAGGCTTGCCCGGCGCCGCCCAGCAGTCCGGCCCACCGCCCTGGCGCGGCCAAACCTCCGGACCACCGCCGTGCCACTCGATGAGGTCCGATTCGGCCACGTCCAACTCATCCCCGCGCACCAGCCCGGCGTGTCGCAGGAACAGTGTCAACTCGTGCAACGAATACGCGGTACCCAGGAACTGGTCATCGACGCACACGCGGCGGCCCCCGGACTCACAGGGCGCCTCCACGATCGCGGATCGCTCGACCATGAGCTCAGCTTCTCCCAGTCAAAGTCCGACCGCACTCCGGGGCGTGATCTCAGGCAGGCGGGTTTGATCAAGGGTCGCCCAGCCAAAGGGATGATCACCTGAGCGGCGTTCACGCTGATGCTCCGCCGTATCACCAAACCCATCCCCGCTCTGACCTGCGACCATGCAGATGAGCGCGGCCATCCATCCCTCCGGCCGTCACCGGTGGCGAGCAGGCGATACGCAGGCCCGCGCCCGTCGAAACGCCGTCGGCGACGCGGGGCGGAGGATCACGAGCGCGGGCATGAGCGTTCTCGGCGCGGTGTGGGGAACCCACCAGGATCAGTGCCGACCGCCCCGGACGGGTCGGTGGTGTGCTTCGCTGCGGCGTTCAGACGCGCGGCCGTCCGGGGAGGTCATGGTCGGCAAGCCAGTCGGACACCGCATCGCGCTCGCGTCGCTCCGCGCGGGCTGCGGAGGCGGCCTGTTCGGCATTGCGTCGCGCATGGTCAGCGCCTACGTTCGAGGCGATGGCGCGCAAGCCGCGGGCGGCCTGCTCGCCGATGACGCTCAGCAGGTTCCCGAGGGGTGCGATGGGCAGCATGGGCGTTCCTTCCGGCCCGTCGTTCCGGTGGCCCGGCAGGGTGCCGGCCAGCAGGACGACGCGGGCTACTGCAGGGGCACCGTGTGAGCACAAAGCACTGTGCCCAGCGGCTTGGGACAGCCTCGCTCGTCCGCGGCTACCGCTGGGTGTCGGCGAGTTCGCGGCCGCGGTAGATGCCTTCCCGCTCCTTAACAACGTACGGGTCCGCTCCTCAACAACGCGCCGGGCCATGCTGGCACACCGCTGCGCCTCAGGCTCGGAGGCCCGCCCAGTCACACGCCTACCTGGAGTCCCAGAACGTCACCCCGGTGATCTTCTGTCCGTCCTCGGACCAGTAGAAGCAACTACGTCGTCGAGAACGCACGCCGCCTGTACACGGTCCCCGGCGAAGCTGTTTCCGTCGAGCCGCTCGTCCGTATCGGCCTGTGCTTCGATGCCCGGATCCCGTAGGCAGGATGCCTTCGCGCCGGGTCTACAGTCCGGTCTTCCGCGGTGGGCCGCCGAGCCGAAGAACGTCTTGGTCAGCCGGTGGGCGCCCAATGGCAGGGAGGCCGCGAACTCTGGTTTCCGGCCACGGCGGCCGAGGGCCACTTCGAGAGAGCCGCCCTCGATGTCGGGCCGGACCGTGTTCGGGCCCGCGACTACCACGCTCGCTCTCACGTGTCCCGCGCATCCGGAACGGCCGTCGTGATGCGGCCCGTGCGCAGTGCCGTCTTTCCCTCCCGCCAAGCTGCCAGCAGCCGGGCGGCCAGCCGGGCCTCCAGGTGGCCGGTCGCGCGAATACCGAACAGCACGTCGGCGTCCAGCCGAGGTTCGCTCGCCAGCAGGCCCGCGACGACCTCGTGCCGTACGACCTGCTCATGCACCGCGTCCGCCTCGACGTGCTCGGTGTAGAACCGCACCGCCGCCGGGCCGGCGTCCATCCGGCGCAACGCCTCGGCCAGGCGGCGGGAGGCCGGGGACGAGGTCATCTCGACGGCCGCGAAATGCCCGACGAGCGCCCCGCGCAGGGCCCGGTGCAGACCGAACAGGGACATCATGTTGACGGTGGCCAGCGCCTCGGCCGGCGCGGCCTCGATGTAGTGGCCGTACGAGGGGTCCAGACCCAGGTCCGCCATGAGGTCGGCGAACAGCTCCGCGTGGATCTCGTCTGCACGGCCCGCGCCGAACTCGTCGAATTCCACGGCTACCATGGCCGCCTTGGCCCGCCCGCGCAGCCTGGGGATGACCCAGGCGTGCGGATCCGCCTCCTTGAGGTGGTACAGCGAACGCAGCGCCGCGTACTCACGGAAGTGATCGAGGGTGCCGTGGTTGCGGAGGAAGTGCGAGACACTGCCGCTGTCGTCGCCGACCGGTTCCAGCTGGAGCTCGTCCAGCGCCCGCTCGGCGGTGTCGGACGCGTCGATCGGCACGTCCGTCCGCAGCACGCCGAGGAAGCGATCCTCCAACGCGGCGCGCAGGGAGAGGAGTTCGGGGTCCCATTCGCGCTCGTCCGGTACACCCGCGAAGCCCTGGTAGTGGAGTTCGTAGAGGACGTACAGGGCGAGTTGCAGATCGTCGCCGTAGGCATCTGTGGCGAGCGGTGGCAGGCCCCGTTCCGATCCGCGCAGCATGTCGGCGACCGCGGCAGAGATCGGGCCGCGCGGATCGGGCAGCGGCGCCGGCCGCATCTCGCGGCGCGAGAGGACGTCGGTCATGATGTGTCGTCCTCCTCGTCCTTCTTGTCCGCCTCGTCCAGCTTGGTGCGGCAACGATGGCTGGTGTCGCACCAGGGCGGCATCCGGGTACGGCGACAGGTGCAGACGGCCACCGTGAAGCGTCGCGACACCGTCACCTCACCGTCCTCGCCCACCACTTCGACCGGTCCCTCCACCAGGAGAGGGCCCTTGCGCTGGACGCGGATCCGTCGGGGGCGTTCAGGCGTGTGCGGCACGGATCACCACCAGCTCCTCGGTCGTACGATCCGCCACCAGTCCGCGCTCGCGCAGCCAGGCGAGGCGGGAGCGCAGCACGCGGCCGAAGGGCAGCCGGACCCGGTCGACGACCTCCGCGCGCAGGCCGGCCGCCCGCAGACGGGCCAGCGTCTCCTCGACGCCGCTCAGGTGCGAGTGCACCATCAGCAGCGTCCCGGCCGGGCGCAGTACTGTCGGGGCCGCCGAGCAGACGCGGTCGATCAGGAGACGGCCGTCGGTGCCGGCGTCCCAGGCCCTGGCACGGCCCCGGGGCGGAGTGTCGCCCGGCGCGGGCACGTACGGCGGATTGGTGACCACGAGGTCGAAACGACGGCCCTGGACGGCGGACGCCAGGTCACCGTGGCGTACGCGCACCGTCTGCCCGTTCAGCAGGGCGTTGCACCAGGCAGTGGCGAGCGCCCGCCAGGAGATGTCGACCGCGGTGACCTGAGCGCCCATCCGGGCCGCCTCCACCGCGAGCACACCGCTGCCGGTACCGAGATCCAGGACCTCGGTACGGCTGGTGATCCGCTCCCGGCACATGGCCCGGCGGAGCAGTCCAGTGTCGGTCTGCGGGCGGTAGACGCCCGGCGGGATCCAGCAGCGGAACCGGAAAGCGCTGGTCAGGGACTCGACTGTCATCGTGGAGCCTCTCGCCGGCCGGACACCGTGCAGGTAGTCGGGGCCCGGGCCCACGCCGGGGGCGACGTCGGGGTCGACGGCGTGAGGTTCGGGGGACTTCTTGAGCGTGCAGTTGATGACGAGGGCTTTCACGGTTCTGCTCCGAACGCCGTATGCGGGATGTGTCCTGTGCACCGGAGGCGAACCGGCCGTGCCGCACGGGAACCCCTGGACGTCACACGGGTACCCCTGGACAGCGGACGTAACGATGGTGCAGCCGGGGCACGAGGTTCCCGTCAGGCCAGAGGACTCCGCGGCAGAGAGGCGAGCAGATCGGCCGGGTCTCCGTGGACGGCCTCCGCGCCGGCCAGCTCCAAAGGTCTTCGCGCCGCTTTCCCGGGTACTCGGTGTACCGGCACACACGCCGGAGGCCGGCGCTCCTGGTCCCGGCGATGAACTGACAAGGAGGGAGCCATGAGTACGGTCAAGGAAGCCGTCGACGTCGAGGTCCCGCTCCGCGTGGCGTACGGCCAGTGGACGCAGTTCGAGGAGTTCCCCAGCTTCATGGAAGGCGTTGAGGAGGTCAGGCAGCTCGACGACCGGCACAATCACTGGATCACCAGCATCGGCGGGGTGCGGCGTGAGTTCGATACGGAGATCGTCGACCAGCTGGCGGACGACCGGATCACCTGGCGGTCCGTCGCTGGAGACACCCAGCAGCGCGGATCGGTGCGGTTCGAGCGGATCGACGACATGCACACGCGCGTGGAACTCACGATGGACATCGAGCCCACTGGCCTCGCCGAGAAGGGCGCTGACGCGCTGGGCATGATCGACCGGCGGGTGAAGGGCGACCTGCGCCGTTTCAAGGACTACGTCGAGGGCGGTGGCGGCGGCAGCGTTGGCTGGCGCGGCCGCATCCGGCCCGGAGACCCCGGCTCGACCCTGTGACGAGACGCGTGGGCATGTCGCGCATGCCCACGCGCCCAACCTGCGGCTGATCCGTGGCATGCTCGGCCGTCGGCCGGGCTGCGGGGTCCTGCAGATGAACGGTCAGCCCAGCGCCCAGAACACCCGCGAGTGCGGGGCCGACGGCGACCAGCCGGGCTTTCGCAACTGGGAGAACGACGCCCACGTCGCCGATCTCGCGCGTCTGGAACGTCGAACCGTCCCGTGTCCCGCACCATGCGCCGCTCACCCCGGCGATGCAGATCTTCCGTTACGCCGAGCAGGGCTCGATCCGGATGCTGTGGATCTCCGGCACCAACCCGCTGGTCTCCCTGCCCGAACTCCACCGGGCCCGTGGCGCCCTCGGCCAGGAGCGGTTGTTCACCGTGGTCCGGGACCTGTACGTCACCGAGACCGCCCAGCAGGCGGACATCGTCCTGCCCGCGGCGACCTGGGCGGAGGAGACCGGCCCGCCCGCCGATCCGCCGTCCCTCGGCTGTCAGGTGAGCAGCACCCAGCCCGAAGTGGGCCGGGTCGGCCCCACCGCGGGAGCGCCGGTCACCGTGAGCGCCCTGCCGCGCGGTCGGCGGCCACCGGCACGGGGTAGTGCGGCACCGGTTGGT
Source organism: Streptomyces sp. NPDC001450 (assembly GCF_053597295.1). NCBI lineage: Bacteria > Bacillati > Actinomycetota > Actinomycetes > Kitasatosporales > Streptomycetaceae > Streptomyces > Streptomyces sp. NPDC001450. Next base: position 26,631 of record NZ_JBSFHY010000041.1, read on the forward strand.
CGGTGTGCTGCGCGGTCACCGTCACAGAGCATGCACCGCTCGGGCGCTGCGCACTGCGCACCGCGGTGACGGACTGGGACGTCGGCTGAGAATCCGAGTCCGGCTGGGGCAGGTCGACGTCCGGCGCTGTAGAGGGCGCGGCCGCGCCAGGGTGGCTCCTCGACGGTGTTGGGGTGGCGGTGAGGGCGGATGCCCACGGCGACGGGGGCGCGGCCGCGATGACGGTCCAGACCGCCACGAGAGACGGACCGGCGCCGCATCGCCGCCAGCCGTGCGCCTGCCGCCATCGGAGAAGCAGCCTTGCTCTTTGCCGGTCACTTCCCTGAAATGGCTGAACCGCACGATCCCGGCGGGCCGGCGGCCCAGGTTCGGCAACGGTCGCTCACCTGAGTCGGGCTGTCATCCGGTCCCTTGGGATCATTCGGTGTGCCTGGCGTCGTGCTGGACCAGGAGGGAGAGCAGATCCCCCACGGTCAGGGCCGCCTCGGCCGGGTGACGCAGGATGGTCCCGGGCTGGATCTGGTAGACGTTGGACCGGCCTTCACGGTTGTGGGTGAGGTAACCGTCCGCCTCCAGGTCGGAAATGATCTTCTGGACCGCGCGTTCGGTGAGCCGGCAGTGTGCAGCGATGTCGCGGACGCGGGGCCGGTGATTGCTCGCGATCGCGGCGAGGACCCGGGCGTGGTTGGTGAGGAACGTCCACCCGGTGTGTGGCTCAGGCACTTCTCCCATGCATCCATGGTAGGCGTGCCTTTCACGTATCCAAAAGGCTGAAATAAAGTTCCGGTATTCCTTGACAGGCTATGGTCGGCGAGCGGAACCTGAATTCGGAGTCAGTGGGCGCCGGCGGAGGAGGCGGCCATGCGGGAGCTGAATCTTCCCCGGCAGCGGGCCAGGGGAGTGGAGACGGTGAGCAGGTCACCAGTAAGGAGCTGCTCCGCCGTGGTTGGTGCAGCGCCGCAGGATCTTCTGATCGATGTGTCGCCCCGCGGGGGGCGCGTCCGTGTGACGATTCGCGGCGAGATCGACATCAGCGTGGAAGCGGCACTCGAAGCCGCGCTGCAGGACGCCGTCAGGCGGAGCACCTACGGTGTGGATCTCGACTTGAGTGGGACAGCGTTCTGCGACTGCACCGGATTGAACTGTTTCCTGGCCGCACGCCATTGCGCCCTGGCCGCGGGTAAGACGGTGACCATCCAGGCTGCCAGCCCTCTGGTACAGCGCCTGCTGGGCGTCACGGGCACCTGGCCGCTGTTCACGCTTCAGCACCGCGCCTCGAGCGATCCGGCCTGCGCCCCCGGCCTGCCGGCCGCAGCATCTGCGGAGGATGCCCCGTTCGGTGAGCGTGACCTGCGCGCCGAGGTCGATCAGCTTCGTCGGGCCATGCAGACGCGCCCTGTCATCGATCAGGCCATCGGGATACTGATGGCCAGGTACAGCCTCAGCGCCGACGACGCGCGGCAGGTACTGGTCGCGGTCTCCCACAACACGGACACCGAACTCGCCGTGGTCGCTGAGGAACTGGTGACTGCGGTTCGGGACCGGCCGATGTCCGACGCGGTCCAGCAGGAGGTGGGCGCGGCTGTGGCCTCTCTTCGCACCGGCCATGCAGGCTCCGATGGGCAGCCAGGGCAGCAGCCCGTCCAGGAGGCCGGTGAAGGCGGCCAAGCAGATTCGCCACCAGACGAGGCATAAGCAGGGAGAGAGGCGTTCAGCTTGCGCAGCCCGTCGGGGCCCGGGTCTGTCGAACTGCCGGGGCCGAAATCGAAGAGGTTACCGGCCGACGCTCTTGCGGGTCAGACCGTGTGTGAGTGTCGGCAGGTTGTCCACGAACCCGCCGGAGGAGTCAGTGATGGACGACGGCCTCGGAGGTGAGGAGCCCGCGCTCCCTGCGTTCTGCGACCTTTGCCGGGCGTCCATCGCCCCTGGTCAGGCCGTGAGCGGGCAGGTGAAGGACTCATCGTTCGCTCATCCGGTCGACCCCCGGCAGGACGGCATCCGCATCGTGACCGCCTGCTGCGCGGATCACCTGGCCGAGCTCCAGCGGCAGTACGACGAGCGGCCTTTCGTCACAGAGGAGCTGTGGGTGGCGCAGATCGATCGGGCGATGCAGCAGCACCGCACGGGACTGAGCAATGATCAGCTGGTCAGGGAGACCGGGCTGAACCTGCTGCAACTCGAGGCCGCGGCGCGCTGGTGCCTGGGCGTCGGAGCCGGTGCTGACGGTCGGGGCGGGGGAGAAGCATGAGCAGCAGCAGGGTGCCGACCTGCTGTGTCTGTCGTGCAGGCGGTGCGCACCGAGCTGCGGCGGCCGGCCCGCGCCCGGTGAGCTGTCCGCGCCGCCGGGTGCCCTCGATCGACCAGTGCGGCGACGTTGTGACATGTGTGGCGCCTGCTGTTGCGTGATCCGGTGACCGCCTCCGTGTCCGCCCAGGAGGACCCTGAGGCGGAGTAGTGGGACGTGCGGCCGCACTGGTTTGGGGCGAGGCTGGTCACGTGCTCGCACCCGTGATCGTTCGCCCATCGACGCCGACAGACGGTCTCCGGGTGCGGGCGTGGGAGGAACCGGAGATGGATGAGGGTTGGGCCATGGCGGAGCACCGCGTGATCGTGTTCCCGCCGTCCGAACGCGGTGGCCGGCGTGTTCAGGTCGACAACGAGACTCTCGGCACGGCGTTCAGCCTGCACGATCTGGCGGCGTTCTTGCAGCGGGCTGGTCTCAAGGGCGTGGACGAGCTGGATGTTGCTGAGTCGCCGGTGATCGAGTGGCGCGGGGGCGGGCCGGAGGAGTGGCGGGGGACATCGTGGACACCATGAGGTGCGAGTGCCCGCCGTCGTGCGGGACGTCGAGGAGGTCTCCGATATCCAGCGCAGGCGTCCCGGAGGTCATGACGACGATGACGCGGGTGGAGACGTCCTCGGCGTTACTGGCGACCGCATCGTTCAGGTCGCCCGCCGCCTCATGGGCCTCAAGGTTGAGGACACGGCACTTGCGACGGCGTCAAGTCGCCACCAGGACGTGCGAAAGCAGCGGCAGCACACCGGGGTCGGCCTCGACCTCGTCCGGCAGGCGGGTGGTCAGAGCGCGCTCGACGATCAAACCGGCCCTCTGATCGGGCTTGACGACAGCCCGCGCAACTCGTCGCGGCTCACCGGTTCGGCCGGCACCGTTGCATCCGGCATCAGGTCCCCGTCCCGGGCCGGGCGCGGCCGGACAGGTTTGTGTCGCGCGCGTGAACCGACCCACTCGGACGCCCCGCTGGAACCGCCTGCCTTCTGTGGTCGTCTTGTGCGCCGACTGTCTACGAAGCAGGGATGTGGGGGGACGTTGTGACGCGGAACGTGACGAAGGCCGGACTCGTGGTGGTGGCCATGGCGACGGTGCTCGGGGCCTCGGCCTGCGGCGGGGGAGCCGGTGCGGCGGCCGGGGGGAGCGGCGGGAAGCTCCCCGCGCACGGGAAGGGAAAGCCCGTGGTGTCCTCCGGGGGCGGGGCTTCGTCCCGCTCGGCGCCGACGTCTCCCGGCACCGTGGGGAAGCTGTCCGGGATCGCGCAGACCGCGGCGTCGCCCATCACCCGGCACGTGCCGTGGAACCTGGACATTCTGGACCAGCGGTCGCGGCCGCTGAACGGGAAGTTCACCACCACCGCCACGGGCAAGGGCGTTCACGTCTACGTGATCGACACCGGGATGGACATCGCCCACAAGGAGTTCGGCGGACGCGCCCACCTCGGCGCCGACTTCGTGGGCCCGAAGGACTCCGGTGACTGCTTCAGCGAGGCGGGGACCGGCCACGGCACGTTCGTCGCGGGCATCATCGGCGGGGCGAAGTACGGGGTGGCTCCCAAGGCGGACCTCGTACGGGTCCAGGGCATCCTGTGCGAGAGCGAGGGCGGCGGCTCCCCGTCGGCGGCCGAGGCGGCCTTGGTGAAGTCGGTCAAGTGGGTCACCGCGCACGCGCAGAAGCCCGCGGTGGTGAACATGTCGCTCAACCTCGACCACCGGTCGGCGGCCCTGGAGTCCGCCGTGAAGAAGATGGTCGACGCGGGGATCCCGACGGTGGTGTCGGCCGGCAACTTCCATGACGACGCCTGCAAGCACTCCCCGGCCGGCGTCCCCGGCACGATCGTCGTGGCGGCCTCCACCTCGAACGACCGCGCGTGGAGCGACACCGACTCCTACGGATCGGGCTACGGACGGTGCGTGGACCTCTACGCCCCCGGCCAGAAGGTGACCGCCGCCCTCGCCGGCGGCGGTACGGCCACGGAGAACGACGGCGCGACGTCCTGGGCCGCGCCGCATGCGACCGGCGTGATAGCCCTGTACCTGTCGGCACACCCCCACGCCACGGCCAAAGAGGTCCACGTCTGGCTCGACCACACGGCCACTCGCGGTGTCCTGCGCGGAGTCCGCGCCGACACCCCCAACCGGCTGCTCAACACCGGCGGTCTCTGACCTGCCTCGGCCGCCCCGGTCGCACGGTCACCCGAGCGCCGCGCCTCACCGGGATGGCGGGCGCACGTCGCGCGGCCGTCGCGCCCACAGCGTATGAGGCCGCGAACGAGGAGCAGGAGATGGATGCTGATCTGCATGTTGGTCGGGTCATCGGCGCGGGTGGGCGTGCGAGCAGACTGGTGACCTGGGACAGCAGGTCGCTTCCTGCGTTGCCGCATTCGGCTTCCTTCCGTGCCGCTCGTGCCGCTGCCGCGAGTGCCGGCTGAACGGTTCGCTCAGGGCTTACAGGGCCGCGGTGCCGATACGAGTGAGCGTCACGCGTGCCGCTGTGAGCCGGATGCGGTCGCGGTACGCGTAGATGCCGACGGCGGCCGCCGTCGCGCTCGCGGCCAGCGGCAGGGGGGCGTGTCAGGCGTGGCGTCCCGATCAGCTCGCGGCAGGAGAGCTCGATCGCGGTGGTGCTGCCCTGGATGCCCTGCTCCTCTGTGCCGATCCGCCTCAGCGCAGCCCCCCCGCGGGGCCCGGTCCCGTACGGCGACGCCGTGGTGCATCGGGTCAGTGGCCTGGGCGGCGTTGAACGGCTCCACCAGACGACTCCAACTGGTCTCATTTCGCGTGTGATTGGTGAAGACCAGGGGATGTGAGATGGCACCCGCAGGGCGGCGTCGATGGGGACCACGAGCGCCGCCGTCGGCTGCGCGTGTGCCTGCGGTGTAGCGTCTGGGGCTGGTTGATCGGCCGTTCGGGGAGGGGACGTGGCGTTGGCGGGGCGGGTGCGGTCAGTCTGGGAGGAGACCCCGCGTGGAATGCGTGCCGCGTGTGCGGTGCTGTGGACGACCGGTGTGGTGCTGCTGGCCCTGGGCTGGTGGGGGGACCACGAAGGATTCTGGACGGACAGGGCGTTCGTCACCAACGTCTTCTCGTCCGTGACGGCGGCGGCCTTCGGTGTCCCGCTGGCCCTGGTGGTGCTCAACCGTGTTGGGATGGCGCAGGCCGAGGCGGTGGAAGCCCGTGCGGGGCGGCGTCTCGCCGTGCGAGTGGCAGGCGACTTCGCCGCCTCCGTTCCCCGTCTGGTCCCTGGCCCCGGGGCCGGTCTGGAAGAGGCGGCGACGGGACTGCTCGCATTGGAACGCGCCGCTCAGGAGGCGATCAGGGAGTGGGAGTCGGGACAGAACAGCGCCGGCCTCACCAGCCTTCGGCAACTGCTGGAGGAGGGCACGCTCGAGCGGGCCCTGGAAGGTTTCAGGAGCGCGGTGCAGCCGGGGAAGCAGGCCGTTTCGGCGGTGGCCGAGGTCTCGGCGCACTGGTCGTTCTTGAACACGACCGTGCGCAGTCGGCTGCTGGAGACCGGCGGGCCCTGGCTCGCTCCGCATCTGGCCGCCCAGATCAACGAGTACGTGGCCCGGCTGACGGCCGACCCCTATATGGACGGCTGGCTGCGGGACCTCGACATCGAGGTGCGGCGGTTCAAGAACGGCTCGGACGTCTCCACCGCCCTCCACGAGCTGTGGCGGCAGTTGGAGACCGGATCGGAGGTGGCCGAGGCGCTGAGCGAACTCGGCGCACTGAGCCGGGAGGCGTCCGACGCCGTTCAGAGCCCGCCGCCCTCGCCGCGGTAGGTGCCCGTCTTCCGGCATGAGACCGGTCACTTCGTCCCGTTGGTCTTGTGTGTCGCGGAGAGCCTTCGTGAGCCACGAGTTCGACCGTCTGCGTTGGAGCGACCCGAACGGCGATCTGCAAGCTCCGCAGCCGCCGAAGAGCCTCGCTGCGCGTATGGCCAGTAGCACGCCCGGCAGTTGTCCTGCGGGGTGACCATGGGGTGGCTCGGGGATGCATGTGGCATGACGCCTGAGGGCTGGGGTTTTCTGGTTTTGTTGGGCGTGCTCTTCGGAGGGCCGCTGACTGGGCTGCTCGTGGCTTGGGCAGTCATTCGCGAAGGGGCGAGGTGGTGGGTGTGGGGTCTGCGTATGGTCGGCTCCGGGGTGGGCTTGACGGTTCTCTGGTTCGGGATCGTCTGGATCGCCACCAAGCAAGGTGCCTGTGTGCACGACGGCCGGTGCGCAGGGGACGTCGAGGCGCCGTGAGGTGAGCCCCGCCGATGCTGCGCCGCTCAAGGTGTCCAGCGCGTGACGGAATGCATGAAGGCCTCGCCCGGGGGTCGGGCGAGGCTTTGTGGGACGGGGATATTTGACTCTGGCTCCGGCCGCGATTTCGTGAATCCGCAGGTCGTCCACAACCAGGATCGCTGTCGGCCCCCCACCAGGGAGGAGTCAGGTCACCCCGGTCCTCACCGGGTGTCGATGCCGAACTAATCTTCGGATCATGGCCTTGCGACCTGACGAGTTCTACGACCACGCGCTTGCCGCCGCGGATGGTGAGCGTCGGCTCCCGCTCGCGCGCATGACAGGGTGGGACATCAGCCCGTTCGAACCGGACGGATTGCGCGTCGCGCCGCTGCGCCCTCCGGTCCTGCCCGAGCCTCCGCGACACGGCGAGGACCCGTCGAACTGCGAGGCGTGCCGTGACCGAGGCGATGGGATCTGGTTCAACGACAGTTGGCGGCTCACCCGGATCACGGGAGTCGGTGTGCCGCTGGTGCTCATGCTGCATCCGCGTGAGCACTATGACATGGCTGACCTGCCTGATGAGCTGGCAGCCGAGCTGGGGGTCCTGTCCACTCACATCGTCCGCCACGTGCAGGCCCTGCCACACATCTCGCGAGCCCACGTCTACCGCATCGGAGATGGAGGCGCACACCTGCACATCTGGTTCTTCGCCCGGCCCGAGGGACAGACCCAGCTGTACGGATCGTGGATGCCCGTCTGGGACGATCTGCTGCCGGAATACCCAGCAGATGTTGCAGAGGCAGATGCGGCGATCGTGGCAGACGCATTGGTCGCCTCCATCGGGGGTCGTCGCTCGGCTGTCGGCGAAGCGCCGCACGACTGATCTGCCGACGGACGCCACGCTCAGCCTCGGCACTCACCTGCTGACGCACGGTCATGTTCGCCGTCCCTGGCCGTAGTTCCGTGAAGGTCATGGCTGAGGCCTGGGGGATCCACTCCAGCAGGAGGTATCCGCGCTGGTGACGGATCAGATCCGCGAAGGCCCGGGCGAGATCGCAGGCCCGGCTGATGTCCGGGCAGGCGAGCCGGACCTCCAGGAGCCGTCTGTCCTGCGACTGTCGGTGAGCGTCTTGCGGGGCCGCATGATCCAGAAGGTTCCGCAAGCGGCGGCCGTCCCTGCGTGCGTCGCGGCAGCTCGGCCCGTTCTTCTTCCGTAGTGCCTGATGTGCGTGGCCTGCTGCAGGGATCAACTCTCCGGCAGCACGAGCTTGCACGTCTCCCCGGGAGCGATGGTCACGGCGCGGTCGGCCAGCACCACACGGATCGGTGACTCCTCCGATTCGGGCACACAGATCTCCAGGTGCTCGCTCCTGCGTCGTACACCGACACCCCAGTGACCGCGGTAGCGAAGCGAGAACCCGTACTCGGAGAGAGCGGGGAGAGGAACCGGGTCCAGCCACAGGGCGTCCTCGCGTGTCTCCAGACCCGTCAGGCCGCGCTGGACCAGGTCGAGGGTGCCGGCCATGGCCCCGAGGTGGATGCCCTCACCCGTCGTACCGCCCTGGATGTCGGCGATGTCCGCTTCCAGGGCCTCCTGGACGTACTGCCATGCCTCGGCTCGTCTGGCCCTGGCCAGGACCAGGCCGTGGACGAGTCCGCTGAGTGTGGAGCCGTGGCTGGTGCGCTGCAGGTAGTAGTCGACGGTTCTGCGCCACACCTCGTCGTCAAGGTCGTATCCGAGGCGCAGGAACAGCTGCCGCAGCTCGGCGGGCGAGAACAGGTAGCCGAGCATGAGGACGTCGGCTTGCTTGGACGCTTTGTAGCGGTTGACCGTGTCGCCCTCGGCCTCGAGGATCCGGTCCAGTCGGCGGATAACGCCGTAGCGCGTCCGGTAGGCGTCCCAGTCGAGTTCGGCGAGGCCGTCGTAGCCCTCGAACTGGCTGATCACGCCTTGGTGGAACGGCACTCGCAACCGTCGGGAGATCTCGTCCCACACGGGCAGCTCGCCGCTGTCCAGCCGGACGCGCGCGAACAGTTCCTCGCGGCGCCACACGGGCAGGCGGCGCAGGAGGTCCAGCGTACGGGTCAGGACCCAGGCCGCGGTGACGTTGGTGTACGCGTTGTCGTCCAGCCCCGGCACGGCGGCACCCGGGTAGCTGTCGTGGTACTCGTCGGGGCCGACGACACCGCGGATCCGGTAACGCCCCAGGACGGGGTCGAAGACGGCCAGGTCCGCCCAGAAACGGGCGATCTGCAGCAGCATCTCCGCGCCCTTGGTGTGCAGGTACTCGGTGTCACCGGTGGCCTCGCAGTACTGCCACACGTTGTAGGCGATCGCGGAGCCCACGTGGTGCTGGAGCCGGGAGTGGTCGGGCAGCCAGTGACCCGAGTGGGGATTGAGGTGCCACTCCTGGGCCTCCTCGCGGCCGTTGCTGCCGCTCTGCCAGGGATACATCGCCCCGGCCCGGCCGATCGCGGCTGCCGCCCGGCAGGCCCGCCGGAGGCGCCGGTGGCGGTAGTTCAGCAGCCCCCGGGAGACCTCCGGGAAGTGCAGGTTGAGATACGGCAGGACGAAGAGCTCGTCCCAGAAGACATGACCGCGATACGCCTCGCCGTGGAGTCCTCGCGCGGGAACGCCCACGTCCAGGTCCGCGGTGTGCGGTGACAGTGTCTGCAGGACGTGGAAGAGGTGGAAACGCAGGATGCGACCGGCTTCGCCGGGCACCTGGATGTCCGCGCGTCGCCACAACCGCTCCCACAAGGCGACGTGGGAGTCCAGCAGGCCTGGGAAGTCTGGTGCCGTCGACACCCGGTCGACGGCTTCGCCCAGTGGGTCGCTGATCGCCGTGTCGCGCGAGGTGTGCAGCGCCACGGTCTTGTCCACGGTGACGGGCCGACGGGGAGAGATCGGGACCACCAGGCGGTGGACGGCCCGGTGGGGGGCCGGGAGAAGCATTGACGAGACCGGAGCCCGGTCGGCTGTGACCGTCGTTCGGGCGGCCAGAGCCACAGCAATGTCCGATGCGCTGGTCCGGCAGGTCAGCCAGACCGTGTGAGGCTCCTGCGCCCCCGTCCGCACATGGGTCACATGACGGCGGTCGAGAGCTCGGTAACGGTGCACATTGCCGTTGATCACCTCTCCGTCGAGACAGGACTCGATCTCGACCTCTCCCGACCAGTCCTCGGTGGTGAAGACCGTCCGCAGCGCGGCCAGGTGAGGGTCTCCCATGTGCACCAGGCGGGTCTGCTCGACGCCGAGCACGCCCGCCCCGCCGCCGCGGTGACGGAAGGTACGGGTGAGCGTGGCGCGGCGCAGGTCCAGGGTGTGCCGGTGGTCCAGGAGGGCGTGCGCGTCCGGGGAGAGCCACGGGCCCCACACTCCCTCGGCGCGGCGCAGACGGAACCGGAGAAGCAGCCAGTTCGGGAGGTTGACCAGATCCTCGTTGATCACCTGGCGTCCCGCCACGGCCGACTCCAGGCGGTTGTAGCAGCCGGCCGCGTAGGTTCCCGGGTAATGCGTCAGGCCCGCCCGGCACTCGGGCACCGCGCCCCGCGTGGCGAAGTAACCGTTCCCGAGCGTGCACAGCGATTCACGCAACCGCTCGGCAGCGCGGTCGTAGCCCGTCCACTCCCACGTCCAGTCCGACATCCGCCGCCCTCACCTCTCCTCCGGGGCCGCAGCGGGACCGAGCCCGCCGGCCGGGCCTCAGACCGGTTGGGGGACGACGGCGACCGGGCACTTCGAGTGGTGCAGCAGGGCGTGGGCGGTCCTGCCCAGCTGCAGACCGAAGCGGTCGTGCCCTCGCACAGCGCCTACGACGATCAGGTCGGCCTCGGCCGATGCCTCCAGCAGTACGCGGTGGGCGGGGCCTTCGACCGGCTGACGGTGGACATCGACCCGAGGGTGGTCCCGGATGGCCTCGCGCAGTGCCTCGTCGAGACCGGTCAAGGCCCGCTCCTCGCGCAGCCGGGCGGCGTCGTCCGCGATCAGCATGTGGTCCACGGGCTCGTTGGCCGGGTTGCGCCAAGCCCGTACGGCTGTCAGAGCGCAGCCGCGCACCTCGGCCTCGCGGACGGCGAACCGTACGGCGCCCGCACCGGTGCTCGGCTCCCCGACCCCCACCACGACCCGGCCGACGGCCCCACGACGGTTCCGTTCCTCGCCGCGGACGACGACGACCGGGCACGCGGCGCGCGCCGCCACCGAGAGGCTGACCGACCCCAACAGCAGCCCCGCGATCGCGCCACGCCCACGAGAACCGGTGACCACGGCGAACGCCTCGGGCGCCGCCCGCAGCAAGACGGACACGGCATCGTCGGGCAGTACCTCCCCCGACGCCTTGACCTCGGGATTGTGCAGCTGGGCCCGTTCCACGCAGGAAGCGATGATGTGCTGGGCAAGGACCTCCTCGGCAGGACGGCCGGTACGGAAGGACGGTTGGGCCACTTCGTAACGTTCCCAGAGGGAGGCGTGCACCAGACGCAGCGGCAGCCCGTGCCGGGCAGCTTCGTCCACCGACCAGTCAACGGCCAGCAGACTGGAGTCCGATCCGTCGACGCCCACGACCAGCGGGAGTTCCGTCGTCCCCATCGCCTTCTCCGTCCGGCTGCCGAAAAGACCCCCCTGTGAATACCGTCGCACTGACCGAGAGCCGCCGCGACCCACCGTCCGGTCCCGGATCGGGCGGCCTTCGGCCGGATTGCGGCATGCTGGGGCGCGGTGATGCTGGAGGCATGCGGCCGAACCAGTTCCTCCGGTACGCCCCTGAAGGACCAGGGCATGCCTGACGCTCCGCACATCGTGAGCGATGTGATGACCAGTCCCGCGGTGGCCGTCGGGCGCGATGCGCGGTTCAAGGAGATCGTGCGGGTCATGGAGCAGCGGCAGGTCAGTGCTGTGCCGGTCGTGGCAGGCCAGGGGCGTGTGGTCGGTGTCGTCTCGGAGGCCGACCTGCTGCCCAAGGAGGAGTTCCGGGACGACCGACCCACCCGGAGTGACCGGATCCGTCACCGGTCGGCCCTGGCCAAGGCCGAGGCGCTGACCGCAGAGGAGCTCATGAGCACGCCCGCTGTCACGGTCCGCCCCGACGTCACCTTGGCCCAGGCGGCTCGAATCATGGCGAAGGAGCACGTCAAGCGGCTTCCCGTGGTCGATGACGAGGGCAGGCTTTCGGGCATCGTCAGCCGGGGCGACCTGTTGAAGGTCTTCCTGCGGTCGGACGAGGACATCGAGGAGGAAGTCCGCCGCACCGTGGTGTCGTACCTGTTCCCCGCGGTGGGTCACGCCATCCACGTGTCCGTGCGGGACGGTGTCGTCACGCTACGCGGGCGCGTCCCCGACACCTCGCTGATCTGGGTCGCCGAACGCCTCGTCCGCGCTCTGGAGGGCGTGGTGGGCGTCGAGGCACGGCTCGTCGGTGAGGGAGCCGCCCAGGACAGATCAGAGACGACCGGTAGGTAGCGGCACGTACGCCGCTCGACGGCGCCGCGTGTCTACTGGTCGGCCGGAGTGATGCGACGGCCCGTGAGGCTCGTGGGGCGGATCGACACCCACATCTCGCGTTCACCGCCGGGCCATGGCGTGGTGTGAGCGCGTTGGACGAGCCTGTGCACGGCCTCCGGCTCGGTCACGACGCTCGCACGGCCGACGGCGAGCACGCTCCAGCCCTGGCTCAGAGCCTCGTCCACGTGGTCGACCTCGAAGGCGACCTCCGTTTCCACGGCCGCTGCGGCCACGGAGTCGGGCGCCGTCCGGAAGACGATGGCGTCATCGACGACGTCGTAGTTGACCGGTACGACAGCCGGGCGGCCGTCGGACGCCGACACCGCGACGCGCCCGAGGCCGTGCGCGGAGAGCAGAGTGCGGCATTCATCTGGGCTGAGGTCCCGCAGTTGAGGGTGCATGAGTGCGTAGCCCTGGCCTGGCGGGAGATCCATGCCGCCGCCGAGCAGCGCGGTGGCCGAAGTGCCCAGCGCGTCGGCCAGCCTGATGAGAGCCGACATCGTGGGGTCTGCGGGCTGTTCCTCCAGGTATGACAGATAACGGGGCGACATTCGCGCGCGGCGGGCGGCTTCCTCCAGGCTGAGTCCCCGTCTGCGGCGTTCGGTGCCCACGCGCCGGCCGATGTCGCCGGGGTTGGGTGTCCCGGTCGGAGAGGCGACCGCGGACGCGTGCTCCGCCTCGACCGTGCCCGGCCGTGCCTCATGGGTGGTCCCGGGCTGTCCGTGCTGGAGATGTCGGATGTGCGCGTCGGGCCCGGGGAAGACGAGTGTCACCTCGTCCGTGTCCGACCAGCGCACGTCGTACGGAGGGGTTCCGTCCGCGTGGTGGAGCCCCACGATCTCGCCGTCGCGTCTGGCGCCGCCAGTCCTCGGACTTTCGATGACGAGTTGGTCGCCGAGGTGAGCTCGCATGATCGTCGCCCTCCGCTCGGAATGGTGCTGTCTTCCAACCTGCCACGCGGTACACACCGCCGCATGGCCGGCGCGGTCCCTGGAGGCTTCACATGCGCCGTCCAGTCGGCTGACGAGCGCTTGTCCGGCGCGCATCCATCCCCTGGATGTCGCCTTCCGCGGTCTCCAGCAGCTGGTGAGCCAGGTCGACCATGGCCCTGCCCGCCGCCAGCTCGTCGCCGATCTCCGGCACGTTCGTGTCCGCCGGATGACGGTGCGCGGTTCCGTGGCCGGTGAGCGCCGTGGTACCGGTGTCCAGCACCACGTGCGCCTTGGTCGTTCCGTCGTCGTCTTCGAAGAGATGGAGGCGAACCTTCCACTCAGTCGTGTGCGACATTGCCTTCCTCCTCACTCCGGTCTGTCGGTCAGCGGCGGAAGCGCCCGGACCACAGCGGTTCCACCAGGTCCCATTCGGCCTCCCACTGCGCGTACCTTCTCCGATCCAGCGCCAGGCGCACGGCTGCCCGTGCCGCGTGCACCCCGAGGGCCACACCGAGTGCCGCCATACCGGCCACGAACCAGCCGTTCGCCTGCGCGCTGGCCGCGTTCATGGGCGGAGTGGTGATGGTCCCGTCCCGGTCCACCCACACCGGCACCACGGTGCCCTTGGGCGTGCCCGGTTCCACGAGGGCGGTTCCCGCGCGCACGATGCCGTTCTTCTCGGTCCAGCGGATCGGCGCCGGCCGTTTCGCCACACGGCCGTCGCCCAGCACGTCGGACGTCAGTCGGGCGGTGACCTCGTGCCGTTCCACGGCCTGGGCATGCACGGTACGCATGGACGACTCGTACGCCGTCAGCCCCGCGCTGAGCGCGGCCACCGGCAGTCCGAGGAGGAGGACGAGCATCAGCACCCGGCGGAACCAGGATTCGCACCTGTCTGACGTACGCCTCAGCGGGTTCACCTCGTGTGGCGCGTCCCCCTTGTGCGGCCGGGGCGGACCGGATGCGGACGGCGAACCGTGTGCAGTCATGATGCGGCCTCCAGCACGTCGCTGGTCCGATTCCCCCGCCTCGTCCACCATCGGACAGCGGCCGGCTTCGGCCACAGGGCCGAAAGTCCCTGCCGACCGGCGTCCGGCCCCCAAGAGCGCGGCGGCCGGCACGGGGCGTCTCAGCCGGTGGCCGTCATCTGTGAGGTACGACCGCGGTGGGACACGGCGCGTGATGCAGGAGCGCATGGTTGATCAGGCCCAGTTGCAGGCCCCGATGCACAAGTCGCGGACGGGCGCCGATGACCAGGAGATCGGCCTCCGACGCCGCTTCCAGCAGTGCCTGCCGTGCCGGTGCCTCGACCAGCCGCCGCTCGACCAGGGTGTCGCGGTACCGCGCCGCCGGCCCGCGCAGGGTGTCGTCGAGCACCTGTGCCGGCGGGCGCAGGTGCGCCTCCAGGGGCCACGACGGGGCCTGAGGTGTGCTGAAGGTACCGGCCGGTGCCCTCCAGGCGTGCACCGCCACCAGCCGACAGCGACGCACCTGGGCCTCCCGGAACGCGAACTCCAGTGCTGTGCCGCTGCTCTCCTCGTCCTCGACGCCGACGACGACGTTTCCGAACCGGGCATCCCGGTCAGCCACTTCGCCACGGACCACGACGACCGGGCAGTCGGCCCGAGCGGCCACGGCGAGGCTGACCGAGCCCAGAAGCATTTCAGCGAAATCTCCGAGCCCCCTGGACCCGAGCACCAACGCGAAGGCGTTGCGCCCCCTGTCGATCAGGGCGGAGGCCGCGTCCTCGTGCGACACCTCGCTCGACAGCCGCACCGTGGGGGCGCCCCGCCTCGCCCGTTCCGAGGCTGCGGTGATCAGATCCGACGCCTCGTGGCCCCCGGGGGCCGCGTGCAGGATGAGGAGTGGCACCCCGTGCCGAACCGCCTCGTCGGCCGCCCAGTCGACCGCCTCCAGGCTCGCCTCGGATCCGTCGACGCCGACCACCACGGGAATCGTCACCGTCGCTGTCTCCTCTCGTGCGGGATTCCCCCCTCCACAGGTCCACATGCGTCTCGGAGGGGATCGGGGTGATCCTCGAATGAGAGAACGCACCGCGATGGGCATACAGGCGATGCCTGGGCCGGCCACTGGACCGGACGTCCACCTGTCATTTCCAGCTTCTTACGAGACGGAGGCCGCCGCCATGCAACCAGCCGTCACCGTGGGCCTCGACGGTTCACCCGAGAGCCTCGCCGCTGCCCGCTGGGCCGCCGACGAGGCCGATAAGCGCAGGCTCACCCTGCGCCTGCTGCACGCGTGGCCGCTGCTCGCACCGGAACCGGCCCGCGTCCCCGCGGAAGTCGACCAGAACTACTGGGCGAAGCGTCTCGTCCACACCGCGCGAGCGGAACTCCAGGCGCGCCACCCGGGCCTGTCCATCGTCGGGAACCTGGTTGCCGACGACGCCCAGAACGCCCTGCTCCAAGCCGCGGCGGAGTCGGAGATGACGGTGCTGGGCTCGCGTGGTCTGGATCCCGTCGAGAGCTACTTCCTGGGCGACATCAGCATGCCCGTCGTGGCACGGGCGGAGCGGCCGGTGGTGCTGGTCCGCGCCGAACCCCGGGAGCAAGGACTGCCCCCGGCACCCGCGAGCCGTGTGGTCGTCGCGCTGAAACTGTACGGATCCTCCGACGCCCTGCTCGACTTCGCCTTCCACACCGCTGCGGCCAGGGGCGTTCCTCTCCTGGCTGTCCACGGCCGCAGCGTGCCGCTCCATGCACGGGTGCCCTGGGGCGTGGACCACGAGGTCACCGAGGAGATCAGCCGGGATGCGTACAGGCAGCTGCGCGAGGTGCTCCACCTTTGGCGGGAGAAGTACCCGGGGGTGGACGTGGCCGACAGCGTCCGTCTCGCAAGCCCCGCCAAGGCCGTCCTACAGGCCGCCGAGGGCGCCGCGCTGCTGGTCGTGGGCCGTCGCCGGCTTCGCCACGGTCTGGCGCCCCACCTGGGTCCCGTGGCGCAGGCCGCCGTTCATCACGGGCGCTGCCCCGTCGCCGTCGTCCCTCATGACTGAGTCCGGCCTCGGCGGGGCGTCGGCACGGCCGGCGCCTCGGGCCACCGATGCGTCCGCGCTCCGGTCCGGTGCCCGGCACGCCGGTGGGCCGCTACCGCGCGCAGAGGTTTTCGAGACCCACACCGCGATCGTGTTCTTCGCCTGCGACCGCGCCTACAAGGTGAAGAAACCGGTCGATCTGGAGTTCTTGGACTACACCACGGTGGCGGCTCGACGGGCCGCGTGCGAGCGCGAAGTCGCTCTCAACCGCCGCTTCGCCCCCGACGTGTACCTGGGCCTGGGCGAGTTCCGCAGCCCGGACGCGAAGGCGCCCGAACCCCTCGTGGTGATGCGCCGCATGCCGGCGGACCGCCGCCTCTCCCACCTGGTACGTGAAGGAGCCGCAGTCGACGACGTCCTCCGGGCGGTCGCCCGGCATCTTGCCGCCTGGCACGCGGACGCGCCCCGTGGCGGCGAAGTGAACGAGCAGGGCACGCGGGATGCCCTCTCGTCGCGTTGGGAGGCCGGCTTCGCGCAGGTCCGCGCACTGGCCGCGGAGGGTTTCGTCCTGGATCAGGTGACCGAGGTCGAGCGGCTGGTCCGCCGCTACCTCGCCGGCCGCAAGCGGCTCTTCGACTCCCGTATCGAGCAGGGGCGAGTGGTCGACGGCCACGGCGACCTCCTCGCCGAGGACATCTTCTGCCTCGACGACGGCCCTCGCGTCCTGGACTGCCTGGAGTTCGACGACCGTCTCCGCTACGTCGACGGCCTGGACGACGCCGCCTTCCTCGCCATGGACCTGGAACAGCTCGGCGCCCCGGAGGCAGCCGCGTACTTCCTCGCCCAGTACGGCGAGTACTCCGGCGATCCCGCGCCCTCTTCCCTGAGGCACCACTACGTCGCCTACCGGGCGTTCGTCCGCGCCAAGGTCTCCCTGATCCAGGCCCGGCAGGGCGCGCCCGGCGCGGAGGCGACGTCGCGGCGGCTGGCCTCGACGGCGCTGCGCCACCTGCGCACCTCTGCCGTCTCGCTCACCCTCGTCGGCGGACTGCCCGGCAGCGGGAAGTCCACCCTCTCCGGAGCGCTGGCCGACCGACTGGGGGTCACCCTGCTCAGCAGCGACCGCCTCCGCAAGGAACTGGCCGGCATCCCCGCGGAGCAGTCCGCTGCGGCCGACTACGGCGAGGGCCTGTACACGCCGGAGTGGACGGCCAAGACCTACGCCGCCCTCCTCGATCGCGCGGCCACCCTGGTGGCCTCCGGCGAGTCCGTCGTCCTGGACGCCACCTGGTCCGATGCGGGACAGCGCGAGGCGGCCCTGCGCGTGGCCGAACGCACCAGTGCCGACCTCGTGGCCCTGCACTGCCACGCGCCGGGCGACGTGTCGACCGCCCGCCTGGCCACGCGCGCCGTCGGCCCGTCCGATGCCGGCCCCGACATCGCCGCCGCCATGGCGGCCAGGGAACCACCATGGCCCGAGGCGGTCGCGGTCGACACCAGCGGCCCCTTGGAGTCCGCGGTCGCTCAGGCACTCGCGGCCGTACGCCCATGGGCCGCCGGCCAGGCCCCGGTCTTCCGTCGCCCCTACCTGGAGCCGGACTGAGGTGCACAGGCGGCCGTTCCTGCGGTCGAGGAGGCGACCGATGCGATCGTGCGCGTCGACGCCACCACGTCTGCGGCAGCGATCTGCACGTCCTGCGAGGAGATCTCCCCGAGGCGAAGCAACGGGACCCGGGCCGAGTTGGTCCGGGTGCCCTTTTCTCCGCCGGCCCCTCACTCCTTCGGGCCGGTCCTGTCCTGCGACCTGTCGACCAGGAGCCGTGCAGCGTCGGACAGCGTGGTCAGCTCGGGGTAGTCCTCCTCGTCGATACGGATTCCCGTGCGTTCGCAGAGCAGTTCCACCAGGCTGAGGAAGTCGAGCGAATCGAGTTCGAGCACGTCACGGAACTTGTCGTCCGGTTCGACCAGCGTGAAGTCCGCGTCGGGGACGATCCGGGTGATGGACTCCTTGACCACCGACATGGCTTCCGCCTCGTCCAGGGGCTTCATCTGACTCACAACTCCTCGGGTTTCTGCAGCAGTCGGTCGACCGTCGTCAGGTAGCGCGCCCCCACGGCACCGTCCGTGGCCCGGTGGTCGCCTGCCAGGGTCGCGGTCACCACCGGGCGCACACCGAGCATGCCGTCCGCGGCCCAGGGCCGCCCGACGACCGCGCCGAAGCCGACCAGGCCCACCTGGGGCGGATGGATGACACCGAACACGGCCTCCACGCCCTGTTCGCCCAGGTTGGTGACGGTCAGGGTGGCGCCGGACATCTCACTGCTGCGCAGCCGGCCCCGGCGGGCGCGCTGGACGAGGTCCTTGAGCCTGGTCATGAGCGCGTCGGGTGACAGCGTGTCGGCCCCGTGGACCACCGGCGCGAGCAGTCCGCCCTGCCGGAGTGACACAGCCACACCCAGGTTGACCGCGGCCCCGGGGACGAACTGGTCGTCCTGCCAGTAGCCGTTGAGGCTCGGCACCTCACGTGCTGCTACGGCGGCGGCCTTCAAGAGGAGCGCCGCGGGAACGAGGCGGTCTGCGGGCGGACGGCCGCGATTGAACCGGCGCAGCCAGTCCTCGGCCGCCGTGAGGTCGATCGTGGTGGACAGGTAGTAGTGCGGGATCTCCCGCTTGGAGCGGCTCATGAGGTCGGCGATGGCACGGCGCATGGCGTCCGTACGGTGCTCCGCTCCGCTGTCGGTCGGCACAGCCACGGGCCCACGCTGCTCGTCGTCCCGTCCGCGCGTAGTCGCCCGCTGCGGCTCGTGCCGTCGTGCACGCATGGCCGTGTGTACGTCAGCCGCGCGCACGGCTCCGCCGTCCCCGGTGCCCAGGACTGTTGTCAGGTCGATGCCGAGATCCCGGGCGAGCCCGCGGGCGTACGGGGTGGCCCGCACTCTTGGCCCCCGGGTGGGTGACGCGCGCTCGACGTCGGCACGGGTGACCCGTCCGCCGCGTCCGGTGCCGTGCACGGCGGCCAGGTCGATGCCCCGCTGCAGCGCGAGCTGCCGTACCAGAGGTCCCGCCCCGGTGGCTGACGTGGTCTCGGCAGACAGCTTCGCCGGCAGGTGCTCGGGGCCGGCCGATGTGTCCACGGGCTGCCTGGCAGGCTTGTTCCTGGATCGCGTGCCCGCGGGCCTCGGCTCGCGGGCCACCGTCCGCCGAGGTTTCGCGTGTTCGGGCCGCGCGGCTGGTTCCTGCTCCCCCTCCGCACGCTCAGGCGCGCCTTCTCGCATGCGGGGCGCGCCCTCGCTCTCGATCACCGCGAGCGGTGCCCCCACCGGCACCCGAGTCCCCGGCTTGACGAGCAGTCGCCCCACGGTACCGGACTCGAAGCACTCGACCTCGATGGCCGCTTTGTCGGTTTCGACGACGGCGACGACGTCGCCCTTGTGCACCCGGTCCCCGGGACCCACGAGCCACTCCTGCAAGAGGCCCTCGTCCATGTCCGCGCCGAGCGAGGGCATGGTGAACTCGCCCATGTCAGCTCAGCCTCCCGGAGTCCGCACCCGGTTCGTCCGTACCGGTCGGCACGGGCTCGCCGACCGTACGGCGTGCGGCCGCGACGATTCCGGCGGGCTGCGGCAGTGCGGCCTCCTCCAGCCGGCGGGCGTAGGGCATGGGGACCTCGGCGCTGCACACCCGTTCGACGGGTGCGTCGAGGTCGTAGAAGTGCTGTTCGGTGAGGCGCGCGGAGATCTCCGCGGCGAGACTGCCGGTGCGCCACCCCTCGTCGACGATGACGGCCCGGTGCGTGCGGGCGACCGAGTCGCCGATGGTGACGTCGTCCAGGGGGCGCAGGGTGCGCAGGTCCACCACCTCCGCGCTGATGCCGATGCCTGCCAGGTCGTCGGCGGCGGCCAGCGCCTTGGGCAGCGAGCCGCCGTAGGTGATCACCGAGACGTCCGTCCCGGGCCGGCGAACGGCGGCACGGTCGATGTCGATTGGGCCCGTCCCGGTGGACAGCTTGCCTGAGGCGTTGTACAGGCTGCCGTGCTCGAAGATGAGCACGGGGTCGGGGTCCGCAAGTGCCGGGGCGAGCATGTGGCGGGCGTCCGTGATGGTCGCCGGGGCGAGCACGCGCAGGCCCGGGATGTGCGCGTACCAGCCCTCCAGGCTGTGCGAGTGCTGGGCCGCCAGCTGCCGTCCTGCGCCCGTGGTCATCCGGATGACGATCGGGACCGGTAGCTGACCGCCCGACATGTGCAGCAAGGTCGCCGCGTTGTTGAGGATCTGGTCCAGGGCCAGCAGGCTGAAGTTGACCGTCATGATCTCGACGATCGGCCGCATGCCCGCCAGGGCCGCGCCGATGCCGGCGCCGACGAAGGCGGACTCCGACAGCGGGGCGTCGCGGATCCGCTCGGGCCCGAACTCCTCCAGCAGGCCGAGGCTGACGCCGAAACAACCGCCGTAGCGGCCCACGTCCTCACCCATCAGGAAGACCCGCTCGTCGGCGTGCAGGGCCTCGCGCAGGGCCTCGCGCATCGCCTCCCGGTAGGTCGTCTTCTGGTCGGAGGGTGGGGCGGGTCCGGCGGTACGGGAGTGGGTCGTGGTCATGGCCGGCTCACCTCCACCGGACTGCTGACGTACTTCAGCAGATCCTCGACAGCCTCTTCGGGAGCCCGCTCGGCGGCCTCGACGGCCTGATCGATCTCGGCGGTCAGACGGTCCTCCAGAGCGGCGCGGGCCTTGTCGGACAGCTCCTTCGCTTCCCGCATCATCCGGGCGAGGCCTTCCACCGGGTCGCGCTCCTTCCAGTGTTCGATCTCTGCCTTGTCCCGGTAGCGGTCGGAGTCGTACATGGAATGGGCGCGGAAGCGGTAGGTGCGCATCTCCAGGAAGTGCGGCCCGGTACCGGCACGGACCCCTTCGGCCGCCCGCAGGGCAGCGTCCTCGACGGCGAAGACGTCCATGCCGTCGACGGCCCAGGAGACCATGCCGTAGCCGGCGGCACGCAGCGCGAGGTCGGTCTGGGCCTGATGGCGGGCCAGGGCCGTGCCCATCGCGTACAGGTTGTTCTCGCAGATCAGCAGCACGGGCAGTTGCCAGAGCGCGGCGAGGTTGGCCGTCTCGTGGAACTCGCCCTCGGCGAAGGCGCCGTCGCCGAAGAAGCAGCAGGTGACCCGGTTGCGGCCGGTCATACGGTCGGCGAGGGCGAGGCCGGCCGCGAGCGGCAGCCCCCCGCCGACGATCGCGTTGCCGCCGTAGAAGCGGCGGCCGACGTCGAAGAGGTGCATGGAGCCACCCCGGCCGCGGCTGCACCCGGTGGCCTTGCCGAACATCTCCGCCATGATCGCCTCGGCCGGGACCCCACGCGCGAGCGCGTGGCCGTGTTCGCGGTACGTCGACACGACCGCGTCCTCGTCCGTGAGGGCCTCGTTGACACCGACGGCCACGGCCTCCTCGCCGATGTAGAGGTGCATGAACCCACGGATGCGGGCCGCGCTGTACAGCTCCACGCAGCGTTCCTCGAACCGGCGGACGCGCAGCATCGACTCCAGCAGGGCCAGGCGGTGCGCCGCCTGTTGGTCCGGCCGGGCCCCGGGCCGGGGCCTGCGTGGGGCGCGGGTGGTGCTCATGTGGACGCCTCCGATGTCTCCTGGACGGAGCCGACCTGTTCCAGGGTGGAGATGTCGCCCTCGGGCAGGCCGAGTTCACGCGCTCGCAGCAGGCGGCGCATGACCTTCCCACTGCGGGTGTGGGGCAGGTGCTGGTCGAAGGCGATCTCACGTGGTGCCACGGCCGGGCCGAGCCGGCGCCTGGCGAAGGCCAGCAGCTCCTGCCGGGTCTGCGTGGTCGCCTCGAAACCCGGCTGCAGCGTGACGAACGCCTTCACGAGGCTCCCGGCGACGGGATCGGGCCGACCGATCACCCCGGCCTCGGCGACCGCCGGGTGCTCCATCAGGGCGCTCTCGACCTCGAACGGCCCGATGAGGTGTCCCGCCGACTTGATCACGTCGTCGGCGCGCCCGACGAACCAGTACCAGCCGTCCGCGTCGCGCCGTACCAGGTCACCGGTGAGGTACCAGTCACCCACGAAAGCCGCCGCGGTGCGTGGCTCGTCGTGCAGATAGCCGCGGAACATGGACGGCCAGCCGATCCGGAGCGCCAGTTCGCCCTCCACACCGGGCTCCTCCAGGACGGTGACGCGGCCCCCGACCCGCTCGGCCCGGCCGTCCTCCCCGCGTCGCAGCACCGCTGCCTCCACGCCGGGGAGCGGACGCCCCATCGACCCTGGGCGGATTTCACAGGCGGCGAAGTTCGCGATCATGATGGCGCCGGTCTCGGTCTGCCACCAGTTGTCGTGTACGGGCAGCCCGAGGACGTCCCTGCCCCAGAGCACGGCCTCCGGATTGAGCGGCTCACCGACGGAGGCGATGAACCGCAGTGCGCTCAGGTCGAACGAGCCGGGCAGATCGTACGGCCCTGAGCGCGGCGTCGTCTGCATCAGCATCCGCAGGGCCGTCGGCGCCGTGTACCAGACACTGACCCGCTGGTCGGCGAGGATCCGGTACCACCGGCGGGCGTCGAACTCGCCCTCGTCGACCACGACCGTGACCCCGTGCATGAGGGGCGCGACGATCCCGTAGGACATGCCGGTGACCCAGCCCGGATCGGCGGTGCACCAGAACACGTCGTCTGCGTGGAGATCGAGCGCGTACAGCGCGGTCGTGTAATGGGCCACGGCAGCCTCGTGCACGTGCACGGCGCCTTTGGGGGTGCCCGTGGTGCCGCTGGTGAAGTGCAGCAGGGCCATGTCGTGGGGCGAGGTCGGCGGAATGGTGAAGGTGTCGGCAGCCTCGTTCATCAGCGCGCCGAGGGAGACGGTGCCGGGCAGCTCGTCCGCGCCCTCGCCGACGATCAGCACGTGCCGCAGGGCGGCAAGTTTCTCGCGTTGGCCGGCGACCTTTCTGCGGTACAGATCCGCCGTGGTGACCAGTACCTGCGTGTCGCCCAGCGTCAGGCGCATGGCGACCGGTTCCGGTCCGAAGGCGGAGAACAGCGGGCACAGGACGCTGGTGTTCTTGAGCGTGCCGAGAACCACGGTGTACAGCTCGGGGCAGCGGCCGAGCAGCGTCGCCACCCGGTCGCCGTGTCCGATGCCGAGGGCCCGGAGCACGTTGGCGAACCTTGCGGTGGACCGGGCCAGCTCCCCGTACGTCACACAGGTCAGGGAGTCGTCCCGCCCGACACACCGCAGGGCGACGGCCGCGGCGTGGTCCGAAGCCGCGTGCCGGTCCACGGCCTCGTGCGCGATGTTCAGTCCCCGTCCGCCGGGCAGCCCCTGCAGGTGGGCGCGCGCCTGAGGCCAGGCGAAACCCGCACACACCTTCTCGTAGTCGCCCAGATTCGGCTCGACGCGAGGCGCAGCGCCCTTCTGGATCGTTTCCCACCGCATGGCGGCCACCTTCCTGCCGGCCCTCTTCGACCATCTGCCGGGGCTGCTTCGCACGCACTGGGCCGAACGGCCCCCGCGTGTGGCCGTCGAGCCCTATGAGGCCCCGGAGAGCCGGAGGGTGTCGGCCCGACCGAGCGAGCGGAGACGAAAACCCGAGGCTGTGGGCCGCATGGCCCTACCTGTGTGGTGCCGGACAGGAAATCCTGCGTTCGTGGACTGCATGAGGCACCGCGGATGTCCCATCTGCCCGAGGCGGTGCTGAAGGAGAAGGGCCATGACTGCGGACCCCGACGTGAAGGCCGCGTCGCCTCCCGCGTCCAGCGGGCTGGTGATGGGCAAGGACGGCATGCTCGCGCTGGTGGACGTGTTGTCCCGGCGAGGCTTCACCGTGGTCGGCCCCACCGTGCGGGACGGTGCGATCGTGCTGACGGAGCTGGAGTCGGCCGAGCAACTGCCGTACGGGTGGGGCGTGGAACTCGAAGCAGGGACGTATCGGCTGCGGGAGCGGGCCGACGGTGCCGCCTTCGCGAACGCGGCGGGCCCCCAGTCGTGGAAGCAGTTCCTGCATCCGGCGAAGGTGCGGCAGTGGCGTGCCGACCGGGTGGGCGAGGAAACGGTGTTCACGCCCGAGGAGACCTCGCCGCCGCGGTACGCCTTCCTCGGGGTGCGTCCCTGTGACGCGCGGGCCATCGCCGTCCAGGACCGGGTGCTCACCGGTGGTGCCCACCGCGACCCCGAATACCAGGGGCGGCGTGCTGGGGCGCTGCTCATCGCGGTCGAGTGCACGGAGCCCGGCGGCACCTGCTTCTGTGTCTCGATGGGCACCGGACCTGCTGCCCCTCCCGGCTGCGACCTGGTGATCACCGAGGTGGTCGACGACGACGGGCACCGCTTCTGGGTCCGCCGCGGCAGCCAGGAGGGCGACGAGATCCTGGCCGAACTGCCCGTCCGGCCGGCCGACCCCGCCACCTGTGCGGCGGCTCGGGCAGGCGTCGCCGCCGCCGCGGACCGGATGGGACGGACCATGCCCGAGGCCGACCTGCGGGAGCTGATGGCCGGCACGCTCGACGCCCCCCGTTGGGACGACGTCGCCGGGCGCTGTCTGACGTGCGGCAACTGCACCATGGTGTGTCCCACCTGTTTCTGCACCACGACCGAGGACGTCACCGATCTCACCGGTGACCACGCGGAGCGGTGGCGGCTGTGGGACTCCTGCTTCGACCTGGACTTCTCCCACCTGCACGGAGGCCCCGTCCGTACCTCCCCGCGCAGTCGCTACCGGCAGTGGATGACCCACAAGCTCGGCACCTGGTACGACCAGTTCGGCTCTTCCGGCTGTGTGGGCTGTGGCCGCTGCATCGTGTGGTGCCCGGTCGGCATCGACATCACCGAGGAGGCCGCCGCCCTGCACGACTGGACGCGGTCCGGACCATCGGGACAAGCCCCATGACCGGGCTGCCACCGCCTCTGGACCTCCTCCCGCCCGCGCAGCGCGAGCGGTTGCTGGCCGCCGGGTTCGACGTGACGTTCCCGGCCGGCACGCGTCTGTTCGACGAGGGCGGGCATGCCGACCGTTTCTGGCTGCTGCGCAGTGGTGAGGTCGCCCTCGACATCTGCGTTCCCGGCGGACAGCCGGAAGCCCTCGTGGAGACGCTCGGGGCGGGTCAGCTGCTGGGCTGGTCGTGGATCTGCCCGCCGTACCGCTGGCACCTCGGTGCGCGGACGGTGACCGCCGTGGAGGCCACGGAGTTCCCCGCCGTCGACGTCTTCGCCCTGTGCGCTGCCGACCCGGAACTCGGATACGCCCTGATGCGCCGCTTCACCGAGGTGGTCGCCGAGCGACTGCAAGCCACCCGCATCAGACTGCTGGACCTCTACGCACCCCACGGGAGTGGTCCGCCGTGAGCACCGTGCCGCCGCCGCTGCCGTACCGGGTGGCCGAGATCCTGGTGGAGACCCACGACACCCGTTCGCTGGAACTGGTTCCCGTCGGCAGGGAACTCCCGCCCTTCTCACCCGGCCAGTTCGCGATGATCTACGCGTTCGGCGTCGGTGAGGTGCCGATCTCGGTCAGTGCCCTGCGCGGCCCCCACAGGGGACTCGTGCACACCGTCCGTGCGGTGGGCGCGGTCTCCGCAGCCCTGTACGAGCTGCGCCCGGGAGACACCGTCGGGCTGCGCGGGCCGTTCGGCACCGGCTGGGATCTGGCCGCGGCAGCCGGCCAGGACGTGCTGGTGATCGCCGGGGGCATCGGGCTCGCGCCGCTGCGACCGGTGGTCCACGCGGTCCTGGACCAGCCGACCGCCTATGGCCGGATCGGGGTCCTGGTGGGCACCCGCACCCCTGGCGACCTGATCTACCAAGAGGACATCGAGCGCTGGCGCGGCGGGGCCGAGGTGGGGGTGACCGTCGACCGCCCCGGCCCGGGCTGGCACGGCTCGGTCGGGGTCGTCACCGCCCTCCTCGACGCGTTCGCCCTCCGGCCGGACCGGACCCACGCGCTGGTGTGCGGACCCGAGGTGATGATGCGCCACACCGCACGCGCCCTGAGGGGCCGAGGCCTCGCCGCGCACCGCGTTCAGGTGTCGCTGGAACGCAACATGCGCTGCGCCACCGGCCATTGCGGTCACTGCCAGCTCGGCCCGCTGCTGCTGTGCCGGGACGGACCGGTCGTCCGCTACGACCGCGTGGAACGCCTGCTGGCCGTACGGGAGCTGTGAGATGGAAACCGACCGAGGACCCGCTGATGACTCAGGACGGACCACCGACCGAGTACCGGCCGACACCCACCCCCTGCCCACGCTCGCCGTATGGAAGTTCGCCTCCTGCGACGGCTGCCAGCTGACCCTTCTCGACTGCGAGGACGAGCTGCTCGGCCTCACCGAGCAGGTACGGATCGAGCACTTCCTGGAGATGTCCGGCGCCGAGGGCCCCGGCGGGGGGCGCGCGGAGCTGGCCGGCCGGGGCCCGTACGACCTCTCCCTGGTCGAGGGCTCGATCACCACGGCCGAGGACGCCGAACGGATCCAGCACATCCGGCGCGTCTCCCGGCGCCTGGTGACGATCGGTGCCTGCGCCACCGCGGGCGGCATCCAGGCACTGCGCAACTTCGGGGACGTCGACGAGTTCCGTGCCGCGGTCTACGCCCGCCCGGACTACATCGCCACCCTGGAGACCTCGACTCCGATCTCGGCACACGTACCGGTCGACTTCGAGCTGCGGGGCTGCCCCATCGACCGCCGTCAGCTCCTCGAGGTCATCACCGCCCACCTGGCCGGACGCAGGCCACAGATCCCGGGCCACAGCGTCTGCTTCGAGTGCAAGAGGCGTGGCACCACCTGCGTCACGGTGGCCCACGGCACCCCCTGCCTGGGCCCCGTCACCCACGCCGGGTGCGGTGCCATCTGCCCCGCCTACGGCCGAGGCTGCTACGGCTGCTTCGGGCCGACCGACCGGCCCAACCTGCGGTCCATGGTCGCGCAGCTGCGCCGCGACGGAATGAGCGAGACGGACATCCTGCGTGTCTTCCGCACCTTCAACGCCGCCTCGCCGGAGTATGCCCCCGTGGCCGATCTCGCGGCAGAGAAGCAGGACACCCCTCGGACAGGAACAGAAGACAATCCGGAAAGGCCCGCATGAGCCATCGCGGAACCCGCGTCCTGCGGCTGGACGCCCTGGCCCGGGTGGAGGGCGAAGCCGCCCTGCACCTGCGCGTGCAGCAGGAGACGGTCACCGAGGCACGGCTGCGCATCTACGAGCCACCGAGGTTCTTCGAAGCCTTCCTGATCGGGCGCGCCCACACCGAGCCGCCGGACATCACCGCCCGCATCTGCGGCATCTGCCCGGTCGCCTACCAGATGAGCGCGTGCCAGGCGATCGAGGACGCCTGCGGTGTCACCGTGGACGGGCCTCTCGCGGAGCTGCGCCGCCTGTTGTACTGCGGTGAGTGGATCGAGAGCCATGCCCTGCACATCTACCTGCTGCACGCCCCCGACTTTCTCGGCCGGGCCGATGCCGTCGAACTCGCCCGCGACCAACGAGCCGCCGTCGAGCGCGGTCTGCGGATCAAACAGACCGGCAACGCCATCCTCGAACAGCTCGGTGGGCGCCCCATCCACCCGGTCAACGTCCGCGTCGGCGGCTTCTACCGCACACCGGCGCCCGAAGAGCTGCGGCCATTGGCCGAACGGCTGCGGCAGGCCCGGGACGACGCACTGGAGACCGTCCGATGGGTGGCGGCGTTCGACTTCCCCGACGCGGTGAGCGACCACGACCTGCTCGCGCTGCGGGACCCGGGCCGCTACGCCATCGACTCCGGCACACCAACGGTCGTCGCCACCGCCGGCGGGACGCCGGCGCCCCGTGAGTTCCCCGTGTCCGACCTCGAACAGCACGTCCACGAAGAGCAGGTGCCGCACAGCACCGCTCTGACCGCCGAGCTCGACGGCCGCCGCTACCTGACCGGCCCGCTGGCCCGCTACGCGGTCAACGGCCGGTGGCTCCACCCGGTGGCGGCCGAGGCCGCCAGGGACGCCGGGCTGGGCGATCCCGCGGCCGGGGACATCTGCGACAACCCCTTCCGAAGCATCGTCGTGCGCGCCGTGGAAGTGGTGCAGGCCGTCGAGGAAGCGCTGAGCATCATCCAGGACTACGAACGACCGCCACGGCCGGCACTCGACGTCGCCCCGCGCAAGGCAGTGGGCACCGGAGCGACCGAGGCACCTCGCGGGCTGCTGTACCACCGCTACGCCCTCGCCGAGAACGGCACGCTCACCGCGGCCCGCATCATTCCGCCCACGGCCCAGAACCAGACGGCCATCGAGGAGGACGTCCGCCGGGCCGTCCAGGCACGCCTGGACCGGCACGGACCCGCCGCCGACGACGAGGAACTCACCCGCTTGTGCGAGCGGGCCATCCGCAATCACGACCCCTGCATCTCCTGCGCCGCCCACTTCCTCGACCTGACCGTGGAACGCGCATGACCGGCCGGATCGTGGTGATCGGCGTGGGCAACCCCCTCCGCGGTGACGACGGAGCGGGGCCGGCGGTGGTGGAGGCCCTGCGGGGCCGTGTTCCCGACGACACCGTGCTGGCGGTCAGCGACGGCGAACCCGGCCGGATGCTCGAACTGTGGCGCGGTGCGGACGCCGCGGTCGTGGTGGAAGCCCTGCGCCTGGATCCGGCCACGCCGGGCGAGCTGCACACCATGACAGCGACGGAGGCGGCCGGCCGGGCGAGGAGTACGGCGAGCACGCACGCCCTGGGGCTGGGGGAGTGCCTCGCCCTGGCGGAAGCCCTCGACGTGCTTCCGCGGAAGGTCGTCGTGCATGGCGTGGAGGTGGCCGACGTCGAACTCGGCACGGGGCTGAGCGAACCGGTGCGGGCGGCCCTCCCCGAACTGATCGAGCGCACCTGCGTCTCCGTACGACAGGCCCGCGAAGGCAACCGCCGGCGTCGCACGTCCGGCGGTGCGCCTCCACCGTGAGCGGCTGCGGCGGGGATGGACGAGCGATGGGCCCATGGCCCCCGGAAGGGGCCGAAGGGCCCCTCGTGCCCCGGTGAGAGAGGGTGCGACGGTGGGTGCGCTGCAAGCCCCGTGAAAGGCGGTGGGGACGATGACACTTCCTCTGGTCGCAGGCATCGACGGTTCGGACCCGAGTCTGCTTGCCCTCGACTGGGCCGTGGACGAAGCAGTCCGCCACGGTGTTCCGCTCAGGCTGGTCTACGCCTCCCTCTGGGCGCGATACGAGGGTGCGCTGCCTGCCACCGGCCTGGGGCGCCCCTCCGAACAGGTGCTGGCGGAGCACATCGTGGCTTCCGGAGCGGAGCGCGCCGAGCAGCGCAACCCCGATGTGAAGGTCACCACCGACGTCGTCCCGGACGACGCCGTAGACGCCCTCGTGCGCGAGAGCGACGGTGCGTCCGCGCTGGTGACGGGGTCGCGCGGTCGCGGTGAGCTCAAGGGGCTGCTGCTTGGTTCGGTCGGCCTGGGCGTGGCGGGTCGGGCCCGTTGCCCGGTGATCGTCGTGCGAGGCGACCAGGCGGGAATCGCCGGCACGCACGAGCGGATTCTGTTCGGGCTGGGGGACGACGCCGACACCGCCGCCGAGTCTGTGCGGTTCGCCTTCCGTGAGGCCGAGGTGCGTGGTTGCGTCCTGGACGTGGTCCGGGCCTGGCGCAGCCCCGCCCACCTGAGCCGTCACGCGGGGGAAGTGGCGAACGCTCCCGAGGAGGAGGCCTCCGCGCTGCTCGACGGGCTGCTCGCAGAAGCGGTCGCCGAGCATCCGCAGGTACGGGTGCACCGTACGACGCTCGAGGGGTCGGCCGGCAGGATCCTCGTGAACCGGTCGGCAGCTGCCGACCTTGTGGTCGTCGGGTCCCGGCCCAGGACGGGCCATGTCGGGCTCCAGCTCAGCCGCGTCAGCCACGCACTTCTGCACCAGGCCCAGTGCCCGGTCGCGATCGTGCCGCAGAGGCCGTGACGGCGAGGGCTGGCCGGCCGGTGATCAGTTGTCCGGGGTCACGGGCACGGCGTCGCCCCGATTCCCGGGCAGTGACTGCTCGGTCCAGATGGTCTTGCCGCGGCGGGTGTGGCGGGTGCCCCAGCGGTCGGTGAGCTGGATGATGAGCAGGAGTCCGCGGCCGCCCTCGTCGGTCGTCCGCGGATGGCGCAGGTGGGGGGCGGCGCTGCTGCCGTCGGTGACTTCGCAGATCAGTGTGCGGTCCCGGATGAGACGTACCTGGATCGTGCCCGGGGCGTACCGGATGGCGTTGGTGACCAGTTCGCTGACGATCAGCTCCGTCGTGAACGCCAGCTCGGACAGCCCCCAGCTGGTGAGCTGGCGGTCGGCCAGGGTGCGGGCGGTGGCCACGATCGCGGGATCGCTGGGGAAGGTCCAGGAGGCGACCTGGTCGTCGCGCAGGACGTGGGTCCTCGCGAGCAGGAGCACGACGTCCTCCGCGGCTCGTCCGGAGAACTGTGCGTAGATCACCGCGTCGCACGCCTCGCGCATGCACGCATGCTGCTGGGACAGGACACGCTGCACTCGCGCGACGCCTGCGTCCTCGTCCGGAGATCGGCGGACGAGTCCCTCGGTGTAGAGGGCGATCAGGGTCCCTTCCGACAGGCGTGTCTCCCACGTCTCGAAGGGCAGCCCGCCGCCGCCCAGCGGCGGTCCGGCGGGCGCGTCGGCCGGCACCACGTGCCCGTCGGGGTCGGCGAGGAGCGGTGCGGGATGCCCGGCGCGGGCAAGGACGAGACGCCGGCTCACCGGGTCGTAAACCGCGTAGGCACAGGTGGCGGTGGTGGGCTGACCGTCCAGCGGGTCGTTGGCGGCGGCCGGACGGCCCTCCTCGGCGAGCCGGACCATCAGGTCGTCCAGGTGCGCCAGCACTTCGTCGGGAGCCAGGTCCAGGGCGGCCAGGCTGTGGGTGGAGGCGCGCAGTCGGCCCATGGTGGACACGGCACGCATGCCATGTCCCGCCACGTCCCCGACCACCAGTGCGATCCGCGCGCCGGACAGTGGGATGACGTCGTACCACGGGACGTCGTGCCACGGGCCGCCGGCGTGCCCCGGCAGGTAGCTGAACGCCGCCTCGACGGCGTTCTGGTCGGGGAGCCTGCCCGGCAGCAGGCTGTTCTGCAGGACGAGGGCGGCGGTGCGCTCGCGTGTGTAGCGGCGGGCGTTGTCCAGGCCCAGGGCGGTGTGCGCGGCGAGTTCGCCGACGATGGTCAGGTCGTCCTCGTCGAAGGCCTCGGACGACACGGAGCGGTAGAAGCTGGCCACGCCGTGCACGACGCCACGGGCGGCCAGCGGCACGACCATCATCGAGTGCACCCGCGCTGCGCGCATGCGGTCCGCTCGGAGTGGATCGTGCGCCAGCCACGTGGCGTCGTCGACCTTCCGGATCAGACGGGGCCGCAGGTCCGCCAGGCATTGGGTGAGCGGTGTCGGGAAGCCGTAGGAGGCCTTGTCGCCGGTGGCGTAGGCGGGCTGAAGGCCGGAGGTCTCGGTCGCGCGGAACGCGGTGCGCCGGAACGTGACCTCGGCGGGCACCGGGCCGGGCTCGGGCGCCTCGCCCCGGTAGACGGAGTCGAGCAGGTCCACGCTGACGGCGTCGGCCACGCGGCCCACCGTGGTCTCGGCCAGTTCCTCCGCGGTGCGGGCTAGGTCCAGGGTCGTGCCGATGCGCATGCTGGCGTCGTTGAGGAGCTCCAGGCGCGCCCGGTACCGGTAGCGCTCCGTGACGTCGATGGCCAGGCTCGCCACACCCATGGGTTCTCCGGCGCGATTGCGCAGTCGGAAGGCCGACAGGGAGAGGACGTGTTCTCTGTGCGGATCGGCGGGTGGATACCCCGGCTGGACGAAGTCGATGGCCGGCTCCCCGGTACTCAGGATGTGCCGCAGCAGGTGCTCGACGGTGTCGGTCACCACGGTGGGCGCGACCTCGCGCACCGGTCTGCCGATGACGTCCTCGGCGCGCACGCCGTGCATGCCGGGCGAGGCGGTGTTGAACCGCACCAGACGCAGGTCGGTGTCGAGGACGTGCAGTCCGATCGGTGACTCGGTCAGCAACGCGTCCAGCACCGCCCGGTCGAAGTCGCCCGGATCCGCACCGCGCGTGGCGGTGAGGAACACCGCCCAGCTCACCGGACCCTCGGGGCCGACGTGCGGGCACATCCACCACTCGATGTCGACCGGCAGGCCGGACCGGTCCCGCAGTCGCACCCGGCAGCCGCCGTTGACGGGCGGGGCCTCGGGAGCGCCTCCCTCGCCGCCCGGCTCCGGCCGGACGAGGAGCGACGACAGCAGTTGGCCCAGCATCTCCTCGGGCCGGTGGCCGAGCAGTGCCTCTGCCGCCCCGCTCCACTCGGTGATCGCACCGTCGGCGTCCAGGAGGACCCTGGCCTGCGATGTCCCCGGTACCCCACCGCCCGGCCCCTTGCTTGAAGTGGTCATGGTGACCCTCCCGCCCTCGGAGGTCTGCGGCGTCCGCCCGGTGGGCACCGCCCCACCGCGGACCGGGCCGGGCCGGTGTCACCCCTTCAGGGTGGCAGGCGACCGGGCCGCCCGGCATCTCGAGCTTCAGGACTGGTGGGCGGCACCGTGGACGCGGTCGCCGTATGGGAGCCGGCGGGCCTGTACGGCTGGTCGGCGCCCGCTGTGGACCTGGATGCCGACGCGGACGATGCCTGGCAGCGAAAGCGCGAGAACTGACCGATGTGCTGGGCGCGGAAGCGGCCGGGGCGGTCAGGACACACGTGGTGCACGGCAACGCCACCGACGTCCTGCTGCGGGCTGCCGAGGGAGCAGAGGTCCTGGTGATGGGCAGCCCCGGGAGGGGCGGGTTCGCCCGTGCCCTGCTCGGTTCCGTCGGCTGGCACGTGTCGCAGCACGCGAACTGCCCTGTCGTGATCGTGTGCCCCGATCAGCCGTGACCTGGGCCGGGGCCAGGAACGGCCCGGGCGGGTCACTGGAAGGCCGCACGGATCTCCTGCTCCGTGGCCTCGTGGGAGACGAGCAGGAGTTCGTCCCCCGGCAGGAGCCGCACCTCGGGGCTGGGCACCGTGGGATGTCCGTCGCGGACGACGGTGGCGACCACGGTGCCGGCCGGTAGCGCGATCTCACCCAGCGTGTGCCCCGCGGCCCGGGACTCCTCGGTGATCGCTGTCTCGATGACTTCGACGCCCGCCTTGCTCAGCCGCAGCAGCGCCACCGTGTCCGTGGCACCGGTGGCCTCCTCGATGAGTGAGATCAGCGGGGTGGCCGCGGGCACGGCCACGTCCACGCCCCACCGCGCGTCGAAGAGCCAGGCGTTCTCCGCGTCGTTGACGCGTGCCGCCACCCGTCCCACGCCGAACTGCCGCTTGGCGAGCAGGCTGATGACGAGGTTGTCCTCGTCCCGGCCCGTGGCGGCCACGACGAGGTCGCAGGTCGGCGTACCCGCACGCGCCAGGAGTGCGGGCTCGCAGGCGTCGCCTGCCACCAGGTGCACGGACGGCATGCCTTCGAGTTCCGTGAAGCGGTCCTCGTCGTGCTCGATGAGGGTGACGTCGTTGCGTGCGGCGGAGAGCACCTGGGCGATCTGAGTGCCGAGGCGGCCCGCGCCCGCGATCAGGACCTTCACGTTCCCAGCTCCTTGTCGAGGAAGCCGCGCAGCCGGCCCAGCGCGGTAGCCGCCACGGCGAAGGTGACCAGGTCGCCGGGTTCGGCGAGGACACCGTTGGCCGGCAGCAGCGAGCGTCCGGCGCGGGTGATCTCCACGACGCGGATCTCCCCGTCGACGTCGAACGCGGTCAGCTGCCGTCCGGTGAGATAGGCCGGCAGTTGTGAGCGGACCAGGAGGGTCTCGCCGTTGCCGAAGGAGAGTTCCGGGGTGAGGTGGCGGTGCAGCAGCATCTGGTGGATGCGGCCGACGGCCCACCGGACGCTGGAGATCGTCGGGATGCCCAGGTCCCGGTAGATGTCGGCGCGGCTCGGGTCGAGGACACGGGCGAGGACGACGGGGACCCGGTAGGTCTCCTTGGCGGTACGGGCGCTCACGATGTTGCTGTTGTCCCCCGAGGTGACCGCGACGCACGCGTCCGCGTGTCCGATCCCGGCCGCTTCCAGGACCGAGCGGCTGAAGCCGTTGCCCACGTGGAAGGTTCCGGGGAAACCCGGTGGCAGCAGCCTGCGCGCCTTGGGCTGCCGGTCGACGAGACGTACGTCGTGGCCTTCGGTCACAAGCTGCGCCGCGAGGGTGGAACCGACCCGGCCGCAGCCCACGATCACCACTCTCATGACGTCCCTCCCTTCGGGGACCTCCGCCCATGCCGCAGCACCCACTTACGGGCTTCCTCGGCGGCCAGCAACAATGCTCCGAACCCGGCGAGAACCGCCCAGTCGGCGGGTGCCAGCGGCGCGGTGTCGAAGACCTTCTGCAGCGGCGGCGCGTAACTGATGGCGGCCATCAGGGCGATGCCGACGCAACCGGCGCCGATCAGCCAGGGGTTGGACAGCAGACCTGCCCGGAACACACTCTGCCGGTCGGTGCGTACCGCGAGGGCGTTGAAGAACTGACTGACGACGATGCCGGCCTGGACCAGGGTGATCGCCTCCCGGTAGACGGGATCGTCCCTGGTGAAGCCCGCGTACGGGATGCCGGAGGCGTGGATGTGCCAGAAGAAGACGGCACACACACCGAGGGCCTGGATGCCACCGAGGAAGAGGATCCGGCCCATGACCGCGGTCGAGAAGAGCCGCTCCCGGCGCGGTCGCGGCGGGCTGTCCATGACGTCGGCTTCCATCGGCTCGGCGCCCAGCGCGAGCGCGGGCAGTACGTCGGAGCCCAGGTCGATGGCGAGAATCTGCACGGCCGTGATCGGCACCAGCGGGAACCCGGTGAAGGTGGCCACCAGGATCGGCACCAGTTCGGCGATGTTGTGGCTGAACAGATAGATCAGGAACTTGCGGATGTTGCGGTAGACGGAACGGCCCAGCCCCACCGCGGTGGTGATGGAGGCGAAGGAGTCGTCGAGCAGCACCATCACCGCTGCCTCACGGGCGACGTCCGTGCCGGAGGCCCCCATGGCGACACCGATGTCCGCGTGTTTCAGGGCGGGCGCGTCGTTGGCGCCGTCCCCGGTGACGGCGACGACCTCACCGCGCCGCTGCAGGGCGGTGACCACGCGCATCTTGTGCTCGGGACTGACCCGGCACAACAGCAGTTCGGCGGAGCCCGCCAGCAGCGCGTCCAGGCCACTGTCGTCCAGTGCGTCCAGTTGCGCACCCGTCGCCACCGGCGGGGCCGGTCCCCGCACGATGCCGACGCGGCGGGCCACGGCCTCCGCGGTCAGGGGATGGTCGCCGGTGACCATGACGATGCGGATCCCCGCCCGTCGGCACGCGTCCACCGCGTCCCGCACCTCCGGGCGCGGCGGGTCGTACATCCCGGCGAGTCCCAGCAGGGTCAGTCCCGATTCCACGTCGCCGAGCGCCGGGCGAGCACCCGGTACCCGCCGCCGGGCGACCGCCAGCACGCGCAGGCCCTGCCCGGCCATGTCATCCGCGACCGCGACCACCTCGGCGCGGGAGGCTTGCGTGAGCGGCGTCCGTGTGCCCTCCCGGTCGATGGCGTCGCAGCGGGCGAGCAGCTCCAGCGGCGCGCCCTTGACGCACGCGAGATACGTGCCGTCTCCACAGCGGTGCACGGTGCTCATCAGCTTGCGGACGGAGTCGAAGGGATACTCAGCCACCCGTGGCGTACGGACCTCCTCGGCCGCCGGTTCCAGGCCTGCCTTCTCGGCGGCCACCAGGAGCGCGCCCTCGGTGGTGTCGCCGAGCACCCGCCACCCGTCCCGGTCCGTCGGCGGCACCAGCCGGGCGTTGCTGCACAAAGCCGCCGTCCGCAGCAGCTCCCGCACGGATCCCGCCTCGGCGACCTCACCGGCAGGCGCGTATCCCACCCCCGTCACGGCGTGCGACACGCCGTTCGCCCACAGCCGTACGACGGTCATCTCGGCCTGCGTGAGTGTCCCCGTCTTGTCGGTGCACACCACGCTGGTCGAGCCCAGCGCCTCCACCGCCAGCAGCTGCTTGACCAGGGCGTGCCGGCGGGCCATGCGGCGTACACCGATCGCCAGCGACACCGACAGCGTCGCCGGCAGACCCTCCGGAACGAGGGCGACCATCACCCCGAGCGAGAAGACGAACGTGTCGACGAACGGCTGCCCGCTGGGCACGCGCACCGCGAACAGGACGGCCCCGGTCGCCAGCGCGAGGCCCGCCACCCGGCGGGCCATCGCCGCGACCTGGCGCTGCAGTGGGGTCTGCTGCCGGGGTGCCGCCGCGGTGAGCCGGAAGATTCTCCCGAACTCGGTGGCCGTCCCGGTGGCGGACACAACCGCCTTCCCCGTGCCCGCGACCACGTCGGTGCCCATGAACACGCAGTTGCGCACCTCCAGCGGCGGCCCCGCCGGCACCGGCCCGGCGACCCGCGTGACGGCGTCACTCTCCCCGGTGAGCGCCGCGTTGTTGACGGACACGTCGTGCGCCTCGACCAGCCGGCAGTCGGCCGACACGGCGTCCCCGGCCTCCAGCAGCACGACATCGCCGGGAACCAGATCCCGAGCGGGCAGTTCCCGCGGTTCTCCGTCCCGCAGCACCCGGCAGGTGTGCGGCACCATCGCCTGCAAAGACTCCGCCGTGCGCTCCGCGGAGTACTCCTGCGCGAATCCGATGCCCGCGTTCAGGAGGACCACGCCGAGGATCGCGAGGGCCAGCTGAAGCGTGGCCGGATCCCGGGGCTGCTCCAGTGCGTAGGCGAGGAAGGTGATCGCCGAGGAGACGAGCAGCACCACCGCGAAGAGATCGGTGAACTGCGCGAGCAGTCGCCTCCACACATGCCTGCGGCCCACACCAGGCAGCTCGTTGGGGCCGTAGCGGGCCCTGCGTGCGGCGGCCTCGGCCCGCGTGAGACCGCGCGGGGATGCGTCCAGGGCGGCGAAGACGTCCGAGGCGGGAAGGGACGGGAGGGACGGGCAGAGGAGGCCCTGCTCGTCCCGGGACTGCGGGCCGGTGGCCGAGGCCACGACGTCCGTCGGTGGGCCGCCGTCGCACAGCGCCGTCCCCGCGGGCACGCGATGCGAGTTCGCTCCCCGCTTGGCCGGTTCAGGGGTCACACCGGGCTCCCACCGCCGAAGGCGGCCCCGGCGGCTCCTGGAGCACGCTCCAGGCGACAGGCCCGAGCAGGTCGGCCAGCCGCCGGAAGACGTCCAGGAACAGGTCGTCGATCGTCAGTACCCCCACCACCCGGTCCCCGTCGAGGACCGGAAGGCGGCGCACACCGGTGCGGCGGAACGTCCGGTAGGCCACCTGGAGGTCGTCGTCCGCGCCGACCGTGACCACCTCGGCCGACATCACCGTGTCGACCGGTGCCTCCCGCCCCAGGCCACCACCCAGGCCACGTATGGCGAGGTCGCGGTCGGTGACGATGCCGCGCAGCACTCCGCCCTCGACCACGAGGACGGAGCCGACGGCGGACTCGGTCATCCGCCGGGTCGCTTCGAGCAGGGATGCATGAGGCGCGACGCACACCGGCGGCGCCGTCATGACCTCGGAGACCTTCATGCGACCAGACCTGCCTCAGGTGATGTCGAGCAGGTCGGCCGTCGGTCGCCGCGGGCTCGCGGGGCCTTCGGGACCATAGCCGAGCCGGAGCACCATCTGCACGTGGGCCATGGCCGACACAGGGTCGCGGACCACCCACCGAAGTTCCGGCCATTCCAAGGGCTGGGAGGTCATCGAGGCGACCAGCCCGTCCGCGGTGGCCTGGAGCAGGACACGCTCCAGTGCCTGGCCTGCCAGCAGCCACTCGGCGGGCCCGTCGCGGGCCGTGCCCAGCAGAGCGATGTGCGGGTTCTTCTCGAAGGACGCCCAGCTGCGCCCTGGCATCGGACGGCCGACGGCGAAGTCGCGCACGGGAGCTGTGGTGCCGTGCTGGCGGGGGCCGAACGCCTCGGCGGGGATGCCGTCGGGTGCCTCCACGACGTCCGACGGTTCCGTACGGGTCCACTGCACTGTTTCACCGCGGATGCCCGGGTCCAGGGCCTGTCGGCCCTCGGCGTCCTGCACCAGCTCCAGAATCGACCGCACGTGCCAGGCGCCGGGGAACACCAGCTCGGCGCCCTCGGCACGAGCGGCGTCGCGCAGCCGCTCCGCCACGGCGGCCGGGATCTCCTCGTCGCGGAAGGGGAAACGGCTGGAATGACGGCGGGAGATCGCAGGGCAGAGCCGGGCAAGCGTCTCGTCGGGTGCCGTGGAGCCGCGCAGACCCACCTCGGCGAGCAACTCCGCATCGTCCGGGTCAGGCAGCAACCGGACGACCGGCGCCAGCCCCTTCGCGGCGGCGGCCACACGCAGGTTGAAGAGCGCCGCGCCGCAGCCGAGATACAGGCCTCGCCTGTCCGGATCGGTTCGCGGCAGGGCTCGCTCCAGATCGGCGTACAGGCGCAGTACGGCGCTGTCGCGCAGAAAGCGGAACCTCCATGGCTGCGCGTTGTGCAGCGAGGGTGCCGCCGTGGCCTCCGCCACGAGCTCGGAGACGACGTTCTCGTCCACGGGGTGCGCAGTCATGGTGGCTTCCCTTCTTCCCAGGGTGTGCCGACCTCGGCCTCACGTCGGCCTCGACGGAACGGCGATGACGGGGCAGCGGGCGTGGTGCAGCACTCCCTGGCTGACCGAGCCCAGCAGCATGCCGGTGAAACCTCCGTGGCCCCGGGTCCCCACCACCAGGCCCAGCGCGTGGGCGGAGGCGTCGGTGAGCACCTGCACGGGATGCCCGACGACCAGTTCGTGGTGCAGCTCCACCTCCGGGTAGCGGTCGTGGCGGCCGGCCACGGTCTCGGAGAGCAGCCGGCGGGCCTCCTGCTGCGGGGCGTACTCGTCGAAGATCCGGAGCCGACCCGGCTCCCAGACATAGAGGGCTCGCAGCTGGGCGCCACGCAGGGCCGCCTCCTCGAATGCCAGGTCGACCGCGGCGGCCGAGTTTTCGCTGCCGTCGACGCCGACGACGTAGTACGCGGGCTCCTGCGTGACGTGCTCCGGCTCGGGCACGACCACCACGGGGCAGGGCGCGTGGGCCATGACCGGAACGGCGACCGAGGCGGAGCCGAACACCTCCTGGGCCCGGCTCAGATGCCGCGAGCCCAGCACGACAGCCGCGGCGTCGCGGCTCTGCTCACGCAGCACCCACACGGGGTCGCCCTCCGCGAGCAGGGCGTCCACCTCGACCTGCGGGTGCCGCGCCCCGACGAAGTTCGCGGCTTCTTCGAGCACCTGCTTCCCGGCCCCGTGCAGTGCCTCGTTCCATTCCTCCCAGGACGGCGGGACCTCCCGCCCCCGGTAGCCCCTGGTCGGCACGCCCTCTGCGTGGACCGGACGCAGCGGCAACCGACGCAGGGCGGCCTCGTCCGCCGCCCAGGCCAGGGCCGTGCGCCGGCTGGGATCGGGATCGACACCCACCACGATCGGGCGGCGATCACGGGGCCGTGACATGACGGCCTCCAGGCACCAGCCCCGGGAAGTGCAGGGTCAGGAAGTAAGAACTCACCCGTCCGTCCTCGGCCCGGCGCCCGTCGTACGGCGCGTTGCCGTCCGTACCGGGCACGGCCCGGTGGTTCGTCCTTGTCGGTGCGGGAGCGGACATCTCGCTCGCCTCCTCCTCCCAGCGGTGGGCGCGGAGCAGCGCCGCCGATCTCATGGAAGACCTGGCACGGTCCGGGATCCAGGGGCCATTGGTCCTCGCCTCGTCCCTGTCGGCCCACCGCAGGCCGTTCATGGTGCGCCGGACGGCAGCGTCCAGGAGCGCGAGGCAGCGGCGAGGCGGCCCGGACGAAGCCGTGCCTCGATGTCCGCGCGCACCGCGGCCGTCAGCTCCTTCAGAGCACGGGACGTGACCGGTCGGACCGGTTCGGGGTCGTAGATCCGCCGCGCCGGGCCGGGCAGGCCGGCAAGGTCCTCACGGAACCGGTCGCGGGCGTCCTGCCAGCGGTCCGGCGGCCCCGTCCGACGGCCCTCGCGCATCACCGTGCGCAGCAGCGGCCGTGCCGAGTCAGGGGGGTCCTCCCGCCACAGGGCGATGACGTCGGGCTGCCCGGCTCGGCGGAAGACCTGCTTGCGGCCCGGGGCCGTGACCTTCGCCGAGGACAGCTTCATCACCGGGCGGCCGTCGTACTCGACGAGCTTGTACGCGGCGTCCAGGTACGGGGCGTCCGCGGCCACACCGACGCGCGTTCCCACGGCGTACACGTCGATCGGGGCACCGGCGCGCACCAGCCTGGCTACGCCGTACTCGTCGAGTCCTCCGCTGGCCACGATCCGTACGTCGGGCAGCCCCGCGGCGTTCAGAAGGGCGCGCGCCCGGCGCGAGAGCGCGTCGAGGTCTCCGCTGTCCAGCCGGATCGCGCAGCCCGGACCGCGCTCCAAGTCTCTCAGCACCCGCGCCGCGACCCGCACGCCCTCCTCGGTGTCGTAGGTGTCGACGAGGAAGGTGACCGGGCCGGGATGACTGCGGGCGAAGGCCCGGAACGCTTCTTCCTCGCCGGGGAACGCTTCGATGTACGAATGGGCCATGGTGCCCGAGGCCGGGATGCCCAGGGCGGTGGCGGCGGCGACGTTGCTGGTGCCGGCGAAGCCGACCAGGGCGCCCAGCCTGGCCGCCTG
The DNA here is from genome assembly GCF_053597295.1 of Streptomyces sp. NPDC001450. Classification (NCBI taxonomy): domain Bacteria; kingdom Bacillati; phylum Actinomycetota; class Actinomycetes; order Kitasatosporales; family Streptomycetaceae; genus Streptomyces; species Streptomyces sp. NPDC001450. Next base: position 67,224 of record NZ_JBSFHY010000041.1, read on the forward strand.
GTAACCGGCCCAGGGGCCGTGGGTGCGGCGCAGCGAGAAGTCCACCACGGGTCGTCCGGCCGCGGCCAGGACACAGCGGGCCGCCTTGGACGCCACGACCGTCTGGTGGCAGACCTGGTTCAGCAGGTACGTCTCGACGAGCTGGGCCTGCGGCAGCGGCGCGGTCACCTCCAGCAGTGGCTCACCCGAGAACACCGCACGACCCTCCGGAACGGCGCGCACCTCGCCTTCGAAGGCGAGGCCGAGCAGTGGCTCGAGGTCCCGGACAGGGCGGTGCAGCGCGTCCGCGAACTCCTCGACGTCCTCCCGCTCCACGCGGTAGCCGGCCAGGAAGTCCAGGGCGGGCTCCAGCCCTGCGGCGACCAGGAAGCCCCGGCCGGGCGGGAGGTCGCGGACGAAGAGACTGAAGGTGGCCGGGGCCCGTATGTCCTCCCGCAGGTAGGACATGGCCATGGTCACTTCGTAGAGATCGGTGGTCGTGACGTCGGACATGATGATCGCCGCCGAGTGTGGTCGTCCCTTCACCACCAGTGTGACCGCACACGCGCGGGAGGAAAGGGACTTCAGGGACCCCTGGCATGGGCTGTTCGGCCTCAGCAGTCCGGGCCCGTGCGCGCTGGACTGGAGGTGTCGGCAGGCCGGACAACAGCCGAGGAGGTACGGCGATGGTCACACTGGCACGTAAGCAGAGGTTCGCGTTCCCGGAGATGCCTGACTGGTTCGAGAACCTTCCGGCCCGGTTCGCGATGCCCACGATGGGCGACCTGTACACGGTCCGGATCGAGGACTTCACGGAGGACGACCGCTACGTCATGCGAGCGGAGCTTCCCGGTATGACCCCCGAGAACATCGACGTCTTCATCAGCGAGGGGGTGCTGACGGTCCAGGCCGAACGCACGGAGAAGGACGTCACGAAGGACCACAGCGAGATCCGGTACGGCGCGATGAGCCGCAGCGTGACGCTGCCGCCGGGCGCGGACGAGAACGACGTCAAGGCCGACTACACCGACGGCATGCTCACCGTCAGCGTCGGCCTGGGCGCCGAGAAGGCGGAGGCCAAGCACGTCGAGATCAAGCACGGCAACTGACGACGGTTGACGGCGTGTGGCGGGCTCCGGTGCGGGCCCGCCACCGTCGTGCGTTTCTCGCGCCGCCCTCCCTCACCGGGCCCCGTGGGAGGCCGCCCAGCGGCGTCGTACCGCTTCCTCGTGTTCGGTCTCCTCCAACGCCAGCTCCAGGGACGCCAGTTCGCGCCGCAGCCGGGGGATCCAGTGCCGGCGCAGGGCGCGCACCCGCTGCCGGGTCCGTCCCGCTTCGGCGGCGAGCAGTTCGGCGGCTGCCTGGTGAGCGGCGTACTCCGCGGCGGCGCGCACCGCGGCCCGGTAGGCCGTCTCGGCCTGCGCGAGCGCGGTGTTGGGCGGTGCCGGCTCCGCCGGCGAGCGGACGGGGGCCGTCCAGGCCACGGCCGCGGGATGGCGCACCCCCATCAGCGCGGCCCACTCGACGTCGACGCGCGCCCGGTCCGCGGGCAACGCCTGGGCCAGCGCCTGTTCGCCGCCGAGCAGCACCCCGCGCACCAGCCAGGTGTCGGCCTGGGCCAGCTCTTGCCGCCACACCGAGCCCGCATCCGCTGCCGCCCGTCGTTCCGCGCGCTCCCGGTCCAGCAGCAGCCGGAGTTTGCGTTCCAGCAGGTCGGCTCCGCGCAACGCGGTGGCGAGGTTGCGGCGAAGCCGTAGCCGCCCGGCCCGTCCCGGCGGTGCCCGGAGGCCGTGCGTGCTCACGTCGGCTCCTCGTCCTGGGGCGGGGCGTGGGTGTCGAGCAGGTCCGCCGGGATCATGCCGAGCTGGCTGCGCGGCAGGGTCAGCAGCACTTCCCAGGCCCGGTCCACGGACTCTTCCAGTGACCGGTTCTCGTCCGTGCCCTGGGCCAGGAACCGGTAGCGGAAGGCGTCCTCCAGGTCCAGGTGGCGCAGGTCGGTCGGGCTGAGTGCCGATCGCCCGATCAGGTCGGCGAGTTCCCGCACCTGCCGGGACCGGGCCAGCGCGGCGATCAACTGCGCGGCGACGGCCGGATGGTCCGCCCGGGTCCGTCCTGCTCCCGTCCCCTTGCGCATCAGACGCGACAGCGAGGCCAGCGGGTCGACGGGTGGATACGTGCCGGCGGCGTGCGCCTCGGCGGACAGCACGATCTGTCCCTCCGTGATGTAACCGGTGAGGTCCGGAACGGGGTGGGTGATGTCGCCCGCCGGCATGGTGAGCACCGGCAGCACGGTCACCGACCCCGGGCGGCCCCTGATCCTCCCGCAGCGCTCGTAGAGCGACGCGAGGTCGCTGTAGAGGTAGCCCGGATAAGCACGGCGGGCCGGAATCTCGCCCCTCGCAGCGGACACCTCGCGCAGCGCCTCCGCATAGGCCGTCATGTCGGTCATCACCACCAGGACGTGACGGCCCGCGGTGAACGCCAGGTGTTCGGCGACGGTCAGGGCGAGACGCGGGGTGAGCAACCGTTCGATCACCGGGTCGTCGGCCGTGTTGACGAGGAGGGCCAGTTCCCCTGCGGCGGAGCGGGCGGCCAGCCCGTCACGGACGAACGCGGCGTCGGCGTGCGTGAGTCCCATGCCGGCGAACACGACGGCGAACGCCTCCCCGCCGCACGTCGCCTGGGCCGCGATCTGCACCGCCAGCTCCAGATGCGGCAGCCCGGCCGCCGAGAACACCGGCAGCTTCTGCCCCCGCACCAGCGTGGTGAGCACGTCCACGGCGCCCACACCGGTGAGCACCGGCTCGTTCGGCGGTTCCCGGCGCACCGGGTTGATCGGCGCGCCGCCGACCGCCGCGTTCGAACCGCCCAGCACCGGCGGCCCCCCGTCGGCCGGTTCGCCCCGCCCGTTGCACACCCGCCCCAGCCATCCGGTGCCGACCGGGATCCGCAGCGGCGTGCCCGAGAAGGCGACGCGGGTGCCGGCCCGGTCCATGCCGGCCGTGTCCTCCAGAACCTGCACCACCGCGAGATCCCGGTCCACCTCCAGGACCAGCCCGTGCCGTCGTTCACCGGAGGCGAGGAGAATCGTGGCGAACTCGTCCCAGCCGACACCGCTGACGCCTTCGACGACCACGAGCGGCCCGCGCAGTTCCCGTACGCCCGTGTACTCGATGCCGGCGAGGCCGCTCATGCCGCCTCCTCGAGCCGGGCCAGCACGGTGTCGCGGGCGGCCGCCACGGGAGCGGTCTCCGCCGGACCGGCCGTTTCGCGCGCTCGCAGCAGCGGGGTGAAGTCGACCGCCTCGACGACGTCCGCCTGGGCGCCGGTGTCCACGAGTTCCAGACAGCGGTCGATCACCGTCAGCACGGCCTCCACGAGGGCGGCGGTCTTCTCGGGGGCGCTGTAGGCATCGGCCGGCGACAGGGCGCTCTGCTGGACCAGGGCCTCGCGCACCAGCCGTCCCGCGAGCACGCTGATCCGCTCCCGGGGCGGCAGAGCCGTGACACCGACCAGGTCGACGAGGTCCGCCAGCCTGTCTGCCTCGGCGAGCAGCAGTGCCACCCGTCCGCGTCGCGCGGCCCACTCGGGGTCACCGGCCCGGGCGTGGGCGGTGGCCAGCGCGGCGGCGTCCCGTGAGAAGGAGTCCGCCCAGGAGACGGCCGGATAGTGCCGTGCGTAGGCGAGATCGCGGTCCAGGCTCCACAGGCACCGTACGAAGCGTTCGGTGTCCGCGGTGACCGGCTCGGTGCGGTCACCGCCGGGCGGGGACACGGCGCCGATCACCGTGACGGAGCCGGTCGCACCACCGAGGGTGCGCACTGCGGCGGCCCGCTCGTAGAACGCGGCCAGTTGGGAGGCGAGCCCCGCCGGATAGCCCTCCTCGGCGGGAAGTTCGCCCATGCGGGAGGCGAACTCGCGCAGCGCCTCCGCCCAGCGGGAGGTCGAGTCGGCGATCAGCACGACATCCAGACCCATGTCGCGGAAGTACTCGGCGACCGTCGCACCCGTGTGCACGCTCGCCTCGCGGGCCATCATCGGCATGTTCGAGGTGTTCGCGACCGTCACGGTCCGGTCCGCCAGACGGCCCCCGGTACGGGGATCGGTCAGCTCGGTCAGTTCCTCGATGACGTCCGCCATCTCGTTGCCGCGCTCACCGCAGCCGACGTAGACGATCACGTCGGCGTCGCACCACTTGGCGATCTGCTGCAACAGCATGGTCTTGCCGGTGCCGAAGCCGCCCGGCACGGCGACCGTGCTGCCGCGGGCCAACGGGAAAAGGAGATCGACGGCCCGCTGCCCGGTGTTCAACGGCACGTTTGCCGACAGTCGTCGGGCGACCGGCCGTGGCCTGCGCACGGGCCAGGACTGCGCCATCCGGACTTCGTGCCCGCCCACCACGGCGAGCACGGCGTCGCAGGAGTGCTCGCCCGGCGCCGCGACCCGGGTCACCTCGCCCGAGCAGTCCGGAGGCGTCAGGAGCCGCAGCGGCACGCTCGCCCCGATCTCCCCGAGGACGTCCCCGGCAGCCACCGCCTCTCCCTCGGCAACCCGTGGTGTGAACGACCAACTGCGCGGTTCCGGTGCCGCGCTCGGTCCGCCTGTCATGAGCAGGTCGCCGGCACCGGCCAGGGGGCGCAGCAGACCGTCGTACACGCCCCCGAGCAGATCCGGGGCCAGGCGCACCGACAGCGGGCAGCCCTGGGGCTCCGCAGGATGCCCGGGGGCCAGCCCACCCGTGTACTCGTACGCCTGGACGGTGGCCGTGTCCGCGTGGATGGCGACCACTTCGCCCGGCAGCCGGGCGGAGCCGAGCACGACCAGGTCGTGCATGGCGACTGCAGGCGGGCAGGTGATGTCCACCAGGGGGCCGGCGACCCTGAGGATCACCGGGCGGGACGAGGCGTCTCCGGGGAGGGATGCCGGAACGGCGGTCACGGCGGCCTCCACAGCGTCTCGGCCTGCGCACCCAGCAGTTCCAGGGCACGGTCGGCGAGCGCGTCCGCCGACAGGTCGACCCGTCGGCCGGTCACCTCGGCCGTCACTCCACCCCCAGCGGCAGCCGTGACCCGCGCCTGCGCTCCCAGCAGCGCCCGCGCCGCCTCGGCGAGTCGGGCCTGCGATACGGCACCCTCCACCAGGGCTCGGCGCACGCCCGCACGGACCGCGGCCCTGAGTTCGGCGTAGACCTCGGAGCGGGCCGCGAGTTCCGCCGTCCAGGCGTCCTGCACTGCTCGTACCCGCTCCCGGGCCGCCTCGGTGGCGCCGTCGGCCTCGCCGAGGTCCCGGGCCCGCGCGATCACCTCATCAGCGGTCCGGCGTGCCGCGCGCAGGGTTTCCTGCGCGTCGGCCCGCGCTCGTTCCCGGACGGCGTCGGCCGAGGCCCGTGCCGCGCGCAGCAACTCGGCGCGCACGGGGTCCAGTGCGTCCACGGACGCGGTCATCAGGGCATCACCACGGTCAACGGCCGGGAAGGCGCGGGTGCCGTCGCCTCGGCCCCCAGCGCTTCGGCGGCCTCGGCCGTGAGGATCACGAGGCCGACCGTGCCCGAGAGCGTACGCCAGGTACGGCGGACGGCGTCAGGATCCTCCGCGACCAGCACGTCTACCCCTGCCAGGGCCAGACCGCACACGCGGGTCCGCTCGCCGATGGCGGCCACGGTGGCCATCGTCATGCCTTTCCGATCAGCAGGATCGCGACCACGAGCCCGTACACGGCGATGCCCTCGGCCAGACCGACGATCACCAGCGCCCGGCCGAAGACCTCCGGTCGTTCGCTCAGCGCGGCCAGAGCCGCCGCTCCCGTGTAGGCGACCGCGATCGCGGCCCCGATCGACGCCCCGCCCATCGCGACGGCCGCCGCGATCAGCGCGGTCCCGTTGACTCCCCCGGAGGCCGCGGCCTGAGCCGACGCCTGCGCGGGGCCCGCGAGCGCCGTGCCGAGGACGGCACATGCGCCGCCGAACAGGGCGAGGTTCGTGGCCAGCAGCCAGCGGAAGGCGTGTCTGGCCCGGCGCCGCCGCAGCAGCCGTACGGTGCCGAGCACCGCGACCAGGACCGGCAGGACGATCAGCCAGGTGAGCATGGGATCACCTTCGTAGTGCTGTCGGCAGGTTCCGCCGGGGGAACGTGCCACGGACGGAACGGGCGGCCCTCCGCCTCGAAGAGCCGGGAGAAGAGTTCGTAGAACTCCAGCCGCAATGCCTGCACACCGGCCACCAGGGCCTCCAGGCCGAAGGTGAGGGCTGTGCCCACGGCGAACACCAGCACCGCCCCCGCGACTCCGGCGGCACCGAGCCCGGCCAGGCCCGTGGTACCGCGCCACACCACGTCGGCGAGCGCTGCGTGCGTGAGGCCGAACGCCGCGAGCCGGGCGAACGACAGGGTGTTGGTGCCCGTACGCACCACGACGTCGAACAGCCGTACAGCCGTCTCGGCGCATCCGGCGCCACCCCCCGCGGTGGCCCGGAACAGGCCGAGGGTCACCAGCGCCAGCCCGATGACGGCGAGCGTGGCCCCGGCGACGGCCGCGGGCGGCCGGTGCAGGAGCAGGCCCGCTACGCCGAGCGCCAGCCCCAGGTAGAACAGCAGCCCGGCCCAGCCGGACGCCGCGTACAACGCCGTACCCCAGCCGCTTTCACGCACGCGGTTGACCGCGCCGGCGGCCTGCGTGACGGCGAGCAGTCCCGCCCCGAAGACCACGGCGGTGGCCAGCAGGCGGGCGGGACTGTCCAACGGGCTCAGCCACAGCACCGGCAGCAGCCCGGTCGGACCGAAGAACTCTCCGTAAGCGGCGCCCGCGAGCATGGCGGCGACTCCGGCGCCCGCCAGGAACGGCCACAGCCGGCTGAACCGGGCGAGCCGACGGGGCCGCCCGAGGCGAAGCGCGAGCGCGCCGCACAACAGGAGCGCCCCGTGCCCCACGTCCCCGAACATGATTCCGAACATCGCGACATAGACGAGGCCCGCCGGCCATGACGGGTCGAGGTCCGCATAGGCCGGAGTCCCGTACGTCGTGACCAGCGGCGTGAAGGAGACGGGCCTGCCAGGTCGCAGCAGTGTCGGCGGATCGGTGCCGCGAGGGGACGGCAGCGGCACCAGTGCGCCGCCCGCGGCGGCCAGTCGGTCCGCCACCCGGGGCACCTCGGCGGCAGGGCACCATCCGGCCAGCGCGGCCACCTCCCCGCGTCGTACGGCGCCTTCCGCGCGCTCCTGCAACTGAGCTTCGCCCGCCAGCAGTTCGATGCTGCGGCGTGCTTCGAGGAGGTCGAGGTCGGGCACGTCGGCGGCCAGGACGGCGGAGACGGTGTCCTCGGGTCCGGCCGCCGTCGTCGCACGTCCCCGCAGCCGCCGCAGCCGCACCGCCGCCGCTCCCGGAGGCGCTTCCTCGGCGCGGTCCAACTCCACGCATCCTTCCTCGGCGATCCGCACCAGCGCGTCCCGCAGAGTCACCTGCGGCACGATCACCGCCACACGGCGCATCCGGACCGGTGTCATCGCCTCAGGCCAGGGCATCGAACACCTCCCCGGGCCGTCCGCCGCGCGCCGCCGACTCCAGCGCTGCCCGCACCCGCCACGCGTCCACGGACAGCACCGCGACCGCGCCCACGACCACGCGCGGGCCGTAGCGGCGGTCCCGCAGCATCATCGCGCCGTCGTACTGCACCTTCCGCCACCAGCCTGCCTCGGCCCGCCACAGTCCTCCCGGATCCGCGGCGTCCGCCACGACCCAGCGTGCCGTCGAGGGGAGGCCCTCTCGGAACTCCTGGTACGAGGCGGCGGACGACGCCCGCGCCCCGAGCAGCCGGGCCGCGTCCCGCCGTACGGGCTTCGGCAGAGAGCGGTGGTACACGAACTGTTCACGCGCGATCAGCAGGACGGCGCGCCCCTCGGCCCAGCGGCGCGCGGGTGGCACGGCGACGGCGGTGCGCCGAGCGGCGGCCATCCTCATGCCGGTGATCAGCGCCCAGGGCGTGTCGCCGCCGGGATCGCCCCACGGCGAGGCGGTGAGCACCGCCCGCAGTTCCGCGGGTGTCCCGGCGTGCTCCAGGTTCCGCCAGGCCGTCTCGAGCGCCCCGAGCCGGTACGGCTGCGGAGCCTCCGTCGGGCGACCGTCCTGCGCGAGCAGCCGGGAGGCCACGTTGGCGATCTCGAACCCCGCCGCGAGCGGAACGAGTAGACGGGCACCGCCCCGGGGCAGCCACCCGGCCAGCACCCGCAGATGCCACAGCAGCGTGGCGGTCACCGCCCGCTGCGCCTCGGGCAGGCCGACCGCCGTACGCACGTAGCGGGAGTAGGGCGTCCCCGCCAGACGCCGCAGGGCGTCGTCGAGCGAGGCACAGGCCGCGATCTCCCGCGCCCCGTCGGAGCCCGGGTACCGGTTCACGAGGGCCTTGGCCCGCACCGCCCCGGCCACCCAGCCGGCGCTCACGGCGCTTCGCCCACCCTGACTGCCAGGCGTAGCGCGTCGGCCACCGCACGCTCCACCAGATCCGGCATGCGCTCCGCGGCCCGCTCCCGGACCGCCGAGGCGGCGCGGTCTCCGGCGGCCCGAATGGCCTCAGCGTCCTGCCGCGCCTCCCGGAGGAGAGGTTCCGCAGCCTGCCGGCGTATCTCGGGGGCCCGCTCCCGGGCGGTCGCCACGAGGCGTTCCGCCTCCCGCGCGGTGTCGCGCCGCACAGCCTCGGCCGCCTCGTCCGCGGCGGCCCGGATGTCTGCCGCCTCCTGCTGTACGCCCGTCAGCTGCGCGAGAGTGGGCTCCAGCTCCGCGGCGCGTTCCGCCGTACGGTCGGCGGGCACGCCGGTGGTGGACGCTCCCGGCGTCCCCACCGGACGGAACCGCTCCAGGAAGTCCCGCAGGCTCATCGGCGGCCTCCTGCCGGTCGGCTGCTCTTTCAGTCTCACCGTTCCCCTCCCACCCCGCACCGGATAGGGCCGTCACGTCGTTCCACCAGGGCCGTTCGGCTCTTGGCGACGGCGGACAGAGCGCGAGACTGGGACGGTAGGCAACTCGACGGAGTCCGGAGGCCGCCGTGAACGGACACGAGAACTTCTCCGCGGAGGCCCAGGCTCGGCAGGACCTGCCCTCCCGACCCTGGAGCCCCGGCGAGACGGACCGGCAGGACAGGCTGATTCGTTACCTGGGAGCCGCGGCTCAGGCTGCGGCCGAACGCGCACGCTTCGCAGAACAGGCCCCCGCACACGACACCGCCGGGCCGGCGCCGGCCGCCGGCTCGGCCTCGCAACGACCTTCGCCGCCCGAAGCCCGCATCCCGCTGGTGCGGGACGTGATGGACGTACCCGCCGTCTCGCTGCGCGACGACCTGCCGTACCGCGACATCGCCCGTCTGCTCGCGCGCGAGCAGGTCGGAGCCGTCCCGGTCGTGGACGCCGAGGACCACGTGATCGGTGTCGTCTCGGAGTCCGACCTGCTGGCGAAAGTGGCCTTCGAGGCCTCCGGCCACCGGCCCGGACGCGTCGGAAGGCTGCGCGAGCGGCGGATGCACAGCAAGGCCCGTGGCGAGACGGCCGCCGACCTGATGACCAGCCCCGCGATCACGGTCCTCCCGGGCGCGGCCGTAGCCGAGGCCGCCTGGCTGGCCACGCTGTCCCGGCTCAAGCGGCTCCCGGTCACCGATGGCGCGGGCCGCCTGGTCGGCGTCGTGCGCCGCAACGCGCTGCTCCAGGCCCTCATCAGGGACGACGCGGAGATACGGGCAGAGGTCGAGGCCAGGATCGAGGCCTGCTGCCCGCCGGAAGACCGCGCCGCGGTGGAAGTGGCCGTCCATGACGGCATCGTGGAGCTGACGGGACGGATGCCGTCGGCCACCACGGCCCGGCTGGTGGCGGAGGTGGAAGACATCGCCGACGTCGTCGAAGTGAAGAACCTTCTGACCGCCTGACCCGCGGTTCCCCGGTCTCGTGCCGGCCGGGTCTCGTGCCGGCCGAGGTGGGAGGCGAGGACCGCCTAGCGCACACCCGCCCCTCGGGTGAGGTCGAACTCGACGTCCACCACCCCCTCGACGGCGCGCACCAGACGCGCGGCCACGGGGACCAGGGCGGTGTCCCGGACCTGGCCCGTCAGCGTGGCGACCCCGTCGTGTACATCCACCTGAATGGCCGAGGACGTCAGCGGGAAGAGGTACGACACGATCTCGTGCCGGATCTCCTCGGCGATGTCCTGGTCGTCGCGCAGAAAGACCTTGAGCAGGTCGGCGCGGCTGACCATGCCCTCCAGCAGACCGGCTTCGTCGACGACGGGCAGCCGCTTGACCTTCTCGCGTGCCATGATCCGCGCGGCCTCGGCCAGGGTCGCGTTCGCGTGGACGGTGATCGCGGGCGAGGACATCAGGTCCCCCGCGGTGGCCGCACCGGCCTTCGCCACGTCGGCGGGTCGGCGCAGCAGCGCGTAGCCCTCCTCGGGGCTGTCCCGGAGTTCCTCCGTGGGCAGCAGGTCGGCTTCCGAGACCACGCCGACGACACGGCCCTCGCCCTCGAGCACGGGCAGGGCACTGACCCCCCAGTCCTGCATCATCCCCACGATCACCTTGAACGAGGCCCACCGGCCGACGGAGGCGACCGTGTGCGTCATGACATCGCTGACGATGTGCGGGGTGCCGTACATGGTGACCCCCTAAGGTCCTCGGCGGGTGGTCCTGCTGCTTCCAGGGTGTGTCGGCTTTCAGGATGTGTCGGTACGAAACGGTGGAAAAGGGGCTTCTCGGCCCCCGGACGGGCCGTTCGGCCTCCCGTCGGTCTGGTGCGAGAGATCACCGGCCGCGACACACGAACCAGCGGAGCGGCTCGGTCTGTTCGTCGACCGCGGGCACCATGACCAGCCACCGTCGCTCCGGTGGGTCGGTCGGCCCCGCTCAGGGACCTCTGGCCCCTGACCTCAGTCCGAGCGTGCCACCACGCTGGAATCGGACCTCACCCGGGAGGTGGACACCATGCTCCGAACCGTCACCGTAGGCCTCGACGGATCACCCGAGAGCCGGGCCGCCGCCGAGTGGGCGGCACGTGAAGCGATGCTGCGCCGCCTGCCGTTGAAGATCGTCCACGTCGGGGAACCGGTGCCCGCGCGCGTGGCTCAGCCGCCGCTTCCCGGCCCGCAGACCGACCAGCAATGGATCGAGCGGATTCCGAGTGAGGCCGCCGAGGGCATCCGGCTGAGCCATCCCGGTCTCGAGGTGATCACCGAGCAGTTGACCGGGAGCGTGGTCGACATGCTGTGCGAGGCAGCGGGCTCCGCCGAACTGCTGGTGCTCGGCTCGCGTGGCTTCGGCGCGATCGGTGGGTTCGTGGTCGGCTCGGTGAGTCTGTCCGTCGTCGCACGCGCCGAACGAACGGTGGTTCTCGTGCGGGCGGGCGAGCAGGCCGCGGACGAGCACAAGACGGACGAAGCGGACGTGCCCTCCGCCGCAGCACCCTTCCGGCCCGTGGTGCTCGGCCTCGACACCGATGATCCGGACGACACGCTGCTGGAGTTCGCCTTCGACGCCGCCGCACGCCGGGAAGCGTCCCTGCGAGTCGTGCACGGCTGGCCCGAGCCGCCCACCTCCTTCTACCGCTTCCCCGGCGACGCCGAACTCTACGACTCTCTCGAACGCCGACAGGCCGCCGCCCTCTTTGAGGTCCTGCGTCCCTGGCGGCAGAAGTTCCCGGGCGTCGAGGTGATCGAGGCGAGCCGGTGCGGCAGCGCCGCGCAGATCCTCGTCAACTCCTCGCGCGACGCGTCGCTGGCTGTCGTCGGCCGACGCATCCGCACCAGTCACCTCGGTGCTCACATCGGGCACGTCACCCATGCCGCCCTGCACCACATCAGCGCCCCCGTCGCCGTCGTGGCGCACCGCTGATCCGGCACTTCGCGGAGGAGAACCCATGAAGGCAGCAGGACGGTGAACAGGATGGACCTTCCGATCGTCGTCGGCGTCGATGGTTCCGAGCCGAGCCTGCGGGCCGTGGACTGGGCGGCGGACGAAGCCGCCCTGCGCGGCACGGCTCTCAGGCTGGTGTACGCATCGCTGTGGGAGCGCTACGAGGGCGCCTCTGTCGCGCATGACTTCGGCAAGCCGTCGCAGGAGGTGATGGCGGAAGACATCGTCGACACCGCCGAGCGGCGGGCCCACCACCGGCAGCCGGGCACCAAGGTGACCACCGACGTGCTCCCCGAGGAGCCGGAGTACGTGCTCGTGCGGGAGAGCCGAACAGCCCTTGCGGTGGTCATGGGCTGCCGTGGCCGCAGCAGCATGGCCGAGGCACTCTTGGGTTCCGTCGGCGTCATGGTCGCGGGTCACGCACACTGCCCGGTGATCGTGCTGCGCGGCAGCCACGACAACCAGGCCCGCTCGGGGGCGCGCGGTCGCATCGTCCTGGGTGTCGGTGAGCAGCAGGCGGGCTCGGCCGCTGTGCGGTTCGCTGCCGAAGAGGCCCTGCTGCGCGGCGTGCCGCTGGAGGCCGTACGGGCCTGGCACCGGCCCGCGCACGCGACCACGGGCCATCCGCTGATCGTCGGCGAACCGGCCCACCAGCACGAGCAGGAGGCGGTGGAAGCGCTGGAAGAGGCGCTGCGCCAGGTGCCCACCGACTTGCGGGTGCAACGCCGTACGGTCGAGGCCCGCGCCCGCGACGCCCTGCTGGCCGCTTCCCACGAGGCCGACCTGTTGGTTGTCGGTGCCCGGCGCCGCCACGGCCACTTCGGCCTCCAACTCGGCCGCGTCGCCCACGGAGTGCTGCATCACGCCGCATGCCCGGTCGCCGTCGTGCCGGAGCGCGACTGACGTCGACCCCCGCGTCGACCCCCGCGTCGACCCACGCTTCGCGGGGACGGCCACCGGTCAGCTGAACTCGATCCGTACCTCGGGCGGTTGCCGCAAGGTGTTGTGCACCGTGCAGTGATCGACCACCGCACGCAGCGCCTCGAGCCTGGCCCCGCTCAGCTCGTGCGGCACCAGGACCCTCAGACGTACGGAGGCGACGCGGGCAGGCCGGTCGTCGGCCATGGTGAAGTCCGCCAGCACGCGGAGGTGTTCGCGGTCGAGGTGGTGGCGTTCGAAGAAGCGTCCCGCGTAGTAGGCGACGCATGAGGCGAGTGATACGACGAGCACTTCGACGGGCGTCGGGCCGCGGTCGTCACCGCCCGCCTCGACGGGCTGATCGGTGATGAGGGTGTGCCCGCGTACCGTGACTGCGAAGGCCTGACTCTTGAGATGACTCACCTGCACCTGGTGCGGAGGCACCGAGGTGGAGGGCGGGCTGCTGGTGGTCATCACCTCTCCTTGGGTTGTTCGGGGCGGTCGTGGCGCGGCCCTGCGGAGCCGCGAGCGGTGGACGTGGCCGGCCAGGCCAGGGCACGGGTGATGTCGGCGATGGTGAGGATGCCGACGAGGTGACCCTTGTCGAGGATCAGCGCACGGCGCACGGGGCTCGCCTCCAGGCGGGGGAGCAGGTCGATCACGGGTTCCTCGGGGGCGGCCGTGACGACCTCGTCGACGGGGCGCATCACCTCGTGGACCATCGTGCTCGCACGGGCCTGGGGCGGGGTCGCGTCGACACCCCGAAGCGTCAGCACACCATCCACCGAGCCGTCCGCTGCCAGCACCGGGAAGGCGGAGTGGCGGTACCGGCCGAAGGGCCCCTCGGCAAGGATGTCGGCGAGGGTCGCCATGGCCGGCACGGTGACCGGGTCCGGCGTCATGACCCGGCTGGCCGGGACACCACGCAGTAGGCTGCGCATCTCGGCCTGACGGGCCTCGGCGGTGGCCGCGGCTATGAGGAACCAGCCGATCAGCGCGGGCCACAGACCAGACAGGTCACGCCCGTACAGCACGGCCAGGAAACCGGCCACCACCAAGAACCAGCCCAGCGCCCGGCCCGCCGACGAGGCACCTCGAGTGGCTCGCAGCCGGTCGCCGGTGCGGTGCCACAAGTACGCGCGCAGCAGCCGTCCGCCGTCCAGTGGTGCGGCGGGCAGCGCGTTGAAGACAGCCAGCAGAATGTTGATCGCGGCCAACCACGCGAATGCCTCGACCACCAGCCCGGACGTGTGGAGTGCCTTCAGCCCTGCGGTGATGCCCGCGAGCAGGCCACCGACCAGCAGGCTCGTGAGCGGACCCACGCCGGCGATGCGCAGCTCCGCGGCCGGTGTCGGCGCCTCGTCGTGCAGGCGGGCGGCGCCGCCCAGCATCCACAGCGTGATCCCGTCCACCTGGACGCCGTTGCGGCGGGCGACCACGGCATGCGCCAGTTCGTGCGCCAGCAGGGAACCGAGGAAAACGACGGCGGTCAGCAGGGCGAGTCCCCAGTACACGTTGGGGGAGTAGCCCGGGTGGGCAGCGGGAAACCGGCCGCGCGCGAGCGCGACAGTCACCAGGGCGACGATGACGAGGACACTCCAGTGCAGGCCGACCCGCACGCCGGCGATCCGGCCGAGGGACAGCGTCTCGTTCATGAACTCTCGCCTCACCCTCCGACCGGCGCCTCGTCCGTCGTTCGGGCGGGCGGCGCCGACCTCGCTGGGAGCAGGTCCGCGACACCTTCATCGTCCGGCGGTTGTCGCGTCGCGGGGAGGGGCCGATCGGCTCGCAGGAGGGACGACCGGCCCGGGCGCCGCCGCAGCTCGCCTTTGGCCGGGAAGGGCACCGTTCGGCCGACGGCGAGGGCCGGACGGCCCAAGCGCGGCCCCATGCGCGCTGCCCAAGCTGAATGTGCGGGGCACCCGGCATCGCGCCGGAACCCGGCCCGCGCCCGTCGTCGCACGCGCCGGAACCCGGGTCCCGCGGCAGACCGACGAGGGTGAGGAGCGTCATGAAAGGCTTCGTCTTCCACGGCCCCGGGCAGGCTGCCTGGCAGGACGTCCCGGACCCGGCCGTCAAGGAACCCACCGACGCGATCGTGAAGGTCGGTGTCGGGACGATCTGCGGGACGGACCTGCACATCCTCAAGGGCGATGTGCCCGAGGTGCGTCCCGGAACGGTCCTCGGGCACGAAGCCGTCGGTGAGATCGTCGAGGTCGGCAGCGACGTACGCACCGTCCGGCCCGGAGACCGGGTGCTGATGTCCTGCATCACCTCCTGCGGCCGGTGCCGGTTCTGCCGTGACGGCAGCTACGGCCAGTGCCGGGGCGGCGGGGGCTGGATCCTCGGCCATCTGATCGACGGTACCCAGGCCGAGTACGTCCGCGTGCCCTTCGCCGACCTGTCCGTCCACCCGCTGCCCGGCGCCCTCCGCAGCGAGGACGCCGTGCTGCTCGCGGACATCTTCCCGACCTCCTACGAGGTGGGCGTCCTCAACGGGCACGTACGCCCCGGCGACACCGTCGCCATCGTCGGAGCAGGCCCCATCGGGCTGGCCGCGATCGCCACCGCCCGGCTCTTCTCACCCGAGCGGATCATCGCCGTGGACCTGGCCCCGGCCCGGCTGGAGGCGGCCCACCGGCTGGGCGCGGACGCGGTGGCGGACGTCCACGAGGCTCCCGCCCAGCTGGTCGCCGACCTGACCGACGGGCTCGGCGCGGACGTGGTCATCGAGGCGGTCGGCGTACCGGAGAGCTTCGAGCTGTGCACCCGCATGGTCCGCCCCGGCGGGCACGTGGCCAACGTGGGTGTGCACGGCAGGCCGGCCACGCTGCACCTCGAAGACCTGTGGATCAAGAATGTGACGATCACGACCGGGTTGGTGGACACCTACTCCACCCCCACGCTGCTTCGGATGGCCGCCGCCGGCCGGCTGCCGACCCGGCAGCTGGTCACCCACACCTTCCCGCTGGAGCAGATGGAGGAGGCGTACGAGGTCTTCTCCATGGCCGGCGAGACCGGCGCGCTCAAGGTGGTCCTCGGCGGGGAGCAGCACGCAGAAATAGCCGTGCCCGCGGCCTGAGGAGAAGCGAGAAGAGGGTGAGGGACCATGGCCGAACGGACGAAGGCGGGCGTGGCGGCGGACGCTCCCGCGGTGGCTGCGACGGAGGCGCCGCTGGGCGACCTGGGCCGTCGGCTCGCCGCCCGGCGGGTGCAACTCGGCCTGACACGGCGACAGGTGGCGGCGCGGGCCGGGATGGCGGTCACCTACCTCAGGTACCTGGAGGAACATCCTGGCGCCGCGCCGGGCAGCAGTGCGCTGATGAAGCTGGCCGGGGCACTGGAGACGACCGTCGCCGAACTCACCGGCGGCGTCGTGGACCTGCCACCGGGAACCGGACGGGCCGGGCACGCACCGCGGTTCACCTGGCTGCGTCCCGGCGAGTGCCGCAGCCTGCTGGCGATGCACGGGGTGGGGCGGCTCGCGGTGCCCACGGCCTCCGGGCCGGTGATCGTGCCCGTCAACTACAGCGTCGTCGACGGTTCGATCGTCTTCCGGACCGCGCGCGGCGCGACGCCCTCCCTGGCCGACGGCTGTCAGGTGGCCTTCGAGGTCGATCGCATCGACGACGCGTTCAGCCAGGGCTGGAGCGTCCTGGTCCGCGGACCCGCCCGCGCGGTCACGGAGCAGGAGGAGCAGCGCCGGCTCACGGAACGTGCCTACAGCAGGCCCTGGGCCGGGGGTTCCCGCAGCCTGTGGGTGCGCATCGATACCTTCACCGTAACCGGGCGCCGGATCACCGTGTGAGGTGTCGTGCTCGCGCACGGAGGTGGAATCAACCGTCCTCCGGAGCCTCGCCACGCGCGGCGAGGAGAATTCCCGTGATCAGGTCGGGATGGATGCGTACCGCATGGTCCATGCCCGGCTCGGCCGCCCAGGGCTCCAACAGTGCCCGAATGCGTACCAGTTCGCCGGGGTCTGTCACCAGCCGGGCATAGCCCGTGACCACCACACTCCAGCCGAGACGTGTGTCCGGGTCGATGGCGTCGGCCTCGTAGGCGACGACGACGCCGTTGTCGTCGGCCGGTCGGGCCTGGGAGGTGAGGGCCGATCCCTCATGGGTGCGGATGACGATGTCGCCGCCGTCCAGGACGTGGTTGACCGGACGGGCCGTGGGCAGGGCCTGCCGGGTGAAGACGATCCTGCCCATGGACACGGTGCCGAGCAGCCGCAGTGCCTCGTCGCGATCGAGGTCGATGCGCCGGTGCGCCGGGCGGTCGTTACGGTTCATGGCTGGCTTCTTCGCGGGTGTGTCGCACTCCTGCCTGCCGGACCTGGCACCCCCGCTGGTTCCGGTGGAGCGGGACGCGGGCGGAGCGACACCGCGGGGGATCGGTGCCGCTCCTGTGTTCACTGTCTCTCATGGCTCGCTCCCTCTCCAGGGTCGATCGGGCCAATGGAAGGGCCGGTCGACCTGGATGCCGTCGTCACCTGGTGTCGCTCTCGTCCGTGCTCTGCAGGGCAGCCCGGCCTGCCTCCAGACGGGCGACCGGGACCCGGAAGGGCGAGCAGGAGACGTAGTCCAGTCCGGCTGTGTGGAAGAACTGGATGGACTCGGGGTCGCCGCCGTGTTCTCCGCAGACGCCGGTCTGCAGGTCCGGGCGGGCGGCACGGCCCTCCTCGACGGCGATCCGGACCAGCCGGCCCACACCCTCACGGTCGAGCGTCTCGAACGGCGAGGCGGTGAACACGCCCTTGTCGAGGTAGGCCGAGAAGAACGCGGCTTCCACGTCGTCGCGGGAGAAGCCCCAGGTGGTCTGGGTGAGGTCGTTGGTGCCGAACGAGAAGAACTCGGCCTCCTCGGCGATCCGGCCGGCCGTGAGCGCGGCCCGGGGCAGCTCGATCATCGTGCCGACGGGGCAGTGGACAGGCATGCCGGACTCCTCGGCGACCTCGGCCAGCACCCGCCTCACGTCCTCGCGGGTGAGCCGGAGTTCCTCTGCAGCGCCGACGAGCGGCACCATGATCTCCGCCCGTGGGGATCCGCCGCCGCGGGTGCGCTCGAGGACCGCCTCGGCGATCGCCCGCACCTGCATCGTCACCAGTCCCGGTACCACGAGCCCGAGCCGCACGCCGCGCAGGCCGAGCATCGGGTTCTCCTCGTGCATCCGGTTCACGGCATCGAGCAACTCCACCTCGTGCGCGTCCGGTTGTCTGCCGCCGGCCTTGGTGACGGCGATGCGCACGGCGAGGTCGGTGCGGTCGGGCAGGAACTCGTGCAGCGGCGGATCCAGGAGCCGGATGGTGACCGGCAGGCCGTCCATGGCCTCCAGGATGGCCACGAAGTCCCGCCGCTGGAGCGGGAGAAGAGCCGCCAGGGCATGGTCGCGCTCGGCGTCCGTGCGGGCCAGGATCATCCGTTCGACCAACTGTCGCCGCTCGCCGAGAAACATGTGCTCGGTGCGGCACAGTCCGATGCCCTGCGCACCGAACCGCCGGGCGCGGGCCGCGTCTTCGGCGGTGTCGGCGTTGGCCCGCACCTCCAGCCGACGCACCGAGTCGGCGTGGTCCAGGGCGCGGGCGACGGCGGCCACAGTGGTGTCCAGGTGCTCGCCGGTCTCCAGATAGCGCATCGTCGCGGAGGCGACCAGCGGAATCGCACCCGCGTACACGTCCCCGGTCGAGCCGTCGACCGAGATGACAGTGCCCTCCTCGACGACCGTGCCGGCCTGGGCGGTGAAGCGGCGCGCCTCGGCGTTGACGGTGATGTCCTGCGCACCACACACACAGACCTTGCCCATCCCACGGGCGACCACCGCCGCATGGCTGGTCTTGCCGCCCCGTCCGGTCAGTACCGCCTGCGCGGCGACCATGCCGGGCAGGTCGTCGGGGGTGGTCTCCTGGCGGACGAGCACAACCTGTTCTCCGGCTGCGGCCCTGCGTACGGCCTCCGCGGAGTCGAACACGGCCGCGCCCACCGCGGCACCCGGCGAGGCCGGTACACCATGAGCGAGCGCGTCGCCCGTCGCGGCGGTGTCGAAGCGGGGGAACATCAGCCTCGCCAGCCCTTCGCCGCTGACCCGGGCCAGGGCCTCGTCGGCGGTGATCAACCCCTCCTCGGCCAGCTCGGCGGCGATGGCGAACGCGGCCTCTGCGGTCCGCTTGCCCACCCGGGTCTGCAGCATCCACAGGGTGCCGCGCTCGATGGTGAACTCGATGTCGCACAGGTCCCGGTAGTGGCGCTCCAAGGTCTGGGCGTGATCACGCAGCTTCCGGTACGAGCGCGGGTCCAGCCGTTCCAGTTCGGCAAGCGGTACGGCGTCCCGTACGCCCGACACGACGTCCTCACCCTGCGCGTTCGGCAGGTAGTCGCCGTACAGGCCGGGGCGACCGGTCGCCGGATCGCGGGTGAAGGCGACGCCGCTGCCGGAGTCGGGGCCGAGGTTGCCGAACACCATGCGCTGCACGGTGACCGCGGTCCCCAGGTCGTCCGGGATGTGCTCGCGCCGCCGGTACAGGCGGGCGCGCTCGGCGTTCCAGGACCGGAACACGGCGAGGATCGCCTGCTGGAGCTGCTGGGCGGGGGACTGCGGGAAGTCGTGGCCCGTCTCGTCCCGGATCAGGCTCTTGTACGTCTCCACCAGCCAGGCGAGGTCGCTCGCGTCGAGATGGAGGTCGTCGGGGGCTTCGCGGGCCTCCTTCAGCAGGGTCATGGCCTCGTCGAACAGGGCCGGATCGACTCCCATCACCGTGCTGCCGTACATCTGGACGAGCCGGCGATAGGAGTCCCAGGCGAAGCGCTCATTGGCGGACACCTTGGCCAGGCCGAGTACGGAGGCGTCGTTCAGGCCGATGTCGAGGACCGTCTCCATCATGCCGGGCATGGAGAAACGGGCCCCGGAGCGGACGGACACCAGCAGCGGGTCGTCCGCCTGCCCGAGCAGCCGCCCGGTGGCCGTCTCCAGTGCCGAAAGATGCCGGGAGACCTCCGCCGACATGCCCTCCGGCTCCTCGCCGGCGGCCAGGAAGGCGCGGCAGGCCTCGGTGGTGACGATGAACCCCGGTGGCACCGGCAGACCCAGACGGGTCATCTCGGCCAGGTTCGCGCCCTTGCCGCCGAGCAGGCCGGCCAGGTCGCGGCCGCCGTCCTGGAAGTCGTAGACGTAGCGGACCATGACGCCTCTCCTCGGCTGTGCGGTCTCGTACGTCTCCAGCGTCGGGCGGGACAGGGCCGCCGGGGGAGGTGCTCTGGGTCCCCAGGGGGTGGGCCGATCGGCCCCCAAGCAACTGACGTGCGGCCGCGGTGCGCGGGGTCCGGGCCGACGGAGCGCCTTGCGTACCGGCTTCCACCGGGTACGGATACGGTGGAAGCAAAACAATCCGACGGCTCCCGCTGAGGGACCTGGCGGAGCGTGGTGGCAAGCCCGGAGGAGCCTCCTGTGTCACTGCCGCAGCTGAAGCTCGATGAACTGCTGGAGGAGTTGCAGGCCCGGATCGACGTGGCCCGCGGCACCCGGGACCGGGTGCACAGTCTCCTGGAGGCGGTGCTCGCCGTCGGCCGGGAGCTGGACCTGGAACAGGCCCTGCACTCCATCGTGGAAGCGGCCGCCGTGCTGGTGGACGCCGAATACGCCGCGCTCGGCGTCATCGGACCGGACGGCAAGACCCTGTCGGGCTTCCATACGGTGGGCGTCACCGAGGAGCAGATCTCCGAGATCGGGCCCTATCCGGAGGGCCATGGCATCCTCGGCGAGCTGATCCGGCACCCGGAGCCGCTCCGGCTCGCGAAGATCTCCGAGCACCCGGCCTCGTACGGCTTCCCCGCTAACCACCCGCCGATGAGCAGCTTCCTCGGTGTCCCGATCCGGGTCCGCGACCAGGTGTTCGGCAATCTGTACCTGACCGAGAAGCGGGGTGGCGCGCAGTTCGACGCGGAGGACGAAGCGGTGCTGTCGACGCTGGCCGTGGCGGCCGGCGTGGCCATCGACAACGCGCGCCTGTACGAGGACTCGCGGCTGCGGGAGCGCTGGCTGCGGGCGAACGCGGAGATCACGTACAGCCTGATGCCGGGCAGCGGACGCTCCGAGGCCCTGAACCTGATCGCCGAGCGTGCCCGGGAGATCACGGGCTCGGCCCTCGCGGCGGTCGCGATGCCGGTGGAGGAGGACGGCGGATCGCTCACCGTGGAGATCGCCGTCGGCATGGACGCGGAAGAGCATCGGGGGCTGGTGCTGCCCCTGCAGGAAACCCTGATCGGACTGGCGTACTCCACCGCCGCACCGGTCGTCAGCGAGGATGTCGCCCACGACCCACGGATCTCCCCCGAACCCCCGCGTTTCACCGGACTCGGCCCGGGGGTCGCCGTCCCCATCGGCACGGGGGAGGGCGGCGCCCGGGGCGTGGTCCTGCTGGCGCGTGAGGCGGGGCGCCCGGTGTTCTCGGAGAACGAGACCGAGACGCTGCGGGGGTTCGCCGCCCAGGCCGCGATCGCGATGGAGCTGGCCGAACGGCGGCAGGACGCCGAGCAGATCGCGGTGCTGCAGGATCGCGACCGGATCGCCCGGGACCTGCACGACCTGGCCATCCAGCGCCTGTTCGCCACCGGTATGACGTTGCAGAGCGCGGGCCGCTTCATCGAGCATCCGGAAGCCTGCGAGCGGGTCCTGCGGGCCGTCGACGACCTCGACGAGACCATCAAGATCATCCGGTCGACGATCTTCGGGCTGCGGGCGCACGAGGGCGGCGCCGGGAGCGGACTGCGGGCCAGGATCGTCCGCGCGGCGGGGGAGGCGGCTCCACTGCTCGGCTTTGCCCCGAGCGTGCGCATGGAAGGCCTGTTGGACACGGATGTGCCGGGGGAGGTCGCCGATCATGTCGTGGCCGTGCTCTCGGAGGCCCTCACCAACATGGCCCGGCACGCCCAAGCCGACCGGGCCCAGGTGGTCCTGAGAGCCGACGGTCACGAGGTGTCCCTGACGGTCGCGGACAACGGCGTGGGCATCCCGCCCGGCGGCCGCCGCAGCGGGCTGCGCAACATGGCCGAGCGGGCGGAGCAGCTGGGCGGTCGGTTCGAGGTGAGCAGCCCCGTCGGCGGTGGCGCGCTGCTGACCTGGCGGGTGCCGTTGCCGACGCCGTAGGGGCACGGCGGCGGGAGCGCTTTCGCCGTGCCCGCTTCGGTCTCGTGTACAGGCCACTCGGCCCCTGCCCAGGAGGAGACCTCGGCCGCAGGCTGAAGGTGTCCTAGGACGGCATCCCGAGCCCCTGGAGGATGCCATGGACGGCACTGCGACCGTCGTGAACGACGTGATGACCCCCAAGGTCGTCGCCCTGCGCACGGGAGCGGCCTTCAAGGACATCGTGAAGACGATGTGGGAGTGGCGGGTCAGCGCCCTCCCGGTGCTGGATGACGCCGGACACGTCGTCGGTGTCGTGTCCGAGGCCGACATGCTGCCCAAGGAGGAGTACCACCGAGGCGACCTCGACCGGTACGGGCAGGTGCAGCATCCCGCCGACCTGTACAAGGCGGGGGCGGTGACCGCCGGCGACCTGATGACCGCCCCGGCCGTCACCGTGACCCCCGACGCCCCCCTCGCCCACGCGGCGCGCGTCATGGTGCGCAACAAGGTCAAACGGCTGCCGGTCGTCGATCACGACGGAGCCCTCAAGGGCATCGTCAGCCGTGCCGACCTGCTGAAAGTGTTCCTGCGAGCCGACAAGGACATCGCCGAGGAGGTCCGGCGCGAGGTCGTCCTACGGCTGTTCGGTACCCAGGCCGAAGCGGTCCGGATCGAGGTGCACGACGGTGTCGTGACGCTCGAGGGCCGGGTGCACGACACCGAGCTGGTCCCGCTCGCCGCCTTGCTGGCACGGGCCGTGGAAGGCGTGGTGGACGTGCGGTGCACACTGACCGGTCCGCCCAGCCAGCCGAACCTCTATCCCGACCTGCCCGATCCACAGCGGGCGGCCCCCGCGTGAATGGCGCGTCGCCGGACGGCGACTCCACTACGCATCGGCCGCCGCGAGTCGGCAGTCCACGCCCACCACGCCCTCGACGCCCCGCACGAGACGGACGGCCAGAGGAATCCGGCTGGCGTCCGGCACTCGTCCGGTCAGCGTGGCGATGCCCTCGGTGACGACGATGTGCACGGGCTCCACCGGAGCCGGGAAGAGGACGTCGACCACCTCGCGCCGAATCTCGTCCGCAAGATCTTTGTCCGGGCGCAGGAACACCTTGAGGAGGTCGCCGCGGCTGACGACGCCTTCGAGCAGGCCCTCGGAGTTCACCACGGGCAGCCGCTTGACGTTGCGCAGGGCCATGATGCGGGCTGCTTCGGCGAGTGTGGCGTCGGCGTGGACGGTGACGGCCGGGGTGCTCATCATCTCCTGCGCCGTCACTGCCCCGGCCCTGGCCAGATCGGACAGCCGACGCCGCTGGGTGGAGCGGTCCGGATCGCTGTCCCGGAACTCCTCCTTGGGCAGCAGATCGGCCTCGGACACGACCCCGATCACCCGGCCGTCGCCCTCCAGCACCGGTAGGGCACTGACCTTCCACTGGTCCATGCGCTCGACGATCTCCTTGAACAGAGCCTCGCGACCCACCGCGACGACGGCATGCGTCATCACGTCGCTCACTCGATGCGGGCTGCTGTGCATGCTGTCCTCCTCGCAGGGCTGGGCGGTCACGTCAGGCCACCGCTGCCGTAGGGGGCGTAGAGGTCGAGCAGCCGGACCCGGGAGGCGTGCAGACGCTGCGCGACCACTCGCCCGACCCAGACGGCGATCGCCCGGCCGAACTCGGCGTCCTCGGCGCACATCTCCCGGACCGCCTCGGCGTCGAACTCCCAGGCCCGCACCGGGCTCGTCGCCTCCGCGCCCAGATGCCAGACGTACGGCGGATAGTGCCAGGACCAGCCGACCAGTTCGCCGTGCCCGAGCGACTCGATGACGGCGGGACGGCGGCCGGGCACGTGCAGGTCGAGGGCGACGGTCCCGGTACGGATGATCCAGAACCGGTCCGCGTGCCTGCCCTCCTCGAACAGGTGGGTCCCGGCCTCGAAGGAGACCTCGCGGGCGAGGCGCATCAGCCGTTCGCGGTGCTCGGGCTCCAGAGCCGTGATCATGGTGGTGGCGGAGGTCATCGCACCGGCTCCCTTCATGGCGTCTGCTACCAGGGTGGGCGCGTCCGTGCCCCGCCGCCACGGGCCGCTCGGATCCGTCGAGGGCCCTTCGGCCCATGGGACCCGATGTCCGTCGACCCGCACGCTGGAGCACCCGCCGTGGAGGGAGAGAGACACCATTGAGCGTCTCCACGCGCATCGCGATCATCGCCGTCGGCGACCCGCCCCGCGACGAAGGTGTCGGCGGGGCCGTGCTGTCCCGCCTGCGCGAGCGGGCGTTGGAGGGGCCCTTCCCACCCGGCACCGTCCTTGCGGAACGCGACCTTGATCCAGGGCGGCTGATCAGGCTGTGGGACCGCACGGAGCTGACCGTGATCGTGATCCTGGAGGCGGCGCACACCCGACCGAGTCACCCGGGCCGGATCCACCGCCTCGAACTGGACGCCCGCCGACCGCCCCGGCCAGGAGAGCTCGGCCCGCGCGGACTCGGCGAAGCCGTCGAGGTGGCGTGGGAGCCGCACCAGCTGCCCGGCCGCCTCGTGGCGTACGCCGTGGAGACCGCCGACACCTCACTGGGACCGGGACCGTCCCCGTCCGTCGCCGCCGCGGTCGACATCCTCGTCACGCGGGCCGAGGACGAGGTGATCGTCCAGCACCGGATCGCCGCTGCTCGGGGATCCACCGACCCGGCCGCGGCATGACTGGACGGGAAGGGCCATCCACTTCTCGCGGATCCGGATTGCGCGGTGCGCGGCTTCCGCCGCTTCCCCGCGTCTCCAACGGGCCCTTCCCGTCACTACCAGCACACCACGGGAACCACCGGTCCACCAGGGCCGTTCGGCCCTGAACCAGCGACATACGCGAGGAGCCGAGACCATGACCACCGCGACTCCCGGGCCCGCAGCCCGGCCACATCGGCCGGGTCCTGTGGTCGTGCAACGGGGCCCGGCGTCGCCGGGCCCGCCTGATGGGCATGGCTCGCGGCGGTCTGCCTGTCGCCTCGGCCTCAATGGCCCTCTCGAACGCGGGGCGGGCCGGGATGAGCGGCCCGCCCCGGATCAGGAATGATCCTTTTCGCCTGTCGCCGTCTTCGAGTAGGCGTCGTGCCACGCGGCCTTCGCGCCGGAGTCGCCGATCCGGTAGACGTCCACCACCGCCCCCGCTGCAACGGCGAGCGAGAGCACGCCCACGACGATGCGTACGGGGAGGGCGGACCAGCGCGTGCCGCCGCTCTGCCCAGGCTCCGCAGGAGCGCGCCGCCCCGCCCACCAGACCACCGCTGCCAGCGCGAACAGGCCCAAGGCCCATGGCAGCAGCCCGTCGCCCAGCTCGGTGTGCCGGCGTACCAGCGCGTCGTCGTCCACGTGCCGTTCGAGCCACTCGCCGGCGTGGGTGGTCAGCGGCACACTGACCAGAGCGATCAGAGCCAGGAGCGGCAGCAGCGGACCCAACCGCCGGGCGGCGCGCGGCCACAGCGCGGCTGTGACCAGGGTCAACGCGGTCAGGGGTATCAACACGACGACCACATGGACCAGCAGGACGTGGGTGGGCAGACCGTTGACCAGATTCATAAAGGCGCTCCTGAGGGGTGAGGGCCGTCAGCCTGGCACAGCAACTTCTCAGTTACCTCTCAGACAGCCAAGGGGCCGTGCAGCGCCCGGCCCTTCAAGGCCGGCGCAGCCGGCGGTCGGCCACGCTGCACCAGGCCGCCGAGGTCGGCGGCGGGGCTGCCGGCGTAGCCGAACAGCAGCGGGGAGCACCGGGGCGAGGTGAACAGGTCGTGCACGTCGAGGTCGGTGAGCGGGGCGAGCCGGGCCGCGTGGTCGGCGAGCAGTTCGGCCGCGGCACGTCGTGGTTCTCGGCCAGGGCGTCGGCGTCGAAGGCAGTGACGCCCGCCGTATGCGGACTTCCTGGACGCCGGTCACCACGGACTCTCCCTCCGGACGGCCCCGCCCTCAGCGTCCGGCGGCGAGTCCCGGCCGCAGGGGCTGACCGGGCACGATGCGGGCCGCGTGGCCCTCCCGTGCCGAGTGCTCCGGCGACACGTCCCCGAGGGATCTCACTGGGCCAGTGAGAAGTAGCTCTCCTCCTCCTGCGTGAAGTGCAGGCGGAGGACCGTGTGCAGTCCGTACAGGCAGGAGCGCAGGTCGTCGAGCTGGCCGGGGGCCAGGCCACCCCCGGCGCGGGCCAGTTGCAGGTGGGTGGCGATGCGGCGGGAGAGGCGTTCGATCTCGGAGTGGGCCCGGCTCATGGTGACCGTGGCCTCCGGGCCGCCGAGGGCGGGGGCGAGGGCGGGGTAGAGCTCGTGCTCCTCGGCGTACTCGTGGGGCAGCAGCCGTTCGGTGAGCAGCCGGTGCGCCTCCTCGACGGCCGCCAGAGCCTGCGGCCCGGGACCGTCGGAGAGGTGATCGGCGGCACCGCGCACCGCTTCGAGCACGTTCTGGAGGTCGTCGTGTTCCGACGCGAAGCGGTGGATGAGTGCCTCGGCAGCGGGCGTCAGCGCCGGTCGCGTGGCCTGGCCGACGTGCAGTGCCCGCAGGGCGTTGAGGATGACAGCGACGTCGATGGCCTCCTGGAGCAGGGCACCGGCGGCGGGCGGCAGCAGGCCGAACGCGGCCGCGGCCATCGCGGCCAGGGACATCGCCATCCCACCCAGAGCACTCTGCACGGCGATCCGCCGCGCCCGTACGGCGATGAAGACAGCGTCCGCGAGCCGGTCCACACGATCGGTGGTCAGCACGATGTCGGCGGCCTCCGAGGAGGCGGTCGAGCCGCGTGCACCCATCGCCACGCCGATGTCCGCGGCGGCCAGGGCGGGAGCGTCGTTCACGCCGTCCCCCACCATGACGGTGATCGCGCGTTCCCGTTCGGCCCGTACGACGGCGACCTTCCCGGCCGGGTCGAGCCCGGCGCGGACGTCGTCCAGACCGAGGACGGCGCCCACCTCGCGGGCCGGCTCCGCGCGGTCGCCCGTCAGCATCAGCAGCCGCTCGATGCCCGCGGCCCGCAGGTGGCGCAGGGTGCGCGGGGCGTCGTGGCGCAGGGGATCCTTCAGGAGCACCGCGCCCGCCGGACACCCGTCGACGGCCAGCCAGGCCACGGCAGCACCGTCGAGAAGCGCCCGGTTGTCCACCGCCCTCGCCCAGGCCGGCCGGGCACCGGACGCGTCGATGCGGCCGACGGACACCCGGTGCCCGTCCACGATGCCCGCAGCACCCCGGCCGGGCTTCTCGGCGACGTCGGACGGGACCGACAGGACCAGCTTCCGCTCGTGCGCGGTGTCGACGATCGCCTCGGCCAGAACGTGGGGCGAGTACTGGTCCAGTGACGCGGCCAGCCTCAGCACCTCTGCCGGCTGCCACCCCGGCGCGGCCACCACGTCGAGGACGCGAGGGCGGCCGCGGGTGAGGGTGCCGGTCTTGTCGAGCAGCAGGGTGCGGGCCCGGCCCAGGTTCTCCAGGGCTCCACCGTCACGCATGACGACTCCCAGGCGTGAGGCGCGGGAGATCCCGGAGACGATGGCCACCGGCGCGGCCAGCAGCAGCGGACAGGGGGTGGCGACCACCAGCACCGCGACCGCTCGCACCGCCGAACCACTGAGCAGCCAGGCCAGCCCCGCCACCGCCAGGGTGAGCGGAAGGAACCAGGCCGCGTAGCGGTCGGCCAGCCGCACCACGGGTGCGGATTCGGCCCCGGCC
This sequence comes from Streptomyces sp. NPDC001450, assembly GCF_053597295.1. NCBI lineage: Bacteria > Bacillati > Actinomycetota > Actinomycetes > Kitasatosporales > Streptomycetaceae > Streptomyces > Streptomyces sp. NPDC001450. The sequence continues at coordinate 94,812 of NZ_JBSFHY010000041.1, forward strand.
TGCCTGGCCAGTCGCACGATGCCGGCGTAGGTGCTGTCCCGCGCGGTCGCCGTGGCTCGCAACTCGAAGGCGCTTCCGGCGTTGACCACCCCGCTGCGGACGCTGTCGCCCGCCGCCCGTTCGACGGTGAGGGACTCACCGGTGAGTACGGACTCGTCGAGGTTGGCCAGGGCGCCCTCGACCCGCCCGTCCACCGGGACGACCTCGCCCGGCCCCACGACAAGCAGGTCACCCACGGCGACCGCGGCCAGCGGAACCGTGGCGACTCCGTCGGCCGTCCGGCGACGCGCCGACCGGGGCGCACGCTCCAGCAGCGCCCGCAGATCGTGCGAGGCCCGCCGCTGGGCTGCCGCCTCCAGCGTGCGACCGGTCGCGAGCATCAGCGCGATGAGCGCACCGGCCAGGTACTCATGGACGGCAAGCGTGCCACCGAGAGCGAGAACCGCGATCAGGTCGACCCCCGCACGGCCGTGGCGGAGTGCGGCGACCACCCAGCCCACCGCCGGTGGGACCGCGCACAGAGTGCCCAGCGCCCACAGCAGGTCGGCGAGACCCTGGTCACCGGCGAACCAGGCGGCGCCCCCTGCGGCAAGGGCCGCCGCCGTGACGGCCAGGAGAGCGGGCTCCAGCCTCGTGGGGGCGACCGCCCCGGTCAGGGAGCGCACGCGTGTGGTCAAAGCGGAGCGGTTCATGGCCACCTCTGTCCGTCCGGCGTCGTTGCCCGCGGTCCGGTCCCCGTCCATCACACCTCGGCGGACTGGGCCCGTGGCAGGGGACGAACGGCTCTTCCCCAGGGCCGTACGGACACCGTTCGCGCCCATGCGTCGCCCTCCGGGCGATGAGGGCCCATCGGCCCCTCGCATTGGCCTCACCGGCTCATGACGTGCTCCGCGGCCTGGGCGAGTGTGAGCACCAGACACTTCGAAAGCCGCAGGCACCGGGCCTGTGCTCCCGGCGCACTCGAGGAGGTGAGTCACCGTGATGATCTGGTTCGACCACGGTGTCAGCGGATGGGGCTGGTTCGCCATGTCTGTCGGCATGGTCTTCTTCTGGGCCCTGATCATCACCCTCGGCGTCCTCCTGTACCGCGCCTCGGCGACGCCGAAAGGGAGCGGGGACCGTGCCGACACCCAACCGCTCGGGCGCACTCCCGAGCAGCTCCTTGCCGAACGCTTCGCCCGAGGCGAGATCGACGAGGACGAGTACCACCGTCGTCTGACCGTCCTGGGGAGAACCACCAGTGACGTTCCTCGGCTCGGCCGGCGCTGATCGGGAGGAGGCAACCGTGGATGAGAGGCTTTCCGTCGGCGCCCTGATGGGCGAGGCGCCGTACTCGATCAGCGAGGACGAGACCCTCCTGATGGCCTGGGAGGTGGTCGAGCGGTCCGGGCAGCGGCATCTGCCGGTGGTTCGCCAGGACGGCTGCTGCGCCGGTGTGCTGGACCGCGCCGAGCTCGCCGTCGCCTGCGCGGACCCCGCGGTGACACTGTCCCGCAGAAAGGTGCGCGACCTCGTGCACGGGCGCCGCACGGTCACGGTCCATCCGGAGGAATCGACGCTTCACGCGGCGGCCGTGATGGCGGAGGAGGACATGGACGCGCTGCCGGTCACCGACGCGCACGGTCGGCTGACCGGACTGCTCACGGCCCGGGACTACGTGGCTTCGGCCGCAGGTCTGCACAGCCGCACGAAGCCGGTCAGCCAGGGCCCCGCACGGGCCACCCTGCCCGGGCTGCCGCCTCGCCGCGCAGCGAGGGAGCACGGGATCGTCATTCCGTAGGGGGACGAGCGGCCCGGTCCCTGGACTCCGCGAGGCCGTGGCACACAGCAGTCGGGCTCAGGTGTGAGCCGTGCATCCAGAGAGGAAGGCTGACGTCATGGTCTGGGCATCATGGACCACCCCCGGGGTCTTCACCGGCCGGGGCGGCGCATGTACCGACGAGGCGGGGGTCGTGAACGGCGACCTGACCGTCCACACCACCTGGGACGGCAACGAAGCCGACGTGACCGTCCAGTACACCGGCACCTCCGAATGGTTCACCCTGACGGGAAGCCCTGTGCCCTGCCATTCGGAGCAGCAGAGCCGGAATCTGCACCAGGCCGTGGTCGCGGCCGTAAGAGCAGGTGGCGGAGTCACCATTGAACAAGGGCGCGTCAGGGAGACAACCTGAGACGGCGACGGACCTGGCGTGGGCCTTCGTCGGGAGACCTGGGCCAGCCTGTGGGCGGCAGGGGACTGAACCGAGCCGGGACGACAGGATGTTCCGGACAACATCCTTGCATTACACGCGGGTTGAGGCCTGCCGTCTGCCTGCGGGCGCCCTGTACGCCGCGCTGGGTGTCCAGGCGGAGGGCTCCGGGACCATGAACAACGTGACCTTCGGCAAC
>NZ_JBSFHY010000042.1:0-94475 GCF_053597295.1 Streptomyces sp. NPDC001450
CAGGCGAACAGCGGTTCCAGCTCGACGATGAGCGGAAACTTGTCCCGCCTGCGGATCTTCTGACCTGCGATATCAGCAGGTCACGGGCCTCTTGTCATACGCAGCCCGAGGGGCGGGGTGTCTCACCCTGTCTCGCGTTCGAACGCCCCGTCTCGGACTCTGCGGACGGAGCGCGGACGGGATTTCCGCCGCGTCAGACGCTCCGTTCCAATCGGGCGGAGATCTTGGCGTTGGCTGCGTCGTCACCGTCCTTCAGGAACTTGGCGTACACGCGAAACAGGACCGCCACACTGTGGCCCGCCCGTTCAGCCACGAGCTGTGGTTCCACGCCCGAGCTGAGCCAGGTAGACACTGCGGCATGACGAAGGTCATAAGGCCGCTTCGCCAGTGCAGAGTGGAACTCGGCTGGCGTGAGAGCGCGCGACCGCGCTTCAGCCCACACCTCCCCGTATCCGGTGTCCTGCACGAGTCCACCCCGAAGCGTCTGGAAGACGCGGCCGTCCGGCGCCGTGCCGTACGCGGTGAGGTGCCACCGCAGGAGTGCGACCAGTTCCGGCGGAATCGGCACGGGCCGCACTGCCTTCCGCGGACGGTGCTTCAAACCTCGTTTCTCGTGCGCCTCACCGCTGTCCGTCCAGGCAGTGCCGGATCGGGGGCGGGTCTCATGCAGCCGGAGCACGCCCCACCCGCGCCGGGGCAGGTCGCAGTCCGTGACCCGCAGGCCGATCACTTCCGCCGGCCGCGCGGCGGCGTAGTACATGCACCCGAAGAACGCGGCGAGTCGACGCCCCCGCTTGCTCTGGTCGCGCACGGCGGTCAGCAGCTTGGCAGCCTGCGCCGGATTCGGGACGCACGCCGGGTCGACTTCCTCCGTGACCTGCTCGGGTGCTTTCCACTTGACGCGATCCAACGGGTTGTCCGTCAGCAACTCGGCATCGACCGCGTACTCAAGGGAGTTGTAGAAAATGGCACGCTTGCGGCTGATCGTCCCCGGGGCTGCCGTCTTCCCGTCCAGCCGCTTAGACAGGGCCCTGAGCGCTGCCTTCACCAAGAGCCGGTCCGTCAGGGCCGACGTGGGCAGCGACTTCCGCTGAAACCAAGCGAGCACCTGCGCCACCTCGGCCGGCGGCTCTTCCTCCCACCGGTTCTTGTTGAACGCCCACCCGTACAGAGCGCTCCGTACGGTCCGCGCGTCGGGCATGCCCTTGGTGTCCTTCACGAACGCAGGCGTCACGGTCGCCATGGCTTCGGCCAGCGTCCGCCGGGTGTTGCCGGGAGAGTCGTCCCACTTCATCGCGATGTAGTTGCGCGCGTGCTCGAACCAGGGGATGTCTCGGTTCTGGTCGACCATGGACTTCGGGAGGCCGCTCTCCACGTCGAACGGCTCACCCCTTCGGGCCGCCGTCATGAGTTCCGACCGGCGGCTGTCGGCCAGGCCCTGGGTGAGGAACGACTCTGCGTGTTCGCGGGTGCCCACCATCCATCGGAGCTGGTACGGCTTCCGGTAGCTGCGCTTCCGGATGGCCCAGAACTTGACGGTGTAGCTCCACTCGGTCACGCGGCCTCCAGCTCGTCCTTGAAGGCGTCCAGGACGCTGCGGCGTACGCAGATGCGGCCGGACGGCGTGCGGCGAGCCTCGGGAGTGAGGCCACGATCGCGCCAGCGGTACCAAGTCGGGCGGCTGATGCCGAGTTCTTCCAGCACTTCTGGCAGTGGGATCAATTCGTCTTTCGGAGTGCGGCGGCGCCGGGTGGGCGTGGTCATGCTGAGGTCTCCATACCTGTGCGGCTGGGCGTGGCTGTGTCCGAAGCCGGGATTTCTGCGTCATCGCGTCACCTGCGTCAATGAGGCGTCTGACCTGCGGGTTCCGGTGACGCAGCGGGGAGGGTCTTGTGTCACCGATGACACGGGCGCTCGTCACGGGGTGACGCTGATGACGCGGGATGACGCAGGATTCACTGTCTGCGTCACCGGTGTCGCCGCAGGTCAGCGGCTGTGTGTCGGGCCCGTGGTGACGCAGTGACGCAGATCTTCCCTACTTAGGAAAGAGAAGGGGGTGGTGTCTGTGGGTCTTTGCATCCGCTCAGGGCTTGAAAAACGAGCCGCTTCGCGGCGCGACCGTGCAGGGCGGCTGGCGCCGCCGAACAGCAAGAGGAGCACCCGCGGGCGGGGCGTGCTCCTCTTGCTTGTCCGCCTGTCCGGGGCGCGGTCAGAACGCGGTCTGCTGCTCGGGCGGCGGGGGCGGGGCCTGGCGGCTGAGTTCGATGTAGCGGGCGGCGCTGGTGCGCCCCCAGTCGACCAGCACGCCCCGCGCGGCCAGGGTGGGCTGGATGCGCCTCAGCCGGTCGGACAGCACCTTGCCGGTGGTGGGCCAGCCCTTGGGCAGGGGGCGGCATTCCTCGCCGCTGTAGAGGGCGGTTAGGGCGTGCAGCCACTCCGCCGACGTCATCCGCTCTTCCGTGCCCGGGGTGAGTTCGGCGGCGTGCTTGAGGACCGTCTGCGCCAGCAGATCACCCTCGATTACGTCGTCGTTGAGGTCGTCCAGGCTGGCCCGGTAGGCCTCCAGCGTGCCGAAGCCGGTGGCGGTGTCGAGCTGGGCGCACAGGTGGGCGAAGTCGGCCATCCGCAGATCGGTCGGGGTCTCGGCCTGTGCTGCGCGGACCTTGACGGTCAGGTCGAGCAGGGAGCCGAGGACGACGGGCAGAATCTCGGCGTACTCCGCCCACAGCTCCGCTTCGGTGCGCCGCACCCGGGGGCGTTCCAGGCGCAGGGTCAGGAGCCGTTCGGCGAGGTCGGGGCGGATCACACCGACGTCGATGCCGGTCAGCAGCATCGGGCGGCGGTAGCGAGAGCGGACGACGTCGCCGTCGGTGAACAGCGCGCGCTTGATGCTCTCGGCCCCGGTGATGACGCAACACATGAGGTCGGACAGGTCCGGGGGCAGGTGGGAGAGGTTGTCCAGGGCGGTGATCCATCCGGCCGCGACCGCCGTGATCATGTTCTCCTCGTCCTTGGGCGCACGCCGCAGGTCGCCGGTCATGCCCTCGATGATCCGCACGAGCATCCGCCCGCCGGTCGACTTGCCAGCGCCCTGCGGGCCAGTCAGGAACGGGGCCGGGACGGGCACGGACGGCTCCAGACAGCCGATGAGCCACGCGATGGCCAGCGCCTCGGTCTTGGCGTCGGCAAAGTTGCACAGCCGCATCAGCAGGTCGATGCCCTTGCCGTTGGTGTCCTTGGCGGGCAGGGGCAGTTCCCCGGTGAGCTGGGTGCGCCGCCAGCACACCTCCGCGGGGTCAGGGACGCGGATGTCCCAGCCGGTGGGGTGGATGCGGACGGACCGGCCGTCGTCGCGGCCGAGGTCGAGCCAGGTGGCCCCGTCGAATCCGGGGGCCACGCGGATATGGGTGGGCTGCACCTGCTCGGTGAGGGCGAGTGCCTCGATCAAGTCCAACGCCTCCTTAAGGGCAGTTCCGTTGAAGACGCCGACCCCGTCACGGAAAAGGCCGACCATGAGTTCCTGACGGTGGCTCCCGGACGTGCCCTGAGAGCGGATCGGGCGGGCCACGGGGTGGCCGGTGCGCTGCGCGTACACGGTCCCGTCCACGGTGCGGAAGTACCGGAAGTGGGACTGGGCGTAGTCGGTGATGACCTGCCGTGCGGGGTTCTTCTCGTCATCGGACACGGGTCACAGTCCCAACGTGGTCAGGGCGTTGGCCCACGCGTCCGCGCAGTGCCGGGGGGTCTCGCCCTTGGCCTGCGCGGCGGTGAACAGCCGGTTGACGTGGGTGTCGGTGAGACAGCCGCACCGGCCGTGCGTGGACAGCACGGCGAGGAACGTGCGGTACACGGTCGCGTGGACGGCGCTGCGGGCCTCGCTGATGCGCTGCTCTGCCATGGAGATGCCACGGTCCAGATACGTGGGCGTACGGTGCGGGCACTGGCCCCCGCGGACCCTCAGGGGCACTGTGGGCGTCTGTGGCGCCCTGCGGGCCGGGGACGGGTCCTTTACTGCCAGCGCGCGCACAGCGTCCGGGAGAGCGGCCGTGGCGCCTACGCCTGAACCGAGCCAACGGGCGTACTGCATAAGGGACTTGATGTCGACGCCGGGCCGTACGGCGTTCGATGACGCCATGGTGCCCTGGTAGATCCAGTGTTCGCCCCGGGTGGTGGTCACGGTCCGGGTCGCGGGCAGGGTCTCGCGGGCCCACTGGACGGCGGCGGGGTCGTCCAGGTCGACCACGGTCACGCCAGCGCCGCCGGGGTGGTAGGCGACGGCGGCGGCCCGACGCCACGCCGTGGCCCACGCGGGCGAGGTGAGGATGTGTGGGTTGGTGGTGGCTGCGGCCCACGCGTGGCAGACGCCGGGGCACTGGCAGGGTCCGGGCGTCTTCATGTTCGGCCGGCCGCCGCACGCGTTGCCGGTGCAGGTGGGGCAGTTGCCGAACGGCACCTTCCCGGCTCGTAACGGCAGCACGGGCACGCCGGAGGCCGCCAGGGAGAGAGCGGTGGGCAGATGCTCTCCCTGAATCTCGGTCGGTTGGGTCATGCTGGATGTCTCCAGTCCTGTTGGTCGGTACTGGTGATGAGGGCGACCCCGCGTTCTTGCCGGAAGGGGGGTCGCCCTTTCGCCTGCCTTTGGGAAATAGGGGCGGGAGATGTCAGTGGGGTTGGTTAAGGTCGCGGCATGACGACGACCGTTGATCTTGTGCCGGGTATGGTGACGACGCGCGATGCGATCGCTGCGGCCTACGGCTGTGGCACGTTCCAGGGCATTGAGCCGGCCGACGATGCGGGCAAGGTGTTCGTGTATTCCGACCCGTCCGCGGGCGAGGAGTACGGCTACACCTTCGATGGCCGGGCCGAGGACGACGAGTTCGGGCCGCTGTACCTGTACACCGGCGCCGGCGCGAACGGTGACCAGAAGCCGTCCGGCCGCAACGGCTCACTGCTGACGCATGCCGAGAAGGGCCGTGAAGTGCATCTGTTCGTCGCTGCCGGCCGGGTGCCGGGCAGCGGTGCGATGCAGCAGCGCTACATCGGTCAGATGGTGCTGGACCCCCTCAAGCCGTACGACGTTCGCCGCGGGCCGGGCAAGGACGGCGTGATGCGCAACGTGCTGGTCTTCCGGTTCCGGCCGGCCGAGGGAACCACGCCCGCGTGGACGGAGGCCGACCGGATGCCGGCCGCAGTGAAGTCTGACGTTGAGATCACCGAACCCGTGGTGGAAGTGCCGGAGCCGGTCACGCTGCCGAAGCAGAGCGGCGCGAAGGCCAAGAAGACCGAGCAGCACGCCACCGCGGAGACGGTGGCGGACATTCCTGCCGGACAGCGCAAGGTCCTGCGCCGTGAGGGTGAGTTGGTCAAGGCGTTCGCGGCATACCTGGCCGCGGCGGGCCATGAAACCCACAGCTTCCAGATCACCATCAAGGGTGAGCCCGGGGCGCTGACTCCCGACCTGTACGACGCTACCGATCACGCGCTGTACGAGGCGAAGGGGCAGACCACCCGCGCCAATGTCCGCATGGCGATCGGGCAGTTGGCCGACTACCGCCGCCACATCCCCAACAAGGAGGGGCTGCGCGTCGCGGTTCTGCTACCCGGCGAGCCGACCGCGGATGTGCAAGATCTCCTTGCCGCGGAAGGCGTGGCGCTGGTCTACCAGACCGAAGATGGTTTCTGTGGCTGGCCAATCGCCTTCAACGAGTCGTAGTCGGCGCCTAGCGAGTGCTCTTTTTTACTCGCCTCCGAGCGCGCGACTGGTCTCTTCCACCGCAGGTCGGAGGTGTTCCCATAGTTCCAGAGCCTCCTCCTTACGACCCTCTTTCGCGTAGCTCATCATGATGTCGCCCAGCTCCAGCAACTTGAGGACGTGGGCGTGAACTGGCGACTTGGACCTTTGGACTAGTCGAGTCGCCAGTTGGGCAAGCGAAGTGAGGTCCTCGATGCGGAAATCTGCCAGGTCTGCATGCGCGAATGTCTCTGTATAGCCCCCTTGCGGCATGTCGTACTGCAGCAAGCGCGATGTGACGCCGCACGACCGGAGGAAGGAAATCACAGCCCTCTCCGCTTGCAGTGCTTGATGCCCCTCCTCGAAATCAAGGGTTAGCTCTGTCGTCCACCCGTAGCGATCGTGTTCACGCAATCGGCCATCGATGCGATCTCTGCTTGCGATACCGACCTTGAGCGCCTTACGTGTCAGGTTCTGTACGACGTACAGAGTGGCTGGCTCGTCGGCTCGGTCATGGAAGTTTCCCCCGGCCATTTCCCCTCCCCCGGCGAAGATCTCCAGTAGCCGCACTGTAGTGGCAGCCTCTGACAGTCCATCGAGGAAGCAGTGAGCCAGGATGTCGCACCCGGGAGTGACGGACTCACTGGGTGCGGCGCCGGTAGGCGCGTTGGCGGCACGCGGGTGAGCAGTAGCGCGCGGGGCGCCCAGTCGGGGCCGTTTTGATCACGCTCTTACACTCCGGGCATCGTTTACGCCGGCTCCGTGTGACGCGGGTTTCGTCACGGGTTTCGTCACGCAGTTCCGGCAGCGGTGGCGCGTTATGGGTGGTGATCTCCCATAGGGTGCGGGCCACATTTTCGGTACCAAGTGCGCGGCGGGGGCGGCTGGGGGTGTCCCAGCCAGGGCGGGCTGGCAGGTCGGCGACCTTACGCCAGCCCGCGGCGCGCAGGCTCGCGCCGCTTTCGCCGTCTTGGGTGTAGGTGATGGCGCGGCGGTAGCCCGCGCTGCGGGCGGTGCGCCATGCAGCTGCGTACAGGGCGGAGCAGGCGTTCGGGGTGCCGTCCGTGGCCAGCCGGGTTACTTCCACGGTCAGCCCGTTGTCGAAGTGCCGACTGACAGGACGGCCTACGATCGCCACACCGGCCAGACGCCCGTCACCGGTACGCACGCCCAGGGAGAATTGATGGCCCTGCGGGGCGTCGTGGTGGCGGTGGTGCTGGTCGACGTAAGCGCACGCGGCCTTCCACTTCATCGGGTGGATATGCAGTTCCAGTGCGCCGGGCGGGGCACCCATGCCGCTACCCGCGGAAGTGGTTGCGCTTGATGATGGCTTTGCGGATGTTGACTGTGGTCCCGCCCTGGTGGCCGCGCACGTTGAACACCTGCACGGCGATCCAGCCGCCGAAGATGACGGCGGCGAGGGTGATGAGTTGGGTGATGAACGCGGTCAGTGCGGCGATGAACGAGGTGAGCAGGATGAGCCCGCCACACACCGCGAGGAAGCCAACGCCCCCGAGGGCGACGTTCACGGCCGTCCGCGAGACGGCCGGCTTGACCGCAACCGGCTCAGGCTGAGCGGGGTTGATGGCGTAGCCGGTGACGACACGGCCGTCGGGCAGGACGATGCTCGCCACCGCCGGAACGGTGCCCGGCTGCACGGGCACGACCTGCACCGGGGCGGGGATGGCGGGCGGGAGAGGGGTGGGCTGGTGGACTTCCACGGCCCGCTGTACGGGCGCGTCGTGGGTGTTGTCGGGGTACATGCGGAATCCCTTCCGAGCGTTGGCCAGGGAGGCGGAGGCACCCCCTTCGGGGTGCCGTGTGGAGGGGTGTTCGGGGGGTCTGACCTGCGTGCCTCCCTGACTCCCTGACTGATCATTCGTGCAGGTCAGGGCCAGGGAGGAGGGTCAGGGAGGCAGTCAGGGAGTTCTCCCTGCCTCCCTGACCCGCCGGGGGTCGGCTCCCTGCCATCAGTCGGTGGAAGCGGAACCGTCGTTGTCGCGGTTGGCTAGGGCGCGGGCGACGCGGTCGCGGGAGACGACCATCACGCCGTCGGACTTGTACGGCTCGGCGCCGGCGTCGTCCAGGACGCGCTTGAGGTCGATGAACGACCAGCCGCCGTAGGCGTCCGCGTTGAGCGTGGCGAGCCGCGCCAGCACGTCCTTCGTCCGCACCCGCGGCGTCGTACCGATCACGTCGAAGATGTCGATCAGCGGGTCGTGGTGCTCGCCGCGGTCGATGGCGTGCAGGGTGGTGACGCCGTCGCGCAGGGCCCTGGCCCGATCGGTGATGGCTTCGGCGGCGTCGTCGTCGATGTAGTGCGTGCGCACCGTGATGGACGACTGTCCCGCCGGGATGGTGATCCCGTCGGACGCGACGACCAGGGTCCCCCGGTCCAGACCCGGACGCAGCAGGTTGGGCGCGGCCCCGCCGTCGACGGCCTTGTCTCCCAGGGCCATGCGTGCTTGGGACTCGGTGCCCAGGGCGAGGGAGGCGCGGGTGTGGGCGCCCTCGCGCACCAGCTTGGGAAGGTTCTCGTTGGTCGGGTCCTGGGTGCCCTGCCACATCAGCACGTTCACGGCCCGCCCCTGGTTGTGGATCTTGCGGACGGCCATGAAGTACCGGGAGTTGGCCTTGGACCCGCCATACGGGCGCTTGTCCTCGTCCTTGGCCGGGCACATGAACGCCACCTGTGCTTCGTCGACCAGCACGATCAGCGGCGGGAACTGCGTTCCGGGCGGGGCCTGGATACGGCGGTTCATCTCGTCGACGGCGCCCTCGACCATCTCGGTCACCTGGATCACGTGCTCATCCGTCGGGCCCTGAATGAGCACGTCTGCGAGCCCGTCGAACATGGCCCAGTCGCCCACGCCCTTGAGGTCACCCATGAGGAACTGGACCGACTTGTCCAGCGAGAGCCACAGGGCCAGGGAGCGCAGGGCCACGGTCTTGCCCTGGTTCGACAACCCGGTGATGAGCAGGTGGCGCTGGTAGAGGCTCAGCGCGGCGGCGTCGCCGCGCAGGTCCTGACCCCAGGGGGCGCGGCCCTTGGCGTAGTCGGCGGTCATGGTCTCGTCGGTGACCAGCGGGGACGGGCCGATGGGCTCGTCCAGCGCGCCGGAGTCGGCGATCCACAGCCGCACCGTGCGGGCGGCCTGGGGGATGGTGATGAACACTTCGTGTTCGTGGCGGGTCAGGTTCTCGGCGAGCTTGCGGCGCTTGTTCTGCACCTCGTTGGTCGACACCCCGGAGGGAAGGGTCACGTCGACTTCCACGCCGCATCCGGCGATGGTGATCGGTCCGAGCATGCTCGCGCCGGCGTCGCCCATCTCCTTGATGGCGCGGGCCAGGGCGGGCACTCCGAGGTCGCGCAGGGCCTTGACCACGATGGACGGCGTGATCGGCTCACCCTCACCCGACCGCACGTTGGCGGGCAGTGCCCACGCGGGGGCGGCGTGCTGTTTGCGGCCGACCGACCACAGGGCGAGCAGGGCGAGGAACGGGCCGATTGTGAGCGCCGGACCCCACACGATCTGAACGATCCGGATCAGCAGGGCGATGAAGTCGATGGTCGCGGACAGCGGGGTGATGACGTCGCCGACGTGGCCGGTGTTGATGGCCATCACGATCCCGAGGGCGACCAGGACACCGACGCTCATGCCAGCGCCGACGGCCACGCCCTTGGCGGCCTCCACGGGCGAGTGCAGCAGGTCCATGCGGCGGTGATGACGGGCGGCGCGGAAGCGCTGCAACCGCTCCTCCCACTCTTCGGCCGCTTCCAGATTCCCCGCGGCTTCCGCCGCACGGATCATCCGCTCGTAGCGGGAGCCCGTACGGCCGTCCCAGGCTCGACGGGCCACGATCCGGCCCCCGTTGAACGTGTAGGACGCGTGCCGGGCCACCGCCCGCACCGTCGACCTGGTCGTCTCGTGCGTGGCGGCCGTCTTCACGGCGCGGCCGGAGCGCACCCACAGCGGCACGGGCCGCGCGGGCGGCGCGTCCGGCACGACGGTCAGCACCGTGGGCGCCGTGTCGTGGGCCGGGGGGTCGGTGGGCTTGTGGAGGTGGACGACGTTCTCAGACATGCTGGGAGTTCTCCTGACTGCCCCTTCGGGGGCGGGAGTAAGCGGGAGAGCCGGGGTGGCCGTGTCCGTGGAAAGAGGCGGTCACCCCGGCGTGATGGCTGGTCAGAACCAGCCGGACGACTTCTTCTTGGCCTTGTCGCGGGCGGCCTCGGTGATCAGGCGCTGACGCTCGCCGTGCAGGGCGGTCAGCTCCGCGTTTAGCCGCATCTCGGCGGCCGATCCGATGGAGTCCATCCGGTTCTCGGCGCCGGTCGTGCTGCGGCCCCGGTGGACGCTGCGGGCGCCGCTGGCCATCGCGCGAGTCATTGCGAGCCGTTCACGGCTGGTCAACGGCCACCACTCACCCCGCCGCACGGCTTCGAGCTTCTTCGTGGTCGCCCGGATCTCGCGGTCAAGACGGCGGATGTCGGAGTTGCCCATCAGGTACTCCCTTCGGACCCGTCCGGGTCGTAGGCGCAGGGCACGCAGGTGCCGAGCGAGGTGGGGATGACGTATCCGGCGTCACGCCGGCAGGTCGGGCAGATGCGGCGGGCGGCGTTCGCTGCGGCGAGCGCCGCCCACCGGCCCGGCGTCATCGGCCGGACCGGCTTGGCCAGGTCGATGCGGTAGAGGTAGGCGACCAGCGGTCCCCGCCGGCGGCGGGGGCGTTCGAGCTGCGCGGCCACGCCCTGACCACCGGGGCGCAAGCCGCGGGCCCGAAGTTGGCGGCGGGTGGCGTAGCCGTCCGGGGCGAGGCGCCACCGGAACACCGGCAGCGCGCCCATCAGGCGACGACGCGCTTCCAGGCGGCCCGCAACCGGACTTCGGACGCGGAGTGACCGGCCGCGCGGAAGCGGGCGGACATCTCGCGGTAGGACAGGGCGGGGGTCTGGCTGTGGCGGATCTCGTCGACCAGCGCGTCAAGCGCCTCATCCGTCAGGGCGGGCCCCGTCTCCAGCGCGGGAACGGGCTGAGTGGGACCCCACACCGGGAGCTCCCACGGGGGTGTGACGCCGGGTGTGACGCGGGTCGTCACGCTGGTCAGCGCCCTGCCGGTGTCCTCGCCGTCCCGCGCCGTCTCCAGTGTCGACCACGCCCCGGCGAGGGTGGCGGCGGTCCGGGCCTGGACCCGTGCGACGCGCGCCCCGGCGGCCGTCACGGCCGTCAGCCGCGTCTCCTCCGTACGCGCCTCGGCGAGCAGCCGGGCCCGGGCCACAGCCGCCTCGTCGCGGGCCTCCTGCTGAATGCCCCGGATCGCTCCCAGGGCGCCCGGGGTCAGCGCAGTGCGCTCCCACAGACCGTGCACCAGCCACAGTGCCTTCGCGGCGATGGGCAGCCAGGCCACGGCCAGCCACGCGCCGGCCGACTCCTCAGTCGTGAGGGCGTGAGCGACCAGCACGCCCGTGGCGCCAGCTCCGAACGTCCAGCCGACGGCGGTCACGGCGTGGCTGTGGTCGCCCTGCGCGGCCAACCTGCGCTCATAGGCGAGGGTGGCCAGCCATCCCCCGTCGATGCCGAGACCAACGACCAGGGCGACGGGCCACGGCATCGCAGTGCCCAGCCACATCACGACCACGGCGAGGGTGAGCACCATAGATACAGCCGTCATCGCGACGGCGGGCAGAACGGTCTTGGCCCTCACGCCGCACCCCCGTCCGCCGCGGGCACGTCGGTGTAGCCGTGCAGGTGCACTTCTGCGCCCGCGTAGTCGGTCGACGCCTTTAACACGCGTGTCGTGCCGTCGGCCTGCACCGCGTGGGTCACCTGCTCCGGCGGCACGGCCAGGGCCTCCCGCCACGCCTCGAACGCGTGCAGACCCTCGTGGAAGCGCAGGGTCAGCCGGTCGGGGTAGATGCGGGACAGGTCGATGTCCGGGGCGGGCAGGTGCCCGAAGTCAGCGGCGAGCAGCCGCAGCACGCGCAGGGGCGCGGCCAGAGCGTCCAGCGTCAGCGGCTCGTTCATGCCGCACCCCACAGGGTGAGTACGGCGGCGAGGATGAGCAGTGCCCCGCCGGCGCAGGTCAGGTCGACCGCGCGGCGCAGGCAGGTGAACTTGGCGACCGCGAGCCGGGACAGGCCGGCGATGTCGGCGGCCAGGTCCCGGGCGACGGCTTCGCTGATCTCCTCCGCCGTGAGCGTGGCCCACAGTGGGAAGCCGTGGCGGCCACGCAGGTTCGGCCGCACTGACCGCAGCAGCAGACCAGCCGCCGCGACCAGCACCGCCATACCGAGACCGCCCACGACGTAGGCGGGCAGGTTCATCGGTAGCTCACGGGCGACCGTCCAGGCGCCGGCGAGTACCGCACCGACGAACGCCAGCAAGAGGCCCGTCTTGGTGTCCGTCCGCACGATCTCCGCCTTCACTTCGGAGTGCGCGGCGGTCAGGTTCCGCTCGGTGGCGCTCATGCGGCACCACCCGGGAGGCTCGCGCCGGCCGTGCGGTTGATCAGGTCCCGCCGGGCGGCCAGCACCCGGCGGCGGGCCCTGCGGATGCGGCGCTCGTCCAGCTCGGTCGGCGTGCGGTCCAGGGTGACGATCTGCGCGTCGAGCAGGTCGACGTCCGCCAGGATCGCGGGCATCTCCGACTCGATCGCGTCCAGCTCGGCGTCCGTCGGCTCCATCCAGGGAGCGAACGCGGTAACAGCGTCCTGAACAGTGACGATGTGGTTCATTGGGTCGTGTTCCTCTCAGCGTGGAACGGCCCGACGCGGCTCCCGGGGTGCCACCCGGGAGCCGCTTGCCGTTGGAGTCGGTTCCGGCTCCCTGCGCTCCCGCCCGTACGTCCTCACGCAGAGCGCGGAACGGACGGGCGGGAGAGGCAGCCGGCCGCAGCATCAGCGCCGCGAACCAGGACGGACCGAACTGTCGACGGCGCCGCCGGCCGGTCCGTACCGGGGGCGCCTGGATATGGCGTCGGTTCACACCGACCTCCCGCGTTCGCAGGGACATAAGGCGCGACTTCATGCCGCGCGGTCCGTCTTTTCGACTCGGGGAGACGGGGCCCACTTGTTCAGTTGTCAACCAACGGCCGCTTCCTTCGTACTCACCCCCAGCGAGAGCGGGGCTTTCCTCCGTGCAATGCAGTACCTGTTTTACAGGTACTGCATAGGGGTCCGTCAAGTACAGCGACGCAATCTCTTGGTCTCGCGCCGGGACGTCTTGGCGTATCTTCAGAATCCCCGCAGATCAGGGGAGTTGGTTACCCCGCTCATGGACAGCTCTGGGACTTCTGGCTACGGTCAAGAAGTCCCTAGACGTCCCATCGGGGGTGCAGATGTCGAACGAGCGCTTACGAACCGCTCTCCTCGCCCGTGGCATGACCGTGCAGAGCCTCGCTGAGGCGATCGGGGTGAGCCCCAAGACGGTCGAACGCTGGATCACTCAGGGCAAGGTGCCGTACCTGCGTCACCAGTACGCGACGGCCGCGGCCCTCAAGGTCGACGTGACCACGCTGTGGGAGGACGGGCGGACCGTAGACAGTGCGGCCGACCTGACCAAAGCCGAGATAGCGACTGTCTACCCGCACCGCCACGCCGTGCCTTCCGGGCTCTGGCGAGAGCTGTACGGACGTGCTGAGCGCAACCTAGACGTCCTCGTGTACTCCGGTCTTTTCCTGTCCGAAGACCCGCTCTTCCATGACCTTGTAAAGGCGAAGGTGGAAGCCGGGGCGCGGGTGCGCATCCTGCTCGGGGACCCGGAGTGCGCGGCAGTCCGGCAACGCGGCGTTGACGAGGGGCACCACATCATGGACGGCAAGATTCGCAACGCACTCGTGCTGTATCGGCCCCTCATGCGGAGTCACCCGGACGTCGCTTTCCGGCTGCACGACTCCACGCTGTACAACTCGATCTACCGGGCCGATGACGAGATGCTCGTCAATCCCCACGTCTACGGCATTGGCGCCTACATGGCGCCTGTACTGCACCTGCGGCGACTCCCCGGCGGAAGCCTCTTCGACATGTATGCGAATAGCATCGATCACACCTGGGGGAACGCACGTCCGATCACTGACCAGGACGTCAAGAGCATCACGGGAGCCTGACCATGGGACGTATCGACTACCTACACGACCCGGACGCTCCACCGGCCAATTCGGTTGTGCCGTCCGTCGTTGCTTTCGTCCAGAACGACGCGGGGCAGGTGTTGATGATCCAGCGTTCTGACAACGGTAGGTGGGCACTGCCCGGCGGTGGTCACGACGTGGGGGAGTCCATCAGCGACACGGTGGTGCGTGAGGTCTGGGAAGAGACCGGCATCAGGGCGGAAGTGGTCGACGTGTCCGGCCTCTACACAGACCCCGGGCACGTCATGCAGTACGACGATGGCGAAGTACGTCAGCAGTTCAGCATTTGCTTCCGGGCCCGGCCGGTCGGCGGTGACCTCCGTACGAGCAGCGAGACGACTCAGGTCCGCTGGGTTGCCCCGGCGGACCTTGCGACGCTGGACGTGCACCCCACGATGCGGCTCCGAATTGAGCACGCCATGGACCGGACGCGCACGGCGCCTTACATCGGCTGACGCTTGGCGGCGGCGACCCGTTCGAGGACGCGGCATGTGCACGCGAGGATCTCGGGTTCGGCGCGCCGGATGAACTTGCCGATCAGGCTGTCCGGCCCGTAGCGCCCGGTGATTTCGTTGATCCGGTCCACGGGGTTGGTCGGGGTGCCGTCCGGGGTGGTGCTCATGTCGCAGTAGCAGAGCGCGTCGTTCAGGTGCTCGCTCTCACGGGGGAACTCGCCGTCAAGCTCAGCACGCAGGCCGCGCGCATCCGCCTCCAGCCATGAGCACGAGTGATGGGCGACCAGGTTGACGACCTGCTCGTCAGCAGCGGCCACGTCCCGGAGGTACCGCGCACCGTCCAAGGGGTGAAAGCCCGTCTTGGCGAGATCCGGCGCGTAGCCGATGTCGTGCAGGACTGCAGCAGCCTCCAACAGGTCCGCGTCCTGATCGAGGATGAGCGCGATGGTGCGCGCTCTCTCAGCGACCCCGAGGCAGTGTTTCCAGCGTCGCGGCAGCGGCTCAGCGAGCAACGCCTCAGCCAGGGGATAGGCCCACTCTGTCAACGTCGACAAGCTACGAACGCCCCTCTCGCGCCGGCACGGCGCGGACCGTCCGCACCTTGCCCTGTCCTCCACCCGCCAGCACGCCGGCGGCCTCCAACTTCTCCAGCGCCTTCGTCACGGTCGGACGTGACACTCCGAACCGTTCGGCCAGTGCCGAAGCGCTCGGGAACGCTTCCCCTACTTCGAGTCCCTCAGTCGCGATGATCTCTGCGATTCGCTGATCGAGTGGGCGCCGGTCGACTGGCGCCCCCGCGCGTACGACTCGCCACCGCTCGCCCCGCACCGGTTCGGCTACGCCTTCCTGGCGCAGCACGCCGAACGCGCGTAGGGCGACCCCGCGTGAGACCTTGTGATCGCGCATGAGTTCGGCCAGCGACGGCAGCTCTGTCATGTTCGGGTCTTCCTCGATCTGCCTCTTCACTGAGTCGGCAATCTTCAAGAAGGTTCCCCGAGGGTTGGCCTGCTGCGACACTCGCTCTCCCTCTCCGTCGGGCAGTCGACACCACCGGTAAGCCTCCCACGACGGCCAGCCGTCGCGGAGGGGTCGCGCACAGCGATGCGCACGGACGGTTCCAGAATCAGGACATGACGCCGACGGCTTCGCAGGTAGCGGCCCGGCGCTGGCGAGGACATGCCCGTGGGGCCTAAGCAAGAGTGCGCTTTGCCGTGCCAGATCCCCGGGCTGAGAAATCGAAGCGGAACCCGAAGAGCCCTCCGTCATCGAAGGCGTCTGTTAGCGATGGTTGAACCATACTGTCATCGGGTTCGAGGCCATATCGCCGAGCGTTATCGAGGACGTCTGAATTTAGGGTGGCAATGTACTGCATGCCTTCAGCTTCTGTGACAGTGCGAGCCAACTCAAGGGCCCGGGCCACTTGCCTTTCATCGACGCCGTCGAATAGGTGGCTATCATGGACTAGAAAGTCGGGACCTCTGTTCTCGCGGTGAGCTAACACCGCAAGTGTCAGGTCGAAACAGAAGATTTTCATCTGGCTGATTCCACGGCTTCCATCGCTCGCAATATGAGGTTCGATTTGCAAGCTTTTCTGACCCGCGCTGATGGACAGCCAAGCGTCCCGCATGTCACCATAAATCTGTTGGGCGTAGGAAGAAAATAGGCGAATGGCGCGGTCGATCCTAGCGTTCCGTTCGGACAGGTCCATCGACACATCTCGGCGTAGCTGAGCGCGCTGCGCTTCGATCTGCAACTTGCTAGATTCTAGAGTTTCGGCAGCCTCAAAGCGGTGCTGCAGAGTATTTAGGCGCGACTGCTCAGTAGCGAGAGCCTGTTGCAGCACTGTTAGGCTTTCCAAGGCGCCGCCCTGATTTAGTTCTCTAAGGATCTCTGACTGTCGAGTGCCGAGAACTTCTCGCTCCATCGCGCGAGCCTGCAAGCGCTCCTCGATCTCGCGGATCTCCGAATCGAGATAGTGCCGGCGGTTCCTGACCACAGTCTCATGGAATGCTTGCACCTCATCGTAGCGGCGACGCACTTGGCCAGGAAGGGTGATGTTGAGTTCGTTGAATGCCGACTCAAGGTACTCACTACTAGTGTCCGACGTCTCATCAACGGACCGGCGCAAGTCCTCAACGTTAGCTCGGTCGATCGAGTCCAGATTGGCAAGGTCCCGCAACTGCCGAGTAATTGCGTCTGCTTCTGCGGCCAGCCTCTCATATTCAGGTACGACCCGAAAACTGGCGACCTGATTCCGCAGTTGCTCAATCCTTTGTTGCGCAAGATTCATTTGGCCGCGAAGGTCTGCCGTGGCGCCAACGAGTTTTCCAAGGGTTGGGTCCTTGGCTGCCTTTTGCAGTTGAGTGCGTGCATTCTCGCGTTGAGCGACATCTTTGTACTTATTGACAAGTTCGTAGTCGAGTCCGAGAAGGTAGGCAACATTTGTTGTTGCGTCGATTTGGGATTGCCGAGCATGTGAAGCGCGAATAGCCTCGTTGAACGCATTCGAGCTTACGCGGCGAATATAAAAGGAAAGAAGGCTCCTCCCAGTGACACCTGGGTGGTCTCCTCGCAGTTTGAATAGCTGCTCCTCCAGCAACGCGTTCCAGCGAGCAAGGCTGACGTCTGCAACGTCGTCAGGCGAATCGAAGAGGAACTCTTGGTGCGAGTTATCAATGTTGGGATACAGCGTAACTACGTCGGGACGTGTCCCCGTGCGGGCCACGTGCACGCGAGGATGGGCTTCGTTCCAGTCCAGTTCCAACTGGAACGTGATGTGCCGCAAAGCCTTACTTCGAGCCATATGGCCGCTGCCCTGCGAACCGAGCAGGAAATGAAACAGCTCCAACAAGCTGGACTTTCCGGCACTGTTGCGGCTATCTGTATCCCGTGAATCAGACGTCTTATTGGCGACTACAAGATTTAGCCCAGGATGGAACTTCATTCGCTTGAAACGGGTGTCGGAGGCCGAGATTTCACGAAGCATTCCCAGTCCTCCGCATCAACAGGTCATCAACGAGGATAAGAGCGTCCATCGCGTAAAGGACATCCAGGGCTAACACAAACCATCCGAAAGGAATGGGGGAGCCGAAGCCGTTCTCCGATCTCCAAGACCTCAAGCGCACCCACGTCTGACTAATCGTTCGTGGTGCTTCAAGCTGGAGAAGGATCTGTGCGGCTACGGACAGGAGAGCTCGGTCCGGCGCAATGCTCCGAGTGGGAGTAATCATCGTACCGGCTGCCTTTCTTGATGGCTTGCACTCCACCCAGGGGGTGGGTTATCGAAGATGTGACACCTTTCGAAAAAGTATGCCAGAACAATCCACATGGCGCGTAGTTGGCGCTCGTTTGCTAGACGGTTGCCGATCACGTACCACTTGAGGCGCTCGATGATGAGGTCGGGATCGCTTATCTCGCTTTTGATGTCGAGGTACTCATCCCTGAAACCTTGAGCTGTGTTGGCCTCCTCAAGCGGGAAAACGCGCCCGTCGTAGTATTGTCGCACCAGGGGGGAGTGCTTCATGCCCCCGATTAGCGCTTCTTGGTTATCCTCGTCAAGATTACTGAACTCTAGTTTTTCTTGACTCGGCATTGGCGGTGGTCCGGTCTCGTTGTCCCGGCGTCGATGTTCATTTACATGATCCAAGAGTGGTTTGAGGTCATCTACCCCGATGCCATAGACGGCGTCACTTACCGGGATTTCGCATCCGAGGATATCCTCTACATCTTCCAGTTCGAGCTTACGGAATATCCGCCAAAGGCCAACGGGGTCCAGAGTCTCAAAAATTAGGTCAGGATGCGCTTTTTGGGCGCTGCTCAGAGTTGGGCTCAAATCGGGATGCAGCCCGATCCTGTCGTTGTGAACAAAGACGAATGTACTGAACTGCCCCGGTCGTTGAGCTAGTGCACTTTCGAGGTCGGTAGTGAACTTCTTCCGTAATCTCTCTACGTTTGGCACCCGAGGTCCAAAACACGCGTAGAGTTTTCCGGAGCAGAGCGCCATTGCATCTGCACCCCGGTCGCCAATGTTTCCGTATGCGCGGATGGGGGTGTAGTCGGATGTAGCCGACTGCATTACGCTGTGAAAGAAGCTTTCGAACGCATTCTCCTCAAGCTCGTACAGCTTTCGATAGAAGAGCATTTGCGCGTACATTCTTTGCTCAAAGCGCATGCGTGCCATCGGCGCCCCTCCCCAACTGCTTGCGTCTCAGACAGTATCCGTCGGGTCACCGTGTGTTGGCTAGATCTTGGTTCGTTGGGTGATGCGGCCGCCCCGGTTGACCCACGCACTGTCGCTCCGGGTGTCTGGGGCGAACTCACTGAGCGCGCATGGGGAGCACCGCTCCCTGGGGCGTAGGCCCTGGCGGCACCCAGGGTGTCTCTGGACGAGACGCGGACGACTACGGGTGACTTCGATGCAGCAACTCCTGTTCCTGCACGTCAGCAGCTTCCCAAAAGTTAGATCTTGAGGGGACTGTAAATCTGCCGGCTCAGCCTTCCCAGGTTCGAATCCTGGCGCCGCCACACTGGGGATGACCCCCTCTGACCAGCCAATACGGCTGGTCAGAGGGGGTCTCTTCGTTCCTGACGTCCGTTCGATTCGATGCCGGATTCACTGGGCGTGTCTCACCCCGTCCCGCCCGAATCCCACCTCTGATCAGGGCGCGTCCCCCAGGCGTCCCCCGGGGGAGACGCCCTTACTCGGGCTCGTTCCACTCGCTCAACGCCGCGTCGATCCGGCTGTTAGCCCGTTCGCGGGTCTGGTCAAGACCTTGGCGTACACCCGGTGTAGGACCGCGATGCTGTGGCCGGTGCGGCGGGCGCGCTCCATTGCGTCCACCCCCGAGCTGAGCCAGAAGGACACCCCTGCATGTCGAAGGTCATACGGGCGGCGAGCCAGCAACGAGGCGGCCTCGACCTCGGTTAGCGCGGTCTCGCGTGCCTTGGCCCACACCTCCCCGTATCCGGTCTCCACCCGTCGTCCGTCCAACTCCGTCCGGCGCGGACGACTCCCTGACGCAAGGTGAGCGTGCCCCAACCGTTCTTGGGCAAGTGGCACTGTGTGGCGCGGAGCGCGGCGACTTCGGCCGGCCGCATGGCCGCGTAGTACAGGCACCCGAAGAACGCTTCGAGGTGCTGCCCGCGCGCCCCCTGCTCGCGTACCCCTGACAACAGGGCCCGAACTTGCCGGGGGTTGGCGACGCTTTCAGGGTCGACCTCTTCCACGGCCTTCGGAGCCGTCCACTTCACTGCGGTGAGGGGGTTCACCGGAATGGTGAAGTACTGCTCTTCCACGGCGAGCCCCAAGACGTCGCTGAGACACGCTCGCTTCCGCTTTGCGGTTCGAGGTGCGGCCGTCTTCCCGTCCAACTTCAGAGCCAAGGCGTCGAGGGCCAGCCGTACTGTCGCGGGATCCTCCAGCGCCGAAACAGGCATGGAGTGCTTGGCCATCCACGCGAGAGCTTGGGCGATGTCGTCCGGAGGCGTCTCGTTCCACCGGTTGCGGTTGTACGCCCAGCCGTAGAGCGCGCGCCGCAGAAGTGCCGCGTCCGGCATTGCTGCCCTCGTCTTGACCAGGGCAGGGGTCATGGTGGCCAGTGCTTCGGCGTAGTTCTTCCGGGATTTCGCCGGCGCCTGAGCCCACTTGCGGTCGATGTACGCGCGGCTGTGTTCGTACCAGGTGATGGATACTTGCTGTGCCCGCAGCTCCGAGACGGGAAGCCCGGTGTCCTCGTCGAACTTCTCGCCGCGTCGGACGGCAGACATCAGCTCCGAACGGCGGCCGTATGCCTGCACTTTCAGCTTGTAGCTCTTCGAGTGCTTCCGTGCGCCGACAAGCCACCGCAAGCGGTACGGCTTCGGCCGGTCCTTGCGAACTTCGATCGAATAGAGGCGAACGTCGTAGGTCAGTGGCATGCGTACTCCAAAGAGGGTCCGCCAGTTGGCGGGCCCTCTCGGTTCGTGTGTGGGAGGTGGTCAGGCGGCGTTTTCTTCCATGGACGCCCACCAGGCATCCAGGTCGCTGCGACGGCAGCGGAGCTGTCCGTTCGGGAGCTTGATGAGCTTGGGCGCCTTGACCCGGGCACGCATGCGGTAGAAGGCAGCGCGGCTCATCTCGATCTCTTCGAGGACTTCGAGAAGCTTGAGCTTCTGGTCGCGGGCCAAGATGACAACTCCTTCGGGGCGTTCGGCCGTTCGGCCTTGCTCTCAGAAGTCCGCTACTTCCGCTACCGCCGCTACCGCGCAGGTCAGGCGCCTGTTGGAGGTAGCGGGAAGGGATAGTGGTAGCGGATGGGTAGCGGCGGGGTAGCGGGTCGCCATGCCGGTTGCCGCGTCGATGACGACCAGCCCGGAGGGGCCGGTGGCGATACCGACGTTGAACGGGGCCCGGGTCCAGGCGGCGCGGATGCGATCGGGGTCGGTGGTGGCCCGCTGCTCCCACTTCACGTGCCCGTTCGCGCACGGCCCGGTGCGGGTGCAGGACTTCTCGCCGTGCAGGGCAGGCGGCTTGCCACCGGGGCGCAGCGGGAAGACGTGCCAGCCTCGTTCGGCCGCGTCCAGCGCGGCCCGCAGCAGGTTCTCGCTCACGCAGCCACCTCCCACGAGGTGGTGCGGGTGGCGAGGTAGGTGCGGCCGATCCATTCGGTGTAGGCGGGTGGGATGGCGTCGGTCAGTTCCTCGCGCACGTCGGTCCAGGTGATCCCCATGGCCTGTTGCAGCTCGGGGACGGTGGGCTTGCCGCCGCCGTTGCCGTACGCGGCCACATAGGGGCCGTCGTAGAAGCGGCCGTGCCGGTAGCCGCGCACGCGGCCCCGGTGCGGGACGTGCGCCGGCTGGTCGGTGGTCCAGCCGCCCAACTCGAAGTTGCAGTGCCAGATCACCCTGAGGGAGAACATCTCCCCGCACAGGGTCAGGTCTTTGCGGATCTCCGCGCGGCCGTTGGGCTGCTCGATGACGTAGGGCAGGCCGGTGGCGTCGAGCAGGGCGCGGGTGGGCGCCACGAGGTCGACGTGAGCGCGGCCCCATCCAGGCGTTGGTGCCCACGGTCAGGGCGCATCCGTGTTGGCAGGGCGGGGAGGCGGCGGGTGAGGGCGTCGCCTCGGTGGTAGGGGAAGGGGTAGTTGGGCCGGTGGGCGATGTCGCAGCCGTCGACGTCGTATCCGGCGCGGTGGTAGCCCATGGCGGCGCCGCCAGCGCAGGAGAACAGGTCCAGTAAGCGCGGCCGTCGGCCGGGCACTCGCCGGATGTCGGTGGGAAGGGTCATGCTGGATGTCTCCAGTTCCTAGAAGGTGCTGGCTGACAAGGGCGGCCCCGCGACTTTGGCGAGACGAGGGGGCCGCCCTTGGCGTAGCTAGAAGGGCGGTTCGTCGCTCCACGGGTCGCGTTGGGCGACGCGGCGGCGCAGCAGCCGGGGCAGGCGCGGGAGCGGCAGCAGGACCCTGCGCCACTCGGTCCAGCAGTCGCAGGGGTACCACTCGGTGCCGGCGTACTCGCCGGTGTCATAGTCGCCGTAGCCGCGCTCGATGCCGCCGACACCCTCGCAGCCGGGGCAGTCCGGGTCGGGGACCACGGTCAGCGTGGTCACCGGGGACGGTTCGGCCGAGGGGTCGGTGTCTTTGTGCAGGTGAACGACATTGCCGCTCATGACAGCAGCACTCCTGACTGCCCCGGATCGGGGCGGAGCTGAAAGGGAAGATGCGGCGCGGTGGCCGGGCCCGTGGTGGGCCCGGCTGGGAGGGTCACCACCAGCCGGAGGACTTCTTCGCGGCCTTTTCGGTGGCGGCCTCGCGCACGATGCGCTGCCGCTCGGTCCGCAGGGCGGCGAGTTCCGTGATCAGCCGGGTCTCGGCCGACTGCCACGCGGTGTCCAGGGTCCGTTCCGCGCGGGCGGGGCTGTTGCCCCGGACGCGGTAGGAGCCGGAGACCAGCGGACAGCACCGCGCGCCGCTCCCGGCCGTCCAGCGGCCACATCTCGCGGCTTCTGACGGCGGTCAGCTTGCGATCGGTCTGCTGTATCGCCTTGTCCAGGCGGCGGGTATCGGGCTTGCCCATGTCAGTCCTTTGGTCAGGCGGCCATGCGGGTGGGATCGCAGGGTTCGCAGGTACCGAGGGAAGCGCGGATGTTGCCGCACTCGGGGCAGATCCGGTGGGGGCGCATCATCGCTTCGTGCGCCTGCCACCGGCCGGGGGTCATCGGGCGGACGGGCTTGGCCAGGTCGAGGCGGTAGAGGTAGGCGACGGCGATGCCGCGCGCATGGCGCCACCTCAACTGCGCCGCCACCTCCTGTGTCCTGTGACAGTGAAGTTGGACCGGTTGTCATTGAAGATGGATCGCCGCGGTCATGGGGTCAGCCGACATCAGCTCGACCAGGCCGGCGACGCCGCACAGGTCAACGCCGACTAGGCCGATGAATGAGAACCGCGGCACGAGGACCGAATGCGAGGGTGAACCGCATACCCGGCTGTAGCGTTCCGTATGCATATGCACACCAAGAGTAAGGAGTGTCTCGTGGAACCCAAGCACGGAGCGGTCAGCTCTCCCCCTTCGCGGGCCCAGCTCTACCTGGAGAGCTGGCAGGCCAACGGCTTGGAGGCCGGTAAGTTCTTCCCCGCGAACCAGGCGGGCCTGCGCGATCCCTTCGCCCCGGACGACGTGGTCAACGCCCAGCCGCCGGCGGATGGACAGATCGCCAGCGCCGGGAAGGACTTCGCCGCCTCCCTGGACGAGGTCGGCACCGACTGGAAGAAGCACCCCGTCACCTCCGGCGAGAACCTGGAACTCACCTGGGGATTCCACGCGCCCCACAAAACCCGCCGCTTCAACTACTTCCTCACCAAGAGCGGCTGGGACCCCAACCAGCCCCTGACCCGCGCCCAGTTCGACAGCGAGCCCTTCCACTGCGTCCAGCTGAGCGGCCAGCCCTACTGGGCGGCCGACGACCTCGTCCCCAGCGAGCCCACCACCCACACCATGCGCCTGCCCCAGCGCAACGCCGGCCACCACGTCCTGCTCGCAGTGTGGGAAGTCGCCGACACCGGCCACGCCTTCTACCAGGTCATCGACCTTCAGTACAGGTAAGACAACCGCGCCCCAGGGGTGCGACCGTGTGCCGACCCCGCCACCACGGCAGGGCGGCACACCCCACTCACCGGCCAGGTGGTCAATCTGCGACGGCAATCGGACCAACTTCGCCGTCACAGGACATCCTGACCAGTAGCTGCTCGTACGCGGCTGCGGCGCCGGCTGCGTCTCCCGTCTTCCCCCGCCACCGGGCGAGGTGGCTGCGGGCGGTCAGGGTGGCGGGGTGGTCGGGGCCGAGGCGGTGGCCGGTGGTCTGGGTCAGGCGATGGAAGTGGGCTGTGGCGGCGGTGACCTGGCCGGCTTCGCCGAGGCTTCGTCCGGCCCGGTACAGCACCTTATACAGTCCGTTCAGGTCGGCGGGGTCGGTGACGTCGTCGAGGACGACCAGCCACCGGCACGGCGCGGCGTTCGCCTTGGGCTCCAGCCAGGCCAGGAACGCACGGGCGGCCGTTTCCCGGTCCGCCGGGTCGGCACCCAGGATCTCCACGGCGGCCTGCGCGGCCGCCGACCGGCCCGCACGGCCGCACCCTGATCACCACCCGCCGCCAGGACGCAGCCCTGGCCCTGGCAGGCCGTCTGATCAAGGTCGGGCTGTTCACCGAAGCCGAGTCCCTCGCCTACCTCACCGCCGCGCTGGGCGCCCGTGAGCGCCACGAGCCCGACGAACAGCTCGCCGCGCTCGCCCAGGACTTAGGGCACCTGCCGCTCGCACTGTCGCAAGCCGCCGCCTACCGGCGAGCTGGAGCATCGGGCGGGCCAGGCCCATCGGGCGCAGGGTGTCGGCGCGGTCCACCGACAGCGACCAGGCTGCCGCCACGCTCTGGGTCTGCCCGTCGGGCAGCACCTCGGGGGCGGCGTCGGCGAGCAGAGCAGGACAAGGCTCCCGTGTCCGTAACTGCGGACGAGGTGGTCTGTGCTCTGCGGGCGCTGGATCGGCTCAGTCTCATCGACCACACCCCCGCCACCCCCCACCAAGCCATCCGCGTCCACCTCATCGACGCCGGCATCAGCGCCGCCGCCTACCGGGGACGGCTGGCCGACCGTGCCACCCTTCTGACCAAGGTGCGTTCTGGGGTGTTGCCTGCGAGCCGTCTTCGGCGCGGTGCCGGGTCAGGTGGGTGAGGGCTGGCGCACTGGTCAGGACGGTTTCGGGGATGCCGTTGGGGTTGAGGAACGCATACCCAGAGGCGACTGCGGTGGCGTTGCTCGCGGTGATCCACACCAACAGGTCCAGTTCACCGGTCTGCCAGGCGGTGCGGGCGTAGTCGGCGGCCAGCTGGGTCTTGCCCACCCCACCCATTCCGGCCAGCACCTGACCGTGGGCCGTGTCCTGCCCCACCAGGACCGCGGCCCGTCCACCCGTGAGTGCTTCACGCAGCCGAACCACTTCGGCCCGGGTCTGGAAACAGCCCGCCCGCGGCGGGATCACCCCCACCTGATGCGGCCACGCGGCCGCAGGCCGCCGGGCCCCGTAGTAGTGATGGTGGTCGGCCTTGCCCGTGACCGGGCCGGTGCACACGCTGTGGCGGAAGTCGATGGGCTGGAACACGCGGCTGTACTCGCGCCTCCTCGTGCAGCAGCGCTGCCCGCTGGAATGCAGGGATTCCAGACCTACTGGCGCCGGTGTTCAGCGCCAGTAGGTGTCGTGGGTGAGTCGGTTGTGGTGGGTGTCGTACTGGTCGACTGTGGTGATGGTCTGTCCGTTGGGGATGGGGGCGGCCCAGGCGCGGTAGGTGGTGCCGGGGACGGTGACGGTGGTGGCTTTGACCTGGGTGCCGTCCGAGAGGGAGACCACGCCGTAGGCGACGTCGGCTTCGGGCTTGGAGACCATGAGTCGGCTGCCGCTGAGGCCCTTGTCGTGCAGGCCCCACAGTCCCATTCCGCCTGCGGCGTGGGGGTCCTGTGTGCCGGTGACGGGCTGGCAGTCGGCCCAGGGGCCGCCTTGGTGGTCGATGCGGACGCCGCCGATGTACATGCGCTGGCACAGCAGTGATGTGCCCGGTGCCGTGGTTCCGTCGGGGAGTGTGGGCAGGGTGTAGCCCTTGGGCGGTGTCCGGTGGAACTCCAGCGCCACCGACCAACGGTGCCCGTCTGTCGTCCCCTCGGCCACCCGGACACTGACCGTGCCAGGGTTCGGAGTGACAGGAGTCGGAGTGAAGGGGGAGCTTGCGAGGGGTGAGGGCCGGTGCGCGGGGTCGACGGCACCAGGTGGTGACTTCAGGAACGCAACCGTCAGGCCGAGGCCGAGGATGCAGGCGGCACTTGCCACGGCAGCCGCGGCACGGCGGCGTTTCCTGCGGGCGCGCGCGGCGGTCAGGATCTGGTCGACGGGGGCCGGGGACGAGGGGTAGGCCTCGCGTGACCGGGCGAAGGCGGCGCGTGCCCAGTCTTCTTGGCCGTGGTCTGGAGTCATCGTGCCTCTGCAGGGCGGCTGGGCGGGTAGTTGCAGGCGAGGGCCGACCGGCTGCGCAGTTTGGCCAAAGCCCGGGACGCCTGGCTCTTCACGGTGCCGACCGAACAGCCGAGGACGTCTGCCACTTCCTCGACGGACAGATCCTCGCAGTAGCGCAGCACCACGACCGCCCGCTGCCGCTCGGGCAGGTCGGCGAGCTCACGAGCCAGGGTGTCGTACACGTCCACGTCTCCGACGCCGGCCCCGTCGTCATGGACGGGGCCGGTGTCGGGCAGCGACGGGAGAAGGAGGTGGGTGATCCTGCGGCGGCGATGCCGGCTGCGGTTGGTGTTGACCAGTGCGCGGCGAACGTAGTGTTCGGCGCGCTCCGGCTCCAGTCGCTGCCAGTGCGGGTACACCTTCGCCAGCGTCGTCTGCACCAGGTCCTCCGCTTCGTGGAAGTCGCCGGTGAGCAGGTACGCGGTGTGGGTCAGAGCCCGCCAACGGGCGGCGACGAACTGGGTGAACTCCGAGTCCGGTCCGTTGTCCGCGGCCTTGCGGTCACTTGGCTGCACAGCAGGAGGTGCCCGTCCTTCGTCTGGCTGTTCAGCGCCAGTAGGTGTCGTGGGTGAGTCGGTTGTGGTGGGTGTCGTACTGGTCGACTGTGGTGATGGTCTGTCCGTTGGGGATGGGGGCGGCCCAGGCGCGGTAGGTGGTGCCGGGGACGGTGACGGTGGTGGCTTTGACCTGGGTGCCGTCCGAGAGGGAGACCACGCCGTAGGCGACGTCGGCTTCGGGCTTGGAGACCATGAGTCGGCTGCCGCTGAGGCCCTTGTCGTGCAGGCCCCACAGTCCCATTCCGCCTGCGGCGTGGGGGTCCTGTGTGCCGGTGACGGGCTGGCAGTCGGCCCAGGGGCCGCCTTGGTGGTCGATGCGGACGCCGCCGATGTACATGCGCTGGCACAGCAGTGATGTGCCCGGTGCCGTGGTTCCGTCGGGGAGTGTGGGCAGGGTGTAGCCCTTGGGCAGTGTCCGGTGGAACTCCAGCGCCACCGACCAACGGTGCCCGTCCACTCGGCCCTTGCCGATCACCTGTGTGACCACCTGCGGCACCTGCCGGTGAGCGGAAGCAGACCGCTTGGGGACGACGGAGGCGGGTGCGGACGCCGGGTGGACGGCCAGGCCCGACGCCGCCTCGCTCGCGGAGGCGCCGAACGAGACCCCTCCGAGCGCGGCGACTGCGACGGTCGCCATGGCTGCCTTCCTGGCAAAACTGAGAGCCACGGAGCATTTCTCCTTCAAAACTGCCGCCCGACGCCACGCCGGGCGGTCCTCGACGGCCGGCGCGCTGGGCCCGCGTGCCGACCTGCAGCGACCACCAGGAGCGGTGGCCGCGGCTTGGACGTCCGCCCGTAGGTACTCCCAAACACTCGCGGTGGGTTGCACGCCCGCGCGACATCGCTTCGCGGCATCCCCGCTCGCTTGGGCACGGGACCTACCGGGCCGCCAGGCCGGGCCAGGGGAACCAAGCTTGCTGTCGCTCGCCGGGCAGTGGGGCAGCCATGGGGCGTCGGGCTGCCAGGCCGCCGTAAGGCCAGGTCATGCGCTCTCTGCCGCGTGGTCCGTAAATCTGCCGGCTCAGCCTTCCCAGGTTCGAACCCGGGCACACTGGCGGCATGGCCTCCCGTCGCAGAACCTGTCCTGTGTGTCGTCGCGAGATCGCCGTCGTCGCGGGGCGCTTCGCCCGGCACGACCCGCCCGGAGCGCGGGAGGGCGGGGAACTCGTCTCGTGTTCCGGATCCCGGCAGCAGGCTCAACTCGGTGCGGTACAGCCGGCGTTGGACGGGTACGCCGTGCCGGACTTTCCCGGGCAGCTGCCTCTGTTCTGACGGTTTGTCTGAAGGGTGAACGGCCGAGGGCCGACCTCAGTTCCCCGCGACCGACTTCACCGCGACAGACACCGGCGTGGACCCGCCGATCAGCTCCAGCGTCAGGCCGGCCGTGGCCGAGGTGTCCACCAGCTCCGCGAGCACGGCCGCCACGTCGTCCCGGGGGATCGGGCCGCGCCCGGTGTGGGCCTCCAGGCGCACCTGGCCGGTGCCCGCGTCGTTCGTCAGCGCACCGGGGCGCAGGATCGTCCAGTCGAGGGCGTCCTGACGGGTGACGTACGCGTCGGCCGCGCCCTTGGCGCGCAAGTACACGTCGAACACGTCGTCGCCCTCGTGCGCGGGGTCCGCGCCCATCGAGGAGACCACCACGAAACGGCGTACCCGCGCGCGTACGGCCGCGTCCGCGAACAGCACCGCCGCACCCTTGTCCACCGTGTCCTTGCGGGCCGTACCGCTGCCCGGGCCCGCGCCCGCCGCGAAGACCGCCGCGTCCGCGCCCTGCAGATGTGCCGCGACCTCCTCGACCGAGGCGGACTCCAGGTCGAGCAGGACCGGTTCGGCGCCGACCGCCCGCAGATCGTCGCCCTGCTCCGCGTTCCGGATGATCCCCGCGACCTCGTCCCCGCGCGCGGAGAGCAGTCGCTCCAGCCGCAGCGCGATCTGACCATGACCACCAGCGATGACAATGCGCATGATTCCGACCGTACGCCCGAAGAGGCGCGTCCGCCGTACGGGTTCACGCCGGGGTGCGCTGTGGCTCAGGGGCGCTCCGGAGCATGGCGTGCGGCGGCTTGAGTGCGCCTAGGCGCACGATCGAGGCGTGCAGCCTGGAATGCGCGCCCCTCAACGCGAACGCGCGTCCCGAACCGCACGGGCGCCCCGAACCGCACGGGCGCCCCGAACCGCACGGGCGCCCCGTACCGCACGGGCGCCCCGTACCGCACGGGCGCCCCCGGCGCCGACGAATGCCCCGATGACCAGCGCCACCGACCTCACGACAACTCCTTCCGCCCCTGTCGCGGCAGCCCCAGTTCCGCCGCGGCCGCCGAGTTGCAGTACTCGCGCACCGCGCTCGTGCGCGCCACCACCCGCCCCCGGTGCACGACGATCCGGCTGTAGGCGAGGGAGAGGGCACCGGACAGGCGGTCGCCGCGCACGGCGAGGAGCTCGGCGGGGAAGCCGGCCTCCACGCGGACCTCGGGCAGGCCCAGGACCGTGCGCGCCGAGGCGCTCACCGCGTCGTAGGCGTCCTCGGGGTGCAGGCCGTGGACGGAGGCGAGGAGGTAGGCGGCCTCCAGGGGGTCGCCGCGGCCGACGGGGTTCGAGACGTCCAGCAGGGCGCCGCTGCCGGCCGCCACCCGCACCCCGGCCGCGCGCAGCAGCCGTACCGGAGCCGTGCCCCGCCGGTCCACGCCCCCGCAACCGCCCTGGGGCAGGCACACCACCGTCACACCGGCCGCCGCGAGCTGGTCCGCGAGCCGGGAGGCGGCCTCGGTGCTCAGGCGCGCGAGACCGGCGCACGGGCTGATCGTCACACCGGGGCGCAGACCACCCGCCATGGCCGCGAGCCGGGACAGCCGGGCCGGGTCGGCCGCGTCCGTGTGCAGGTCCACCGGGCAGCCGTGCTCCGAAGCCACCTCCAGCACGGCCTCCACGTAACCCGTGGGGTCCGGGTCCAGGTCCGGGCAGCCGCCCACCACGGAGGCGCCCATCTTCAGCGCGTCCCGCAGTATGGCGAGCCCGTCTGCCCCGGCCACCCCGGTCAGCAGGCGCGGCATCGCCACCGTGGTCAGTTCCGCGAGCCCCCGCAGGGAACGCCGTGCCTGCAGGACGGCGCCGAGCGCGCCCAGGCCCTGGACATCGCCTACGCGCACGTGTGCACGCAATGCCGTCGCCCCGTGGCCGAGTTGGAGCAGGGCGGCCTCCGTGGCCCGGCGCTGGACGTCCTCGGGGGCGTACGAGACCGGTCCCGGCTGCTCGGCGGAGAGCGCGGTGTCGCTGTGGGCGTGCGGTTCGGCCGGTGCCGCGAGGAGCAGGTAGCCGCCGAGGTCCACGCGCGCGGCGCCCTTCCGGGCCGCCCCAGGGGTCAGGCTGCCGGCCGTGCCGACCGCCTCGATGCGCCCGCCGCCCAGCCGTACGTCCACGGTCCGGCCGTCGGTGAGCCGCGCCCCGCACAGCAGCAGGGCGGCCGGGTCGGGCTGCCCGGAGGAGCCGGACGAGTTCGACGACGAGGGCGGCTGCGGCTGACTGTCGGGCATCGGACTCCAGGGGTCGGGCCGGGGGCTCGGGGCACGGCCGCGTGAGGGGATCAAGGCCGCGACGGACCCAAGATCACGCAGAGTGAGTCGAGCCTAGGCTGGCGAGCGGTGCGCGGCGCGGAGGAGCGCAATAGTCGTACCGGCGTGGTCCGCCCCTGGCGGTACACGCTTCGCCCGCCGGTGTGACCTGCGCGCACGCGCGCGTGCGGTGTGCGCCCCGGCAGCCCATGGCCTGCCCGTCCCACGCGCGCGCCAGTGCCACAAGGGGGCTTGCGAGGTTTCCGGGAGGCCCGGGAACGGCCCGCGAACGAGCTTGTGGCGGGCGGCCGGATACGGATTTGGGTGAACGGCGGCGGACCGTGTAATGTCTTCATCGCTCGCCCCAATAGCTCAGTCGGCAGAGCGTCTCCATGGTAAGGAGAAGGTCAACGGTTCGATTCCGTTTTGGGGCTCTGGTGTGAGAGGTTCCCGTCGCAAGGCGGGGACTGATCTCATCAAAGCGGTGTAGCTCAGTCGGTAGAGCAAGCGGCTCATAATCGCTGTGTCACCGGTTCAAGTCCGGTCACCGCTACAGACAGTAGCCGATTGCGGGGTCGGTCCTTCGATCGGCTACTCTTTCTTGCGTTAATACAGTCAATCCGTTCGTCAAGGAGCACTCACGTGGCTGCCACCGACGTCCGCCCGAAGATCACGCTGGCCTGCGTGGAGTGCAAGGAGCGGAACTACATCACCAAGAAGAACCGGCGTAACAACCCGGACCGTCTTGAGATGAAGAAGCACTGCCCGCGTTGCAACGCGCACACCGCGCACCGCGAGACGCGATAAATCAGGCTCGTACGTAAGGCCGCCCCCAAGCAGGGGGGCGGCCTTACGTCGTTTCACACGCTGCCGAGACCAGGAGGTGCCGGGCCATGGCGCTCGACCAGTCCTTCGTGGGGCGGACCTATCCGCCCACCGAGCCCTACGAGGTGGGCCGGGAGAAGATCCGCGAGTTCGCCGAGGCGGTCGGGGAGGCCAACCCCGTGTACACGGACCCGGAGGCCGCCAAGGCGTTCGGACATCCCGATGTGATCGCGCCGCCGACGTTCGTGTTCGCCATCACCTACCGGGCCGCGGCGGCGGTCATTGAGGACCCGCAGCTCGGTCTCGACTACAGCCGCGTCGTGCACGGCAGCCAGAAGTTCGCCTACACCCGCCCGGTGCGTGTCGGCGACCGGCTCACCGTCACCTCCACCATCGAGGGGATCAAGTCCCTCGCGGGCAACGACGTGCTGGACATCTGCGGTGAGGTGCACGACGAGGCGGGCGAGCACGTGGTGACCGCCTGGACCAAGCTCGTGGCCCGTGCGGCCGAGGAGGCGTGAGACAGCGATGACGGCGAAGATCGCGTACGACGACGTCGAGGTCGGCACCGAACTGCCGGCGCAGACCTTCTCTGTGAACCGCGCCACGCTGGTGCGGTA
The DNA here is from genome assembly GCF_053597295.1 of Streptomyces sp. NPDC001450. Taxonomy (NCBI): domain Bacteria; kingdom Bacillati; phylum Actinomycetota; class Actinomycetes; order Kitasatosporales; family Streptomycetaceae; genus Streptomyces; species Streptomyces sp. NPDC001450. The sequence goes on from NZ_JBSFHY010000042.1 coordinate 31,397, forward strand.
CGCGGGTGCCTCCGGGGACTTCAACCCCATCCACTGGAACGAGAAGTTCGCCAAGGAGGTGGGCCTGCCGGACGTCATCGCGCACGGCATGTTCACCATGGCCGAGGCGATCCGCGTGGTCACCGACTGGACCGGCGACCCGGGCGCGGTCGTGGAGTACGGCGTCCGCTTCACCAAGCCGGTCGTCGTGCCGAACGACGACAAGGGCGCGGTCATCGAGGTCAGCGGCAAGGTCGCGGCCAAGCTGGACGACAACACGGTGCGCGTGGACCTGACCGCGACCAGCGGGGGCGAGAAGGTGCTGGGCATGTCCCGGGCGGTCGTGCGGCTGGCCTGACGGCAGATCCGGGTAAGGGGCGCCGACCACGGGTGGGCGCCCCTTACGGATGGGTCGGCACAGGCCTCGCTTGACTGGTTAGTGATTGAGTACTAACTTTCTCGCGTGGTCAGGATGAGCGCAGAAGAGCGGCGCGAGAGCGTCATCCGCGCGGCGATCGCGGAGTTCGCGCAGAGGGGCTACTACGGCACCTCCACCGAGGCGATCGCCAAGCGGGTCGGCGTCTCGCAGCCGTACCTCTTCCGGCTCTTCCCGAGCAAGAAGGCGATCTTCGCCGCGGCGTCGCTCCGGTGCGTCGAGGACACCTGCCGGGTCTTCGAGGAGGCCGCCAAGGGGCTGGAGGGTGAGGAAGCCCTGCATGCCATGGCGGACGCCTATGTGCGTCTGCTCGCGGAGCGCCCCGAGAGGCTCCAGATGCAGATGCAGACGTACATCGCCGTGGCGGCCGCCGAGGCCGAAGGTGACCACGAGTTCGGCGAGGCCGTACGGGCCGGCTGGATGAAGCTCTGGGAGACCGTGCATCTGCCGCTCGGGGCGGACGTGAACGAAACCACGACCTTCCTGGCGTACGGAATGCTCATCAACACCCTTACCGCCATGGGGTTTCCGCCTGAGCACCAGGTCTGGGAGGGGATGTATCCCTCGGCCCGGATCACCGGGCGGCTGGAGAAGTAGGGCGGCGGGGAGCGGAGTCCAGCCCTTTTCCGCGGGCTCCAAATTTCACGGGCTCCAAAGTTAGTCAGCAATAACTAATCAAGCCAGTGATCACCCTCTGGGGGAGAAATGTCACAGCAGACCGCACGTCGCGGGGGCGCCGGCTGGGCCCTCGTCATCACCAGCGTCGCCGGGTTCATGGCGGCCCTCGACAACCTCGTCGTCACCACCGCCCTGCCCTCCATCCGCAAGGACCTCGGCGGCGCGCTGGACGACCTGGAGTGGACCGTGAGCGCCTACACGCTCACCTTCGCCGTCCTGCTGATGTTCGGAGCCGCGCTCGGCGACCGCTTCGGGCGCCGTCGGCTCTTCCTCGCCGGACTCACGGTCTTCACCGGCGCATCCGCCGCCGCGGCCATGGCCCCCGGCATCGGCTCCCTCATCGCCGCCCGCGCGGTCCAGGGCGTCGGCGCGGCCGTGATGATGCCGCTGACGCTGACCCTGCTGACCGCGGCCGTGCCCGCCGCCAAGCGCGGTATGGCGTACGGCATCTGGGGGGCCGTCAACGGCCTCGCCGTCGCCTCCGGGCCGCTCATCGGGGGCAGCCTCACCGAGCACATCTCCTGGCACTGGATCTTCTGGCTGAACGTCCCGCTCGGCGTGGCCCTGCTGCCGCTCGCCCGCCTCCGCCTCGCCGAGTCCCGCGGCACCGGCGCCCGGCTCGACCTCCCCGGCACCCTGCTCGTCAGCGGCGGGCTCTTCGGGATCGTGTACGGACTGGTGCGCGGCCCGGTCGACGGCTGGACCGGCACCCTCGTGCTGACCGGTCTGATCGCGGGCACCGCGCTGCTCGGCGGCTTCGTGTTCCACGGCAGCCACAACAAGAACCCCATGCTGCCGATGCGGCTGTTCCGCTCCCGCGCCTTCTCCGGGATCAACGCCGCGAGCCTGCTGATGTTCCTCGGGATGTTCGGCTCGATCTTCCTGCTCAGCCAGTACATGCAGGGCGTGCTCGGCTACTCGCCCACCGAGGCGGGCCTCAGGATGCTGCCGTGGACCGGCATGCCGATGCTCGTCGCCCCGGTCGCCGGCATCCTCTCCGACCGCATCGGCGGCCGCCCGGTCGTCGCCACCGGCCTGTTCCTGCAGGCCGCCGGCCTCGGCTACCTGGGCTCCGTGGTCACCGCCGACGTCTCCTACGCGACCCAGCTGCCCGGCCTGATCATCAGCGGCATCGGCATGGCCCTGTTCTTCGCGCCCGCCTCCAACCTGGTCATGTCCAGCGTCCTGCCCACGGAGCAGGGCATCGCCTCCGGCGCCAACAACGCCCTGCGCGAGGTGGGCGGCGCGCTCGGCATCGCGGTCATGTCGTCGATCTTCTCGGCCCAGGGCGGCTACGAGAGCGCCCAGGCCTTCGTCGACGGACTGCGGCCCGCGCTGGTCGTCGGTGCGGCGGTGGTCGCCCTCGCCGGGGCCGCGGCCCTGCTGATCCCCACCCGGCGCCGCATGGCCCTCGCCACCGGCACGACCGATCCCGCGCCGGTCCTGGAGACCGCCGCCCACTGAGCGCACGCCACGCGGCGCCGACAGCCCGGCCCGGCAACGCCCGCCGCCCGGCACGCGCCCGGCCGCCCTCCCGGTGCCAGCAGCCCGGCCCGGCAACGCTCGCCGCCCGGCAACGCTCGCCGCCCGGCACGCGCACGCGTACGGCCCCGTCCCCGCCGACGGGGCCGTACGCGCGTGCGTGCCGGGCCGGGGGAACGGTCCCCGGCCGGGCTCTCCGTGCCGCCTCGCGGCGCTGTCCGTGCCGTCTCGTAGTCTTGAGCGCGTGCAGGAACTCCACGACGCTCCCCTCGCCCCGCTGACCACCTTCCGGCTGGGTGGCCCCGCCACCCGGCTGGTCACCGCGACGACCGACGCCGAAGTGATCGCCACCGTCCGCGAGGCCGACGACACCGGGACGCCGCTGCTGGTCATCGGCGGCGGATCCAACCTGGTCATCGGCGACAAGGGCTTCGACGGCACCGCCCTGCGCATCGCCACGACCGGCTTCGAACTGCGCGGCACCACGCTGGAGCTGGCGGCCGGCGAGATCTGGACCGACGCCGTCGCCCGTGCCGTCGAGGCCGGACTCGCCGGCATCGAGTGCCTGGCCGGGATCCCGGGCTCCGCGGGCGCCACCCCGATCCAGAACGTGGGCGCCTACGGCCAGGAGGTCTCCTCGACGATCACCGAGGTGATCGCGTACGACCGCGGGGCCGGCCGGACCGTCACGCTGACGAACGAGGAGTGCGCCTTCTCGTACCGGCACAGCCGCTTCAAGGCCGATCCCGAGCGCTACGTCGTGCTGCGCGTCCGCTTCGAGCTGGAGGACGCGGCCGGGCTGTCGGCGCCCATCAGGTACGCCGAGGCGGCCCGGGCGCTCGGTGTGGAGCCGGGGGAGAGGGCGCCGCTCGCCGCTGCCCGCGAGACCGTGCTGAAGCTGCGCGCCGGCAAGGGCATGGTCCTCGACCCCGAGGACCACGACACCTGGTCCGCCGGGTCCTTCTTCACCAACCCGATCCTCACCGACGAGCAGTTCGCGGCCTTCCACGCGCGCGTGCGGGAGCGGCTTGGCGAGGGAGTGGAGCCGCCCGCCTACCCGTCGGGTGAGGGCCGTACCAAGACCTCGGCCGCCTGGCTGATCGACAAGGCGGGCTTCACCAAGGGCTACGGCACCGGACCGGCCCGTATCTCCACCAAGCACACGCTCGCCCTCACCAACCGGGGCGCCGCCACCACCGAGGACCTCCTGGCCCTGGCCCGCGAGGTCGTCGCCGGGGTCCACGAGGCCTTCGGGATCACGCTGGTCAACGAGCCGGTGACCGTCGGCGTGAGCCTGTAGCCCCACAGGACCGGCGAGCCCCCGCAACGACAGCGGCTTCCGGGGCGAGCCGCGCCACACCACCCACGCGCGGACGCTCTTCCTCATCGGCAGCCGTGACGTCTTCGCCGACACGGCCATGGCGTGCGCCTCGGCGGCGGGCTGGGGACCGCGTCGGAAGCGGATCGTGAAGGGCGGCTCCGCCCTCATGGGCTGCATCCGCGGCCTGGAGTCCGAGGCGGAGCCGTGGCCGAGCCCGAGGTGCTGATCTCCTTCCAGGCGTATCCGCCCTGCGCCGACTTCAGACGAGCGGGCGAGTCAGCCAGTCGTCCACGCCGGCCAGCAGCCGCGCCTTGACGTCCTCCGGCGCCGCCGAACCCCGCACCGACTGCCGGGCCAGCTCCGCCAGCTCCGCGTCCGTGAAGCCGTGGTGCTGGCGGGCGATCTCGTACTGGGCGGTCAGTCGGGAGCCGAAGAGCAGCGGGTCGTCGGCTCCGAGGGCCATCGGGACGCCCGCCTCGAAGAGCGTGCGCAGCGGCACGTCCTCCGGCTTCCCGTAGACACCGAGCGCCACGTTCGACGCCGGGCAGACCTCGCAGGTCACTTCCCGGTCGGCCAACCGCTTGAGCAGACGCGGGTCCTCCGCCGCGCGCACGCCGTGTCCGATCCGCGAGGCGTGCAGGTCGTCCAGGCAGTCGCGCACCGACGCCGGGCCGGTCAGCTCGCCGCCGTGCGGGGCCGACAGCAGGCCGCCGTCGCGTGCGATGGCGAAGGCGCGGTCGAAGTCCCGCGCCATGCCCCGCCGTTCGTCGTTCGACAGCCCGAAGCCGACCACACCCCGGTCGGCGTAGCGCACCGCGAGCCGGGCCAGCGTGCGCGCGTCCAGCGGGTGCTTCATACGGTTCGCCGCCACCAGCACCCGCATCCCGAGCCCGGTCTCCCGCACCGTCGTGTCCACCGCGTCCAGGATGATCTCCAGGGCCGGGATCAGACCGCCCAGCCGGGGCGCGTACGACGTCGGGTCCACCTGGATCTCCAGCCAGCCCGAGCCGTCCTGCAGATCCTCCTCGGCGGCCTCCCGGACCAGCCGCTGGATGTCCTCCGGCTCCCGGAGACAGGAGCGCGCCGCGTCGTACAGCCGCTGGAAGCGGAACCAGCCGCGCTCGTCCGTCGCCCGCAGCTTGGGCGGCTCGCCGCTGGTCAGCGCCTCGGTCAGGGCCTCGGGCAGGCGCACGCCGTGCTTGTCGGCCAGCTCCAGAACGGTCCCCGGCCGCATCGAGCCGGTGAAGTGCAGGTGCAGATGGGCTTTCGGCAGCTCAGAGAGATCACGTACACGCTCCATCCCAGGATCCTGCCGCAGGTCCCGGTCGCGCCGGTAGCTGTTTCCCCGAACGTGCTCTTGCTCGCACATGCGAACGGGGGCTGCTCCCGGAAGTGGGAGCAGCCCCCGTGTGCGGAGCGGACCTCAGTCCCGCGCCTCCGCGAGCAGCTTCTGCATCCGGCTCACGCCCTCGACGAGGTCCTCGTCACCGAGCGCGTACGACAGCCGCAGGTAGCCCGGCGTGCCGAAGGCCTCGCCCGGGACGACCGCGACCTCGGCCTCCTCCAGGATCAGCGCGGCCAGCTCGACGGTGTCCTGCGGGCGCTTGCCGCGGATCTCCTTGCCGAGCAGGCCCTTGACCGACGGGTACGCGTAGAACGCGCCCTCGGGCTCGGGGCAGAGCACGCCGTCGATCTCGTTGAGCATCCGCACGATGGTCTTGCGGCGCCGGTCGAAGGCCTCGCGCATCTTCGCCACGGCCTCCAGGTCGCCGGAGACAGCGGCCAGGGCGGCCACCTGGGCCACGTTGGAGACGTTCGAGGTGGCGTGCGACTGCAGGTTCGTCGCGGCCTTGACGACGTCCTTCGGGCCGATGACCCAGCCCACGCGCCAGCCGGTCATGGCGTACGTCTTCGCCACACCGTTGACCACGATGCACTTGTCGCGCAGCTCGGGCAGGAGCGCCGGCAGCGAGGTGAACTTCGCGTCGCCGTAGACGAGGTGCTCGTAGATCTCGTCCGTGAGGACCCACAGGCCGTGCTCGACGGCCCAGCGGCCGATCGCCTCGGCCTCCTCCTGGCTGTAGACCGCGCCGGTCGGGTTCGACGGCGAGACGAAGAGCACGACCTTCGTCCTCTCCGTGCGGGCCGCCTCCAGCTGCTCCACGCTCACCCGGTAGCCGGTGGTCTCGTCGGCGACGACCTCCACCGGGACACCGCCCGCGAGCCGGATCGACTCGGGGTAGGTCGTCCAGTACGGCGCCGGGACGATGACCTCGTCACCCGGGTCGAGGATCGCGGCGAAGGCTTCGTAGATGGCCTGCTTGCCGCCGTTGGTGACCAGGATCTGGGCCGGGTCGACCTCGTAGCCGGAGTCCCGCAGCGTCTTCGCGGCGATCGCGGCCTTCAGCTCCGGCAGACCGCCGGCCGGGGTGTAGCGGTGGTACTTCGGGTTCTTGCAGGCCTCGACGGCGGCCTCGACGATGTAGTCCGGGGTCGGGAAGTCGGGCTCACCCGCGCCGAAGCCGATCACCGGACGCCCGGCGGCCTTCAGGGCCTTGGCCTTGGCGTCCACGGCGAGGGTGGCGGACTCGGAGATCGCGCCGACTCGGGCGGAGACCCGGCGCTCGGTGGGAGGGATTGCAGCGCTCATGGGGCCCATCGTTTCAGACCGGAAACGCCCCCGGCACGCGGGTTTCACGGACTGAACAGCAAGGGGTCGAGAGGTGAACAAGGATCCGAATCCGGCTCCCGGCCAGGACGATCTTCGGTCCGGCGACTCCGTACAGGCACTTTCTGTTCGACGCCGGGCCGCGGACCACGTACACTCTCACCTCGTTGGCCTTCGGCAGCCGCTCCACAACCGGTGCACACCGAGCACCCGGTCGGATGCGGTACGTTGGGGGACACACAAAGGGTCGTAGCTCAATTGGTAGAGCACCGGTCTCCAAAACCGGCGGTTGGGGGTTCAAGTCCCTCCGGCCCTGCTACACACACCGCCAGGATGTGTGCACATGTACGTACAGCGATGCACCGCCGTGCGGCTCAGACCGGGCGCGGCACGGCCACGACCCGGAATCAGGTGAGGACGAATGACGGACGCCGTGGGCTCCATCGACACGCCTGATGCCCAGGACGAGGCGCTGGAGACCAAGAAGAAGGCCCGCAAGGGTGGCAAGCGCGCCAAGAAGGGCCCGCTGAAGCGCCTCGGCATCTTCTACCGACAGATCATCGCGGAACTCCGCAAGGTCGTCTGGCCGACGCGCAATCAGCTGACGTCGTACACCACCGTGGTGATCTTCTTCGTTGTCATCATGATCGCCCTGGTGACCGTGATTGACTATGGGCTCAACCACGCGGCCAAGTACGTCTTCGGCTGAGCCAAGAGCGAAGGGCGCCGTGGTACCGGCGCCCGTTTTCGCATGTTCTACCCCTATGTATCCAGGAAGAAGCAGCCATCGTGTCTGACCCGAACCTGAACGACGCCATCGAGCCGGACGAGACGGTGGACGACGAGCTCGACATCGTCGAGGGCGCGGACGAGCAGGACGAGTTCGAGGCTGCCGAGGCCGAGGCGGGCGAGCCGGCCGAGGAGGCCGCGCTGCACGTCGAGGACGAGGCCGAGGAAGCGGTCGAGACCGTGGAGACCGAGGAAGAGGTCGAGGCGGAGGCCGCCGCCCCGGTCGACCCGGTCGAGGCCCTGCGCGAGGAGCTGCGGTCCCTGCCCGGCGAGTGGTACGTCATCCACACGTACGCCGGCTACGAGAACCGCGTGAAGACGAACCTGGAGCAGCGCGCCGTCTCACTGAACGTCGAGGACTACATCTTCCAGGCCGAGGTGCCGCAGGAAGAGGTCGTCCAGATCAAGAACGGCGACCGTAAGACGATCAAGCAGAACAAGCTGCCTGGTTACGTCCTGGTCCGCATGGACCTGACCAACGAGTCCTGGGGCGTCGTCCGTAACACCCCCGGCGTCACCGGCTTCGTGGGCAACGCCTACGACCCCTACCCGCTGACCCTGGACGAGATCGTCAAGATGCTCGCCCCGGAGGCGGAGGAGAAGGCCGCCCGCGAGGCCGCCGAGGCCGAGGGCAAGCCCGCCCCGCAGCGCAAGGTCGAGGTCCAGGTGCTGGACTTCGAGGTCGGCGACTCGGTCACCGTCACCGACGGCCCCTTCGCCACGCTCCAGGCGACCATCAACGAGATCAACCCCGACTCGAAGAAGGTCAAGGGCCTGGTGGAGATCTTCGGCCGCGAGACGCCGGTCGAGCTCTCCTTCGACCAGATCCAGAAGAACTAGTTCCTTCTGGACGAACTGCTTCCGTGCAGGTCAGGCGGGCTCTCGTAGCCAACCTGACCTGCACGGTTTTTGGCCGCGCATCCATACCCGTTATCGTTGTGCGGTATGCCTGCGTCCGGGTGGTCCCCGGATGCCGGCAGGACCCGAATCGAAAGGACCCGGAGAGCTATGCCTCCCAAGAAGAAGAAGGTCACGGGGCTCATCAAGCTCCAGATCCAGGCCGGCGCCGCCAACCCGGCCCCGCCGGTCGGCCCCGCGCTGGGTCAGCACGGCGTCAACATCATGGAGTTCTGCAAGGCCTACAACGCCGCGACCGAGTCGCAGCGCGGTTGGGTCATCCCGGTGGAGATCACGGTCTACGAGGACCGCTCCTTCACCTTCGTCACCAAGACGCCCCCGGCCGCCAAGATGATCCTCAAGGCCGCGGGCATCGAGAAGGGCTCCGGCGAGCCGCACAAGACCAAGGTCGCCAAGATCACCGAGGCGCAGGTCCGCGAGATCGCCACGACCAAGATGCCCGACCTCAACGCCAACGACCTGGACGCCGCCGCGAAGATCATCGCTGGTACCGCGCGCTCCATGGGCGTCACGGTCGAGGGCTGACCCCCACCTTCGTAGAACCACCGTGGTAGGGCCTGCTCGGCCCGTACACCACGACTCCTCTCAGAACACACAGGAGCAGTTGTGAGCAAGCGCAGCAAGGCTCTCCGCGCTGCGGACGCCAAGGTCGACCGGGAGAAGCTGTACGCCCCGCTCGAGGCCGTCCGTCTCGCCAAGGAGACCTCCACGACCAAGTTCGACGGCACCGTCGAGGTCGCCTTCCGTCTGGGTGTCGACCCGCGTAAGGCCGACCAGATGGTCCGTGGCACCGTGAACCTTCCGCACGGCACCGGTAAGACCGCCCGGGTCCTGGTCTTCGCGACCGGTGACCGTGCCGAGGCCGCGCGTGCCGCGGGCGCCGACATCGTCGGTGCCGACGAGCTGATCGACGAGGTCTCGAAGGGCCGCCTGGACTTCGACTCCGTCGTCGCCACCCCGGACCTCATGGGCAAGGTCGGCCGCCTCGGCCGCGTGCTCGGTCCGCGTGGTCTGATGCCGAACCCGAAGACCGGCACCGTCACCCCCGACGTGGCCAAGGCCGTCACCGAGATCAAGGGCGGCAAGATCGAGTTCCGCGTCGACAAGCACTCGAACCTGCACTTCATCATCGGCAAGGCGTCCTTCGAGGACGCCCAGCTGGTGGAGAACTACGCGGCGGCGCTCGAGGAGATCACCCGTCTCAAGCCGTCCGCCGCCAAGGGTCGCTACATCAAGAAGGCCGCCATCACCACCACGATGGGCCCCGGCATCCCGGTCGACCCGAACCGCACCCGCAACCTCCTCGTCGAGGAGGACCCGGCCGCCGTCTGAGCCCCGCGCTCACCCCGGTAGCCGCGTCAGGTACGCGTAAGTAGAGGGCGGGCCCTGGAACCTGAAAGGTTCGGGGCCCGTCCTTTCTTTGTGCGACTTTTCGTACGACTGTCAGTGGCCTGGGCTACGTTGCAGGCACAGGACTCGCATAGGGGTGGGACTACATGAAGAGCACGACCGTACGCCGGGTGACCCTTTCCGTCGCGGTGGTGACCGCGCTGACCGGTGTGGCCGCCTGCGGCTCGGACTCCGGGAAGGGCGACAAGACGGTCGGCAAGAGCGTCACGCACGTCAGCCCCCTCGCTGCCCTGCTCTCCGCCGAGAAGTCCACGGACAAGGCCGAGTCCGCCAAGGTCCGCTCCAGCACGACCATGGGCGACACCATGTCGATGACGGCCGACGGCGCCCTCGCCTGGGGCGACGGCCTCAAGGGCAACCTCACCATCACGTACACCGGCGGCAAGATGGCCGAAGCGATGCGCAAGGCCGGCTCCACGTCGATGGAGGCCCGCTATCTGCCGGACGCCTACTACGCCAGGATGAGCGAGAAGTTCGCCGCGCAGTTCGGCGGCAAGCACTGGATCAAGTACGCGTACGACGACCTCGCCAAGCTCGGCGGCAGCTCCGGCGCGTACCTCAAGGACCAGATGCAGAACACCACGCCGAACCAGTCGGTGAAGCTGCTGCTGGCCTCCGGCGACGTGAAGAAGGTCGGCCAGGAGAAGGTCTCCGGCGTCGACGCCACGCACTACTCGGGCACGGTGAACGTCGCCGACCTGGCCGGCAAGAACAGCAACCTCACCGCCGACCAGCTGGCCGGCCTGAAGAAGCAGCTCAGCCAGGCGGGCGTCACCACCGAGAACATCGACATCTGGGTGGACGGCCAGGACCTGCTGGTCAAGAAGGTCGAGAAGGCGGACATGGCGACCGGCACCATGACCAGCACGGCCTACTACAGCGACTACGGCGTGAAGGTCGCCGCCGAGGCGCCCCCGGCCGCCGACACCAAGGACTTCACGGAGCTGATGAAGGCCGGCGGTCCCGGGAGCGTGTCGGGCAGCAGCAGCACCACCACCGCCTCCTGAGGCCCGCACGCACAAGGACCGGGGCGGCCCCGTAGGGCCCGATTTGCTCGACACCGCCCCGGTCCCGTACTCTCCTACAGAAGCCAAAGACCGCTGGTCGTTGCCGCGTGCTCGAACGAGGGCGCGGTGGCCGAAGGATCCGCTGCAAAGTGGGCGACCCGCGCAGGTGACGGTGGAAGAACTCCCGGAGCATACGCGCTCACGCGTGTGCAGCCGGTCGAGTCCGCCCCGAGCGCCTGCGCCGGGGCGTTTGTTTTACCCAGTCCTCCTTCGGGTCCGCGCGGTCCGAATCACCCGGAAGGAGGCCGAGGCTCTATGGCGAGGCCCGACAAGGCTGCCGCGGTTGCCGAGCTGACGGACAAGTTCCGCAGCTCCAACGCCGCCGTGCTGACCGAGTACCGCGGTCTCACCGTGGCGCAGCTCAAGACGCTGCGCCGGTCGCTCGGTGAGAACGCCCAGTACGCCGTGGTGAAGAACACGCTGACCAAGATTGCGGCCAACGAGGCCGGGATCACGCTGGACGACCAGCTCTTCGCTGGTCCGACGGCCGTCGCCTTCGTCACCGGTGACCCGGTGGAGTCGGCGAAGGGTCTCCGTGACTTCGCCAAGGACAACCCGAATCTCATCATCAAGGGCGGTGTCCTTGAGGGTAAGGCGCTGTCCGCCGATGAGATCAAGAAGCTTGCGGACCTCGAGTCCCGCGAGGTTCTGCTCTCCAAGCTGGCGGGTGCCTTCAAGGGCAAGCAGTCGCAGGCTGCTCAGCTCTTCCAGGCGCTTCCCTCGAAGCTCGTCCGCACCGTGGACGCTCTTCGTGCCAAGCAGGACGAGCAGGGCGGTGCCGAGTAACTCGGCTCGCTTTCTGACCCTGGCCGTCTAGGCGGCACGGGTCGCAGCGGGCCGACGTACGCCCGCCTCACCCAGTACATCCGGCACCTGCCGAATCAGTGGAAGGATCGCCCATCATGGCGAAGCTCAGCCAGGAAGACCTGCTCGCCCAGTTCGAGGAGATGACCCTCATCGAGCTCTCCGAGTTCGTGAAGGCCTTCGAGGAGAAGTTCGACGTCACCGCCGCCGCCGCGGTCGCCGTCGCGGGCCCGACCGGTCCGGCCGCCGCCGCCCCGGTCGAGGAGGAGAAGGACGAGTTCGACGTCATCCTCACCGGCGCCGGCGACAAGAAGATCCAGGTCATCAAGGTCGTGCGTGAGCTGACCTCGCTGGGTCTGAAGGAGGCCAAGGACCTCGTCGACGGTGCCCCGAAGCCCGTCCTCGAGAAGGTCGCCAAGGACGCCGCCGAGAAGGCTGCCGAGTCCCTCAAGGGCGCCGGCGCCTCCGTCGAGGTCAAGTAAGACCTCTCGGAGTCTCCGCGACTCTCTCCGCGCGCTGAGTACGGCCTCCTAGGGCTGTAACGCGAACGCACCGAAGAGCGATCATCCATCCGGGTGGTCGCTCTTCGGCGTATCCGGAGGTCCGGCCTCGGTTGCCTTGTACCCCTGGTGGCGAGGGGTATGGTGATCATCGTCGTGTCTCCGGACGGTCCCGTTTGGGCTGAGGGGCCTTGACGAACCGCACGCAGCGCGCAATTCTCAGGACGCGTCGTCACAAGGATCCGAATCCGAGGCATGGATCGACGACGAAGAGGGCAGTATCAACCTGCGTTGAGGGCAGCAGGCCAAGGGCGTTGACAAGGGTGTTGAGAACAACGAGGGTCTCGAAAAACCCGCACTGGACATCAGTGTGCCAAGTGGCTACACTGACCCTTTGCGCTGCCTGTTAGCTGTCCCCTGCCCGTCACCAGGGGTCTGCCCTCACTCCAGCATCGATGACCGAAGCTCCCCTGACCTGGGGTTTCTGTCTCTGTGTACGGAGAGGGACCGGCACGCGCGTAGTGAGTCCGAGCCCTCGGAAGGACCCCCTCTTGGCCGCCTCGCGCAACGCCTCGACCGCGAATACGAACAACGGCGCCAGCACCGCCCCGCTGCGCATCTCCTTTGCAAAGATCAAGGAGCCTCTTGAGGTTCCGAACCTGCTCGCGCTGCAGACCGAGAGCTTCGACTGGCTGCTCGGCAACACCGCCTGGCAGAGTCGGGTCGAGGAGGCTCTTGAGAACGGTCAGGACGTCCCCACCAAGTCCGGTCTGGAGGAGATCTTCGAGGAGATCTCCCCGATCGAGGACTTCTCCGGGTCGATGTCCCTGACGTTCCGGGACCACCGCTTCGAGCCGCCGAAGAACTCCATCGACGAGTGCAAGGAGCGCGACTTCACGTACGCCGCCCCGCTCTTCGTCACCGCCGAGTTCACCAACAACGAGACCGGCGAGATCAAGTCCCAGACCGTCTTCATGGGCGACTTCCCGCTCATGACGAACAAGGGCACTTTCGTCATCAACGGCACCGAGCGTGTCGTGGTGTCCCAGCTGGTCCGTTCCCCCGGTGTCTACTTCGACTCCAGCATCGACAAGACGTCCGACAAGGACATCTTCTCCGCCAAGATCATCCCGTCCCGGGGTGCCTGGCTGGAGATGGAGATCGACAAGCGCGACATGGTCGGTGTCCGTATCGACCGCAAGCGCAAGCAGTCGGTCACCGTGCTGCTCAAGGCGCTCGGCTGGACGACCGAGCAGATCCTCGAGGAGTTCGGCGACTACGAGTCGATGCGCGCCACCCTGGAGAAGGACCACACCCAGGGCCAGGACGACGCGCTGCTCGACATCTACCGCAAGCTGCGTCCGGGCGAGCCCCCCACGCGTGAGGCCGCGCAGACGCTGCTCGAGAACCTCTACTTCAACCCGAAGCGCTACGACCTCGCCAAGGTCGGCCGCTACAAGGTCAACAAGAAGCTGGGTGCGGACGCTCCGCTCGACGCGGGCATCCTGACCGTCGAGGACATCATCTCGACGATCAAGTACCTGGTGCAGCTGCACGCCGGCGAGACCGAGACCACCGGTGACAACGGCGACACGATCGTTGTCGAGACGGACGACATCGACCACTTCGGCAACCGTCGTCTGCGCAGCGTCGGCGAGCTGATCCAGAACCAGGTCCGTACGGGTCTCGCCCGTATGGAGCGTGTCGTGCGCGAGCGCATGACCACTCAGGACGTCGAGGCGATCACGCCGCAGACCCTGATCAACATCCGGCCGGTCGTCGCCTCCATCAAGGAGTTCTTCGGCACCAGCCAGCTGTCCCAGTTCATGGACCAGAACAACCCGCTGTCGGGTCTCACCCACAAGCGCCGTCTGTCGGCTCTTGGTCCGGGTGGTCTCTCCCGTGAGCGGGCCGGCTTCGAGGTCCGTGACGTGCACCCGTCGCACTACGGCCGCATGTGCCCGATCGAGACCCCTGAAGGACCGAACATCGGTCTGATCGGCTCGCTCGCCTCCTACGGCCGGGTCAACGCGTTCGGTTTCGTCGAGACCCCGTACCGCAAGGTGAACGACGGCCAGGTCACCGACGAGGTCGACTACCTGACCGCCGACGAGGAGGACCGCTTCGTCATCGCGCAGGCCAACGCCACGCTGAACGACGAACTCCGGTTCGCCGAGGCGCGTGTCCTGGTCCGCCGCCGTGGCGGTGAGGTCGACTACGTCAGCCCCGAGGACGTCGACTACATGGACGTCTCGCCGCGCCAGATGGTGTCGGTCGCGACCGCCATGATCCCCTTCCTCGAGCACGACGACGCCAACCGTGCCCTCATGGGCGCGAACATGATGCGTCAGGCCGTGCCGCTGATTAAGTCCGAGTCCCCGCTCGTCGGCACCGGCATGGAGTACCGCTCCGCCGTCGACGCCGGCGACGTGGTCAAGGCCGAGAAGGCGGGTGTGGTCCAGGAGGTCTCCGCGGACTACATCACCACGGCCAACGACGACGGCACGTACATCACGTACCGCCTGGCCAAGTTCGCCCGCTCCAACCAGGGCACCTCGGTCAACCAGAAGGTCATCGTCAACGAGGGCGACCGGATCATCGAGGGCCAGGTCCTCGCCGACGGTCCGGCCACCCAGAACGGCGAGATGGCCCTGGGCAAGAACCTGCTCGTGGCGTTCATGCCGTGGGAGGGTCACAACTACGAGGACGCGATCATCCTGTCGCAGCGCCTCGTGCAGGACGACGTCCTCTCCTCGATCCACATCGAGGAGCACGAGGTCGACGCCCGTGACACCAAGCTCGGCCCCGAGGAGATCACCCGGGACATCCCGAACGTCTCCGAGGAGGTCCTCGCCGACCTCGACGAGCGCGGCATCATCCGCATCGGCGCCGAGGTCATCGCCGGCGACATCCTCGTCGGCAAGGTCACCCCGAAGGGTGAGACGGAGCTGACCCCCGAGGAGCGCCTGCTGCGCGCGATCTTCGGTGAGAAGGCCCGTGAGGTCCGTGACACCTCGCTGAAGGTGCCGCACGGTGAGACCGGCAAGGTCATCGGCGTGCGCGTCTTCGACCGCGAGGAGGGCGACGAGCTGCCGCCGGGCGTGAACCAGCTGGTCCGCGTCTACGTCGCGCAGAAGCGCAAGATCACCGACGGTGACAAGCTCGCCGGCCGTCACGGCAACAAGGGTGTCATCTCGAAGATCCTGCCCATCGAGGACATGCCGTTCCTCGAGGACGGAACTCCGGTCGACATCATCCTCAACCCGCTTGGTGTCCCGTCCCGAATGAACCCGGGACAGGTCCTGGAGATCCACCTCGGCTGGCTCGCCAGCCGCGGCTGGGACGTCTCCGGCCTCGCGGACGAGTGGGCGCAGCGCCTGCAGGCCATCGGCGCCGACCAGGTCGCCCCCGGCACCAACGTCGCCACCCCGGTGTTCGACGGTGCCCGTGAGGACGAGCTGGCGGGTCTGCTGCAGCACACCATCCCGAACCGCGACGGCGAGCGCATGGTGCTCCCGACCGGTAAGGCGCGGCTGTTCGACGGCCGTAGCGGTGAGCCGTTCCCGGACCCGATCTCGGTCGGCTACATGTACATCCTGAAGCTGCACCACCTGGTCGACGACAAGCTGCACGCCCGCTCGACCGGTCCGTACTCGATGATCACCCAGCAGCCGCTGGGTGGTAAGGCGCAGTTCGGTGGCCAGCGCTTCGGTGAGATGGAGGTGTGGGCCCTCGAGGCCTACGGCGCCGCGTACGCGCTCCAGGAGCTGCTGACCATCAAGTCCGACGACGTCACCGGCCGCGTGAAGGTCTACGAGGCCATCGTCAAGGGCGAGAACATCCCCGAGCCCGGCATCCCCGAGTCCTTCAAGGTGCTCATCAAGGAGATGCAGTCGCTCTGCCTGAACGTGGAGGTGCTGTCCAGCGACGGTATGTCCATCGAGATGCGTGACACCGACGAGGACGTCTTCCGCGCTGCGGAGGAGCTCGGTATCGACCTGTCCCGGCGCGAGCCGAGCAGCGTCGAAGAGGTCTGACGGGAGTCCGGCGGGGCCCTCACCCACAGGGCCCCGCCGACCCCCAGGCCCCCGTTTCAGACCAAAGACTTTCGACCCTGAGAGGGATTGACGCATAGTGCTCGACGTCAACTTCTTCGACGAGCTCCGGATCGGCCTGGCCACCGCTGACGACATCCGTCAGTGGAGCCACGGTGAGGTCAAGAAGCCCGAGACCATCAACTACCGCACCCTGAAGCCCGAAAAGGACGGACTCTTCTGCGAGAAGATCTTCGGTCCGACCCGGGACTGGGAGTGCTACTGCGGCAAGTACAAGCGTGTCCGCTTCAAGGGCATCATCTGCGAGCGCTGTGGCGTCGAGGTCACGCGCGCCAAGGTGCGCCGTGAGCGGATGGGCCACATCGAGCTGGCCGCGCCCGTCACGCACATCTGGTACTTCAAGGGTGTTCCTTCGCGCCTCGGCTACCTGCTGGACCTGGCGCCCAAGGACCTCGAGAAGGTCATCTACTTCGCGGCGTACATGATCACGTACGTCGACGAGGAGCGCCGTACCCGCGACCTGCCTTCCCTGGAGGCGCACGTCTCGGTCGAGCGCCAGCAGATCGAGAACCGTCGCGACGCCGACCTGGAGGCCCGCGCCAAGAAGCTCGAGGCCGACCTGGGCGAGCTGGAGGCCGAGGGTGCCAAGGCCGACGTGCGCCGCAAGGTGCGCGAGGGTGCCGAGCGCGAGATGAAGCAGCTGCGCGACCGTGCGCAGCGCGAGATCGACCGCCTCGACGAGGTGTGGAACCGGTTCAAGAACCTCAAGGTCCAGGACCTCGAGGGCGACGAGCTGCTCTACCGCGAGCTGCGTGACCGCTTCGGCACGTACTTCGACGGCTCGATGGGTGCCGCGGCGCTGCAGAAGCGCCTGGAGTCCTTCGACCTCGACGAGGAGGCCGAGAAGCTCCGCGAGATCATCCGCACCGGCAAGGGCCAGAAGAAGACCCGCGCCCTCAAGCGGCTGAAGGTCGTCTCCGCGTTCCTGCAGACGTCCAACAGCCCCAAGGGCATGGTCCTGGACTGCGTCCCGGTCATCCCGCCGGACCTGCGTCCGATGGTGCAGCTGGACGGTGGCCGCTTCGCGACCTCCGACCTGAACGACCTGTACCGCCGTGTCATCAACCGCAACAACCGCCTGAAGCGCCTTCTCGACCTCGGTGCGCCCGAGATCATCGTGAACAACGAGAAGCGCATGCTCCAGGAGGCCGTCGACGCGCTGTTCGACAACGGCCGTCGTGGCCGCCCGGTCACGGGCCCCGGCAACCGTCCGCTGAAGTCCCTCAGCGACATGCTGAAGGGTAAGCAGGGTCGATTCCGTCAGAACCTGCTCGGTAAGCGAGTCGACTACTCGGCGCGTTCCGTCATCGTCGTCGGCCCGCAGCTGAAGCTGCACCAGTGTGGTCTGCCCAAGGCCATGGCGCTGGAGCTCTTCAAGCCGTTCGTGATGAAGCGCCTGGTCGACCTGAACCACGCGCAGAACATCAAGAGCGCCAAGCGCATGGTGGAGCGCGGCCGCACCGTCGTGTACGACGTCCTCGAAGAGGTCATCGCCGAGCACCCGGTGCTGCTGAACCGTGCTCCCACCCTGCACCGCCTCGGCATCCAGGCCTTCGAGCCGCAGCTGGTCGAGGGCAAGGCCATCCAGATCCACCCGCTCGTCTGCACCGCGTTCAACGCGGACTTCGACGGTGACCAGATGGCCGTGCACCTGCCGCTGTCCGCGGAGGCGCAGGCCGAGGCCCGCATCCTGATGCTGTCCTCGAACAACATCCTCAAGCCGGCCGACGGCCGTCCGGTGACGATGCCGACCCAGGACATGGTCCTCGGTCTGTTCTTCCTCACCACCGACGGCGAGCTGCGTGACACCAAGGGCGAGGGCCGGTCCTTCGGCTCCACGGCCGAGGCGATCATGGCGTTCGACGCCGGTGAGCTCGCGCTCCAGTCCGCGGTCGACATCCGCTTCCCGGTGGGCACCATCCCGCCGCGCGGCTGGACCCCGCCGGCGCGCGAGGAGGGCGAGCCCGAGTGGCAGCAGGGTGACACCTTCCGCCTGCGGACGACCCTGGGCCGTGCGCTCTTCAACGAGCTGCTGCCCGAGGACTACCCGTTCGTCGACTACTCGGTGGGCAAGAAGCAGCTCTCCGAGATCGTCAACGACCTCGCCGAGCGCTACCCCAAGGTCATCGTGGCGGCGACGCTCGACAACCTGAAGGCGGCCGGCTTCTACTGGGCGACCCGTTCCGGTGTCACCGTGGCCATCTCCGACGTCGTCGTTCCCGAGGCGAAGAAGGAGATCGTCCGCGGCTACGAGGCGCAGGACGAGAAGGTCCAGAAGCAGTACGAGCGCGGTCTGATCACCAAGGAAGAGCGCACTCAGGAGCTCATCGCGATCTGGACCAAGGCGACCAACGAGGTCGCCGAGGCGATGAACGAGAACTTCCCCAAGACGAACCCCATCTTCATGATGGTTGACTCGGGTGCCCGAGGAAACATGATGCAGATGCGGCAGATCGCCGGTATGCGTGGTCTGGTGTCGAACGCGAAGAACGAGACCATCCCGCGTCCGATCAAGGCGTCCTTCCGTGAGGGCCTCTCCGTGCTGGAGTACTTCATCTCCACGCACGGTGCCCGTAAGGGTCTGGCGGACACCGCCCTGCGTACCGCCGACTCGGGTTACCTGACCCGTCGTCTGGTGGACGTCTCGCAGGACGTCATCATCCGCGAGGAGGACTGCGGCACCGAGCGTGGTCTCAAGCTCCGGATCGCGGACCGCGGCGCGGACGGCGCGCTGCGCAAGACGGACAACGTCGAGACGTCCGTGTACGCGCGCTGCCTCGCCGAGGACATCGTGGTCGACGGCCAGGTGCTGGCCCCGGCCGGCACCGACCTGGGCGACGTCCTCATCGAGGAGCTCGTCGGCCGTGGCGTCGAGGAGGTCAAGACCCGCTCGGTCCTGACCTGCGAGTCCGCCGTCGGTACCTGCGCGATGTGCTACGGCCGTTCGCTCGCCACCGGCAAGCTGGTCGACATCGGTGAGGCGGTCGGCATCATCGCCGCCCAGTCCATCGGTGAGCCCGGTACCCAGCTGACGATGCGTACCTTCCACACCGGTGGTGTGGCCGGTGACGACATCACCCAGGGTCTGCCCCGTGTCGTCGAGCTCTTCGAGGCCCGTACCCCGAAGGGTGTCGCCCCGATCTCCGAGGCCAACGGCCGCATCCGGATCGAGGAGACCGAGAAGACCAAGAAGATCGTCGTCACCCCGGACGACGGCAGCGACGAGACGGCGTTCCCGATCTCGAAGCGTGCCAAGGTCCTGGTCCGCGAGGGCGACCACGTCGAGGTGGGCCAGCAGCTCACCGTGGGTGCCACCAACCCGCACGACGTGCTGCGCATCCTGGGTCAGCGTGCCGTCCAGGTCCACCTGGTCGGCGAGGTCCAGAAGGTGTACAACTCGCAGGGTGTGTCGATCCACGACAAGCACATCGAGATCATCATCCGGCAGATGCTGCGCCGCGTGACGATCATCGAGTCCGGCGACGCCGAGCTGCTGCCCGGCGAGCTGGTCGAGCGCTCGAAGTTCGAGACCGAGAACCGTCGTGTGGTCCAGGAGGGCGGTCACCCGGCCTCCGGTCGTCCGCAGCTGATGGGTATCACCAAGGCCTCGCTGGCGACGGAGTCCTGGCTGTCGGCCGCCTCCTTCCAGGAGACGACCCGAGTCCTGACGGACGCGGCGATCAACGCCAAGTCCGACAGCCTCATCGGCCTCAAGGAGAACGTCATCATCGGTAAGCTCATCCCGGCCGGTACGGGTCTGTCCCGCTACCGCAACATCCGGGTCGAGCCGACCGAGGAGGCCAAGGCCGCGATGTACTCGGCCGTCGGCTACGACGACATCGACTACTCGCCGTTCGGCACCGGCTCCGGCCAGGCCGTTCCGCTGGAGGACTACGACTACGGTCCGTACAACCAGTAAGCGAGCAGCTTGAACTGAAGGGCGGTCACTCCGTTACGGGGTGGCCGCCCTTCGGCGTGTCAGCGCCTGCGCTGCTGGTGGGCCTGGAGGTGATGCAGGCGGGTGTGGACGTCGGGATGGGACTCCAGCAAGCGTGCGGTCCCCGATTTCTTGCCGGACCGGCTTCCGAGGACCGCGCGATCGGCGTGCTTGGTGTCCTCCCGGTCGTGGTCTGCGCTGAGCACCGCCATGAGCTGGGGTGCGAATCCCAGACCCGCCGCATGCTCGTCGGCCCGCAGTTCCGAGCGGCGGGAGACAGCCGCCGCCAGATACGGCGTGACCAGGGGCAGGAATATGAGCCCGTACGTCGCGGTGGCCAACGCGATCACGGCGGTCCCGAGCAGTGCCACCACGAGAATCGTCGCTCCTGTCGACAGGCGGTCGACCCGTGTGGCCAGCCGCAGCAGCAGACGCCAGGCGAGCCGGCCGGGCAGCGCGTACCAGAAGGCCAGCAGCGTCGCCCACGCATGTCCCCGTGTGTGATGGCCAAGTTCGTGGGCGAGCACGCCGGCGAGCCGGGACGGCGGGAGCGCCCTGAGCGAGTGGCTGGTCACGCCGACGATGTGCCCGGCTGTCGCCATGGCATTGATCCCGGGGCTGTCCTCCACCCACAGCTGATAGACGTCGCCGTCCACCCCGGCGCGGGCGGTGACCTCACGCCAGACGGCTTGCAGCGTCAGGGCCTCCTGGGGCGTCGGGTAGCGCAGACCGAACAGCCATCGCGCCATGAGGCGCTCGCAGGGCCGGTGGAAGACCAGGACGCCGCTGAGTGCCCAGCCGCCGAGCGGGAGCCACCAGGGCGGACCCCCCAGGGCCTCGACGGCGTACGAGACCACGAAGACCACAGCCGCACTGGCGAGGACATGGGGCAGGTGCAGGGCCAGGCCGATGAAGGCCGTGATGTCGGCGCCTCGCTGACGGGCGGCGATGTGGACACGGCCGGTACGGAACAGGGACTCGGCCTTCGCATCGGGCGCGGAGGCCATGCCGGACCCGCCGGATGGGGCGGGCACGGAGTCCTCTGCCTCGTGGGGAACGATCACGGCGCTTCCTCCGAAGATCTACGGGCACGGGGACAGGCGGTTCAGGCGATGAGCAGTGAGCCGGGCAGGAGGAGTGCAGCACCGGCGAAGGCGATGACGCCGGTGCGGATCCACAGGTGCTTGCGCGCCGCGATACGGCTGGCCTCGGTGACCGCGAGGAGCAGCGCCCCGACGGGATCCCGGCCGGTCTCCGTCAGTGCCGCGGCCAACTCTCCTGCCCGTGCGGCTCGTTGGATGTCTCCGAAGTAGGTGAGAGGACGGCCGGGCTCCCAGCGGCTGTTGCCGTAGCGGGGAGCGACCGCGAGGAGCAGCGCGAACAGCGCGACGACCAGGCTGACCGCCCCCGTCCACCACAGCAGGCCGGCCGCCGACGGCGGTGCGCGGTGCAGGCGGCTGGCCGACGGTACGGCGAGCACACCGCTGGACAGCCCGAGCACTCCGACGAGGACGGCGGCCTTGGCGTCCGCGCGTGTGATCTCGGCCCGCAGGTCGGCCAGCAGCCGGGCGCCCGCCTGCGCCTGCGGGCTGTCCCAGGCCGAGCGTGCCAGTGTCATGTGTCGGACCCTTCGTCCTTGACCAGGGGCAGCTCCGGCCGCTCCGCCGGTGCCGGCGACGGCGCGGAGGCGTGCTCGGAGGGAGGGCCGGCCCGCAGGATGGCTGTCATCCGGTCGGCGATGAGGTGATTGGGACCCTCCAGCAGGTATCCCTCCAGCCGCTTGTCGGCCACCGCCTGGTCGATCAGATGCAGCTGGTTCTGGAGCAGCTCCGCCTGCTGTTTGCTCAGATGGGCCAGCACCCCTTGGGTGTCGTCGGGGTGAGCGGCCAGGTGCAGGGCCAGAGCGGCGACGTCGCCCCGGGCCAGGTGGGCCTCGTAGAACCTGATCCTCTCGGCCCTGAGCGCGGCCTCGTGCTGCCCGCGGCGCAGGGCTGCCCTGTGCTCCGGCACCGCGGCCTCTTCCTCGTGCCGGGCGGTGCG
Source organism: Streptomyces sp. NPDC001450 (assembly GCF_053597295.1). Lineage (NCBI taxonomy): Bacteria > Bacillati > Actinomycetota > Actinomycetes > Kitasatosporales > Streptomycetaceae > Streptomyces > Streptomyces sp. NPDC001450. Next base: position 53,541 of record NZ_JBSFHY010000042.1, read on the forward strand.
CAGCCGGTCCTGGTGGGACCGTTCGACGGCATCACGCCGGAGCCGTACGGCACAGGCGACGTCCAGCCCCTTGTCACCGCCCATCCGTGCGGAGCCGTGCACCGCTTGCTGCACGGCCGCCTCGGCCTCGGCGCTCGCCTCGATGTGGTGCCCCCGGGAAGCGCGCCGCATCTCCGGCAGGAGTTCACGGGCCAGCAGGCCGGGCACGTCACGTTCCTGGCTCCTGACGAACCGCTCCGGGTCGGCCACCCTCCAGGTGACATCCACGGCGGCCTCGAACTCGAAGCTGTCGACGCGGCTGGGCAGCGGAGCCGTCAGGCGGAAGGCGTGAGGAGCCGTGTCGACCTCGTACAGGACGGCGTAGCGCCGCACGGTCCTGGGCCGCTCGGGCGGCGGAAAGGTCTCGTACGACCCGTTCCTGGTGACACAGACCAGCGCGTGGTCGAGGCGTCCCGTGTACCTCATTCCGCTCAGCCGGAAGCGCGGGAGTCGCCAGACGGTACGGACCGGATCTTCGTCGTCTTCGCCGTAGGACAGCGAAAGGTCGTCTTGCAAGGTCAGTCTCCTTGAACTTCGCGGCGCCGCTGCCTGTGTCGATCAGCGGCGCGAGAGGCGATCCAGCAATCGCCCTGCCGCGGGTGAAAGGGTTGTCGGGGAGTCGCGGAGTGTGCGCAGGAGGTGGCCGACGCGGCGGTCGTTGGGTGACGTGGTGGTGATGGCCGGCAGGAGGGAGACGAGAGCCGATTCGGTCTCCGGATCGCCGTCCGCCCGGCGCACCCAGCCGCGGAGGGTACGCAGGGCTTCCGTGCCGCACGCGCGGTCGGCCAGCAGCTGCTCCCAGAAGGCGGCCAGTTGCCGGGCGGTGGTCATGTCGTCGGCGGCCACGGCCTGGGCGTACCAGTGCAGGATCACGGGGCGGTCATCGGGCTCTTCCTTCTGCCCGCAGGCCTGCAGGAAAGCGCGGACCGCATACGCGCGGACCGTGCGGTCGCCGGAGAGGCGCTCGGCGAGCGCGCTCAGCACAGGTTCCCGCACCGCGAGCAGCAGTAGTTCGAAGGCGTCCGTGAACTGTCGCCCGCCTTCCGTGGGTTCACCGTCGTCGCCGGTCGGGTCGGGGTCCTGCCGGACGGCCTCCAGCAGCGCGTCCAGGGTTTCCTCGTGCACCACCGGCCCGAGCAGGCCGTAGGCGCGGATGGCCGTCCAGCGGCGGCTCTCGGCCTTGCCGGTGCACCAGTCACGCAGGACGGGCAGGACGGTCGGGACGCGCAGCAGGTGGGCCATGGTGAGGGCGTTGGCCGCGGTGAGCCAGGAGTTGGGGTCGCGGCCGTCCGCCCACGGTTCGATGAGGTGGGCCATGGCGGACGAGAAGTCGGCCTTGGTGAGCAGGGCGGTGGCCGAGGCCGCCCGGGTGCGCACGAGGGGACGGCCGTCCTCGGCGAGTTTGTCGATCCACTTGACGAGGGCCGTCCGGGCGGAGGGATGGAGGTTCCACACCGCCTCCAGCAGTACCTGGGCCGTCTTCTCGTCCCGGAATTCGGCGAAGAACCGGCCGACGAGGGATCCCCATTCGGTGACCTCCGTGTCGTGGTAACCGTCGGCGTGGGCCAGCCGAAGCCGGTCCTCGCGGGAGCTGCCGAACACCGGGATGACCGGCGACCGGCGGGGATCGGCGGTGTACTGCAGCCGTGTGTAGAGCACGTCGGCGAGTTCGGCGGACACCGCGTACGGTGCCTTGTCGAAGACGGCGAGTGAGATCAGGAACGCCTTGTCCCGCAGCTCGCGCTGGTCGTCGGTGAGCCAGCGGGTGACCTGCGCTTCAATGGCCTGCTCGCTGTAGGCGGCCAGCTCCTGTTCATCGCTCTCACCGCGGTGCACGGCGACGAGCCGCCGGGTGAACTCCGCTATCGCGGCCGGCTGGTGCTGCCGGGTCAGGAACTCCTTCACCGGGGCGCGACCGCACAGCTCCTGCCACCCTGCCTCCCCGACGTGGGGCGTGACGTGGGCGTGGAGCATCTCCTCGGTGGATGGCGGCTCCCACCGTACGAACGGAACGTCGTCCAGCGCCGCTGACGGCTCGACGGTGATGACCAGGTGGCCGCCGGAGCGCTCCAGCCGCTCGCGCAGGCCGAGCATGTGGGACTCGCGCAGCGGGTTGCTCCGGTCGGTGGCGAAGTTCAGCAGAAGATAGCCGTCGGCGCTGTCCAGCTGGTCGAGCAGTGCGGACGGCGAGCGGGGCTGGACGAGGCTGCGTACGGTCCCGCCGGCCGCTCGGTGCAGCAGCATCAGCGCGGCGGAACGGCGGCCCGTGTCCCGCCCGCCGGACAGGACGACGACCTTGTCCGTGCGGAGCCGGGCGAGCGCCTCGTCGAAGCTCGCGCAGCCGCGGAAGACGTCCGCCAGGTCCGTGAGCTCCTCCGGGCGGATCACACCGGAGACGTGCTCCGGGCGCTCGGTGGGCCCACCGACGTAGTAGTTCACGTCACCGTGGACCGTGCCGCCGCTGACACCGAACTGGTCGCGGCCGATCCGGCTGGTGGAGGTGGGCCGGTCCAGCGTCATGACGAAGGACGGGCCGTGCTGGATCAGCGCCTGCCGCGCCGCCCAGGCCTCCTGGCGCTGCCGCTCCTGACCTTCGCTCTCCTCCTCCTTCCGCTCGCCGTCCTCCGGGGGCCGCTCGTCGGCCGGTGCGTCCGCGCCGGTCTCCTCCTGGCTCATCGGCGCTCCCCGCGGCCGGGCAGGTCGAAGCGGACCCCGCCGTGCACGATGCCGCCGGTGACGCCGTACTGGTCTCCGCTGATGCTGGTGTGGCTGCTGGACGCGGTACCGGCGGCCGGGCCGCTGGGCGCGCCGGCCGCGTCCGGGCTCGTGGGCGGGACGTCCGGGGTGGCCGGCGCGGCGGGGGCCGGAGTGCCGTGCAGCCAGGCCACCGTCGGCCCCTCCTTCGTGGCGATGGTGGTGCGGTGGAAGTCGTCAGGACGGACGCCCACCGGACCGTGCCGGACCACTCCCTGGTAGACGCTGTCCGACACGCACAGCACACAGTCGTCCTCGCGCTGCCGCAGGGCGTCGCGCACGGAGTCGGCATCCAGGAGGCGCACCGCGTGGTTGAGGTCCGAGCCGACCCAGCCGTCCAGTTCGTCGACGGCGACGTATCCGGACGAGAGGACGATGCGCAGCCGCATCCGGGCGCTGTGGGCGAGCAGGCGGTTCTTGCTGTGCAGTCGGGCCGGCGTCTCGGCCAGAAGGGTCTTCACCAAGGTGGGGACGGAGACCTGGGCGTCGATGAGTTCCATGACGGAGTCGCCGCGGTCCGCGCGCAGCGTGGCTGTCTCGTCCACCCCGGCGGCCATCAGGGTGGCGTCGACGACGTCGTAGAGGATCCGGCGCAGAAAGGCCTGCTCCACGTCGTCGCGGGCGCCGAACCGCTCGATGTCGAAGAGCAGGATGGTCCGGTACACGGGATCGGTCATGTCTGCCTCTCTCGCTCGTGGCGTTCACCAGCACGATGGCGGTACGAGGCGGTGCGGCGGAGCGGCGGATGACCTGGAAGAACTGTGACCGTGTGCACAGACAGCACACGGCGGGATGTGCCTCAGGCCGATCCCTCGCCGACGATGCGCCGTAATACGTCAGGGCGCAGCACGACGATGCGACGGCGCCGGGTGACGACGACCTCGCGCGCCCGCAGCTCCTTGAGCAGCCGGGCCACCGCCTCCCTCGACGAGCCGACCGAGCCCGCGAACTCGTGCTGACTCAGCCCAATGCTGAGTTCGATTCCCTCTTCGGTTCGGTTGCCGTGCGTGCGGACCAGTTCGAGCAGGAGGACGGCGAGCCGCTCGCGGACGGTGAGGGCGGCCCATTGCAGCCGGCGGCGGTCGGTGCTCCGTTGCCTGTCGGTGGTCAGGCTCAGCAGTTGCAGCGCGACGCGGGGGTTCTCCGACAGGAAGGAGGTGAAACTGCCCTGGTCGATCACGATCGCCTCGACGGGCTCGAGGGCTGTCACGGTCGCGGCTCGGTCGCGGCCGCTCAGTGCCGCGCCCTCGCCGAGGAGGTCACCCGGCCCACGCAGGGCGAGCAGGGCCTCATAGCCGTTGGCCGCGGTGGCCGTGACCTTCGTCCAGCCGTTCAGGACGAGGAGCACGTGGGAGGAGGGCTCGGCCTGGTGCATGAGGACTGCGCGGGCCTGGTAGCGAAGCGGTCGGCCGGCGCCGAGCAGGGCGACCCGGTCCTGTTTCTCGAGCCGGGCCAGGAAGGGCACGGCGTCGTCGAAACCGTCGTCGTCCCACGCGCGCGTTCGCCCCCCGACCATCCCGCCCCCCGGTGCTCACATGAGCCGCTTCATCGACGCAACCAGCCAACGTACTTGAAGTGGCCATGAGAGAAACCCGCGACAACCGGCCGCGTGGCCGAACAGGCACCGCTCACCAGCTCGGATCGTGGATTCGAAGATCACGTAGCGTACAGCGGCTTGACATGGTTCGCACCGCGAGGCCGCCGGGTCTCATTTGTTTTGACCACAGCGAATGAGGTAGGTACGCTCAGACCTTGTGCCTGGGGTGTGCCCTGGCTCTCGTGCGTGCCTTCAACCGCATGGCGAGCGGACACCGGCCACCGTAATCTGCGCCCTTTTCGCCTTGCGGCAAAGGTCCGCGAGATTCGACACACCCGACCGCGTGGGTCGGCGACGTTCCAGGTTAGCTGTACCTATCGGCACACAGAAACCGGAGAAGTAGTGCCTACGATCCAGCAGCTGGTCCGCAAGGGCCGGCAGGACAAGGTCGAGAAGAACAAGACGCCCGCACTTGAGGGTTCCCCTCAGCGTCGTGGCGTCTGCACGCGTGTGTTCACGACCACCCCGAAGAAGCCGAACTCGGCCCTGCGTAAGGTCGCGCGTGTGCGTCTGACCAGCGGGATCGAGGTCACCGCTTACATTCCGGGTGAGGGACACAACCTGCAGGAGCACTCCATCGTGCTCGTGCGCGGCGGCCGTGTGAAGGACCTGCCGGGTGTTCGCTACAAGATCATCCGTGGTTCGCTCGACACCCAGGGTGTCAAGAACCGCAAGCAGGCCCGCAGCCGCTACGGCGCCAAGAAGGAGAAGTAAGAATGCCTCGTAAGGGCCCCGCCCCGAAGCGCCCGGTCATCATCGACCCGGTCTACGGTTCTCCTCTGGTGACCTCCCTGATCAACAAGGTGCTGCTGAACGGCAAGCGCTCCACCGCCGAGCGCATCGTCTACGGCGCCATGGAGGGTCTGCGTGAGAAGACGGGCAACGACCCGATCATCACGCTGAAGCGCGCGCTGGAGAACATCAAGCCGACCCTCGAGGTCAAGTCCCGCCGTGTCGGTGGTGCGACGTACCAGGTTCCGATCGAGGTCAAGCCCGGTCGCGCCAACACCCTCGCGCTGCGCTGGCTCGTCGGTTACTCCCGCGCCCGTCGCGAGAAGACCATGACCGAGCGTCTGCTCAACGAGCTCCTCGACGCCTCCAACGGCCTCGGTGCCGCTGTGAAGAAGCGCGAGGACACGCACAAGATGGCCGAGTCCAACAAGGCCTTCGCGCACTACCGCTGGTAGTCGCTACCCACATCGAGACCGAGAGAAGACTGAAGCCTTATGGCTACCACTTCACTTGACCTGGCCAAGGTCCGCAACATCGGGATCATGGCCCACATCGACGCGGGCAAGACGACCACCACCGAGCGGATCCTGTTCTACACCGGTGTGTCTTACAAGATCGGTGAGGTCCACGACGGCGCTGCCACCATGGACTGGATGGAGCAGGAGCAGGAGCGTGGCATCACGATCACCTCTGCTGCCACCACCTGCCACTGGCCGCTGGAAGACGTCGACCACACCATCAACATCATCGACACGCCGGGCCACGTCGACTTCACCGTCGAGGTGGAGCGTTCCCTGCGCGTGCTCGACGGTGCCGTGACGGTGTTCGACGGCGTCGCCGGCGTTGAGCCGCAGTCCGAGACCGTGTGGCGTCAGGCGGACCGTTACGGCGTTCCGCGCATCTGCTTCGTCAACAAGCTCGACCGGACCGGTGCCGAGTTCCACCGCTGCGTCGACATGATCTCTGACCGCCTGGGCGCTCAGCCGATCGTGATGCAGCTCCCGATCGGTGCCGAGGCCGACTTCAAGGGCGTCGTCGACCTGGTGACGATGAAGGCCCTGGTCTGGTCCGCCGAGGCCACCAAGGGCGAGATGTACGACGTCGTCGACATCCCGGACACGCACACCGAGGCTGCCGAGGAGTACCGCGGCAAGCTGCTCGAGGCCGTGGCCGAGAACGACGAAGAGATCATGGAGCTGTACCTGGAGGGCGCCGAGCCGTCCGTGGAGCAGCTGTACGCCGCGATCCGTCGTATCACCATCGCGTCCGGCAAGTCCAAGGACACCACGGTCACCCCGGTGTTCTGCGGTACCGCGTTCAAGAACAAGGGTGTTCAGCCCCTGCTCGACGCGGTCGTGCGCTACCTCCCCTCCCCCCTGGACGTCGAGGCCATCGAGGGCCACGACGTCAAGGACCCGGAGACGGTCGTCAAGCGCAAGCCGTCCGACGACGAGCCGCTGTCGGCGCTGGCGTTCAAGATCATGAGCGACCCGCACCTCGGCAAGCTCACCTTCGTCCGGGTCTACTCGGGCCGCCTGGAGTCCGGCACCGCCGTGCTGAACTCCGTCAAGGGCAAGAAGGAGCGCATCGGCAAGATCTACCGCATGCACGCGAACAAGCGTGAGGAGATCGAGTCGGTGGGCGCCGGCGACATCATCGCCGTCATGGGTCTGAAGCAGACCACGACCGGTGAGACGCTGTGCGACGACAAGGCCCCGGTCATCCTGGAGTCCATGGACTTCCCGGCGCCGGTCATCCAGGTCGCCATCGAGCCCAAGTCGAAGGGCGACCAGGAGAAGCTGGGCGTCGCGATCCAGCGCCTGGCCGAGGAGGACCCGTCCTTCCAGGTCCACTCGGACGAGGAGACCGGCCAGACCATCATCGGTGGTATGGGCGAGCTGCACCTCGAGGTGCTGGTCGACCGTATGCGCCGTGAGTTCAAGGTCGAGGCCAACGTCGGCAAGCCGCAGGTGGCGTACCGCGAGACGATCCGCAAGGCCGTCGAGCGCGTCGACTACACGCACAAGAAGCAGACTGGTGGCACCGGCCAGTTCGCCAAGGTGCAGATCGCGATCGAGCCCATCGAGGGCGGCGACGCCTCGTACGAGTTCGTGAACAAGGTGACCGGTGGCCGTATCCCGAAGGAGTACATCCCTTCGGTGGACGCCGGTGCTCAGGAGGCCATGCAGTTCGGCATCCTCGCGGGCTACGAGATGACCGGCGTGCGCGTCACGCTGATCGACGGTGGCTACCACGAGGTCGACTCCTCCGAGCTCGCCTTCAAGATCGCCGGTTCGCAGGCCTTCAAGGAGGCCGCGCGCAAGGCCAGCCCCGTGCTGCTCGAGCCGATGATGGCCGTCGAGGTCACCACGCCCGAGGACTACATGGGTGAGGTCATCGGCGACATCAACTCCCGCCGTGGCCAGATCCAGGCCATGGAGGAGCGGGCCGGTGCCCGCGTCGTGAAGGGCCTCGTGCCCCTCTCGGAGATGTTCGGTTACGTCGGCGACCTGCGCAGCAAGACGTCCGGCCGTGCGAGCTACTCCATGCAGTTCGACTCCTACGCCGAGGTTCCGCGGAACGTCGCCGAGGAGATCATCGCGAAGGCCAAGGGCGAGTAACGCACCGCGTTCACACGCTTTAGGCTTGACTCCGGAGCCTCAAGGGGCAAACACCCGCATTCCTGGATGTTTGCCCCGGGTTCCGGGCTTTCCAGCAAAGATCACCTGGCGCCGATGAAGTAAGGCGTACAGAACCACTCCACAGGAGGACCCCAGTGGCGAAGGCGAAGTTCGAGCGGACTAAGCCGCACGTCAACATCGGCACCATCGGTCACATCGACCACGGTAAGACGACCCTCACGGCCGCCATTACCAAGGTGCTGCACGACGCGTTCCCGGACCTGAACGAGGCCTCGGCGTTCGACCAGATCGACAAGGCTCCTGAGGAGCGCCAGCGCGGTATCACCATCTCCATCGCGCACGTCGAGTACCAGACGGAGACCCGTCACTACGCCCACGTCGACTGCCCCGGTCACGCGGACTACATCAAGAACATGATCACCGGTGCTGCCCAGATGGACGGCGCCATCCTCGTGGTCGCCGCCACCGACGGCCCGATGCCGCAGACCAAGGAGCACGTGCTCCTGGCCCGCCAGGTCGGCGTTCCGTACATCGTCGTCGCCCTGAACAAGGCCGACATGGTGGACGACGAGGAGATCCTGGAGCTCGTCGAGCTCGAGGTCCGTGAGCTCCTCTCCGAGTACGAGTTCCCGGGCGACGACCTGCCGGTCGTCCGCGTCTCCGCGCTCAAGGCCCTCGAGGGCGACAAGGAGTGGGGCCAGTCCGTCCTCAACCTGATGCAGGCTGTGGACGAGAACATCCCCGAGCCCGAGCGTGACGTCGACAAGCCGTTCCTGATGCCGATCGAGGACGTCTTCACGATCACCGGTCGTGGCACCGTCGTCACCGGTCGTATCGAGCGTGGTGTCCTCAAGGTCAACGAGACCGTCGACATCATCGGCATCAAGACCGAGAAGACCACCACCACGGTCACCGGCATCGAGATGTTCCGCAAGCTGCTCGACGAGGGCCAGGCCGGTGAGAACGTCGGTCTGCTGCTCCGTGGCATCAAGCGCGAGGACGTCGAGCGCGGCCAGGTCATCATCAAGCCGGGCTCGGTCACCCCGCACACCGAGTTCGAGGCGCAGGCCTACATCCTCTCCAAGGACGAGGGTGGCCGCCACACGCCGTTCTTCAACAACTACCGTCCGCAGTTCTACTTCCGTACGACGGACGTGACCGGCGTCGTGACCCTCCCCGAGGGCACCGAGATGGTCATGCCGGGTGACAACACCGAGATGAAGGTGGAGCTCATCCAGCCCGTCGCCATGGAAGAGGGCCTGAAGTTCGCCATCCGTGAGGGTGGCCGGACCGTGGGCGCCGGCCAGGTCACCAAGATCAACAAGTGATCTTGAGCTGATCCGGCCCGGGTCTTCGACCTGGTAGCTGTCGGAGGGGCCCGTACGACTTCGGTCGTACGGGCCCTTCTGCTGTTCGAAACTATTCGACGCCGAGGACCCGTTCCGTACGCGTACCGCCCCCCTCCAGTATTTGTCATGCCGCTAACCGAATTCAGGTGAGTCCGGGTGGAGGGGTGAGGCATGTCTGTCGCGCGCAGGACTGTGCTGGGTGCAGGACTGGCCGCCGTGCCGGTGCTGGCGTCAGGGGTCGCGTGGGCCGGGGACGAGGGTGACCCACGGGATCTCCGGGTGACGGACACGATCGGCCGCAGCCCGCTGATCGACGGACTGATCGAGGCCGGCAAGCTGGACGGTTCACGAACCTCCTCTACGCGAAACAGGGCAGAGCCGCGACGAACGACCGTGCGGCGGCTGCGTCGGCGGCCCTGGCGAGGGACTTCGCCCTGGCGGACCGCTTCAACTCCGTGGTGGCGAACGCCAAATGGCAGGGCTTCCAGACCCAGCCCCACATCGACTACGGGGATGTGGACCGTTACGGCGACCGCGAACCTGTACGCCCTGCGCGAGGCCGAGGCGAGACGCCGATGCCGTACGAGACGTCGTACGCCCCGAAGATCGTGCCCCGCGGGTCGCTGCCCGCGATGACGAATGCCCGCTCCACGCCGGGCATCGGGTGGTCCACGACCGTCTGCAGCGAGGTTTCTCAGCGCTCTCGCACGCCGGACAGCCCCAACGGCGGCTGGCAGCAGCCGGAGAAGGACAACGTGGCCCTGCCGGACGTGCTCTTCCCGGCGGTACGGCAGATCGGGGTGCCGGAGGCGGCGGAGCTGGGGGTGTCGGTGGACGGTTCGGAGGATGCGGGGGAGTGGTGGCCGGGGGGTTCGTCCACGAGTGCGTCCCTGCCGGACTTCAGCCCGTACCAGACGCGCCCGCAGCAGTACGTGGAGATCTTCAACCGGGGCCGTACGCCCTTCGAGTACCGGGTCGAGTGCTCCGTCCCCTGGCTGGTGGTGGACCGTCCGCGGGGTCAGGCCGGCCAGCAGGTCAGGCTGGAGGTCCGGGTGGACTGGTCGCGGGCGCCGGTGGGGCGATCGGTGGGTTCGCTGACGGTGAGCGGGGCGGGGGCGTCGGTGCGGGTGGGGTGCACGGCGGTGAACCCGCCCCGGCGGGGCCTGCGGGGGTTCGTGGAGGCGGGCGGGTACGTGGCGATCGACGCGGAGCACTACGACCGGGCGGTGGGGCAGTGGCGCCGGCTGGACGGCATCGGGCGTACGGGGGCGGGGATGACTCCGTGGCCGGTGACCTCACCTCGGCAGACACCTGGGGGCTCGTCGTCCCCTCGGCTGGAGTACGAGGTGAGCCTGGTGACGGAGCCGGGTGAGGTGACGGTGTGGGCGTATGTGTCCCCACGGAACCCGGCGCTGCCGACTGGGGGTCTGCGCTATGCCGTGTCGTTCGACGAGGCCGCTCCCCAGCCGGTGGACATCAACGCGGGTGCCGACGACGGGCTGATGAACATGGTGTGGGCGCGGAACGCGTCGGACAACGTCAACGCGACGGCCACGAGACACACCGTGACGACGATCGGCGTGCACCGGCTGAAGTTCTGGATGGTGGATCCGACGGTGGTGCTGCAGCGGCTCGTGATCGACACGGGAGGGCTGCCGGCGCTGTACCTGGGTCCGTTGGAAAGCCGACGGATGTAGGAGAGGGCGTACCGGCGGGACGTGCATGATGCCGACCGCGGGCCGTTGCTCGCGGTCGCGTGTGCGGCTCTTTGATCGCCAGGTCCCTCCACAGTGCAAGTGCGGACGGGTTGCAGGCCGGACCCTGTGCCAGAAGTTCGATCAGGATGTCCGCCCCGGGGACCACCAGAAGGGCTCGGGGCGTCTGTACAAGGCTCGGCCGCAGCGGGCGTGGGTCAGAGCCGACCACGTTTACGCCGGTGACCATGTCCCCGCGCCGGGGCTACTCATCCGTGAAGATCTCGTCGGCGGAGGGGGCGGTGACGGCGCGCCGATGCCAGCGGCGCAGGGTCTCGGGGTCGCCGCAGCCGGTGATCCGCTCGCGGACTGCTTCGGGGACGTCGATGCCACGCACGTCCAGGACGTCCAGGATGTCCTCGGCGGCGCGCTGCGACCGGCCTTCTTCCCGACCTTCTTCCCGGCCTTCTTCCCGGCCCTCGGCCCGGAGTTCTTCGGAGAGCGGCGACTTGTAGAAGGAGAGGTCCACGGCCACCAGTTTCCTCCAGAGTTCTGCGGCTGGGTGTTTACCCATGCCCTGTGCGATGAGTTCGATGATCGGGTTGGCGAGTTCGGGGTGTGTCTCCCGCAGCACGGTTGACACTGCCTTGAGTATGGCCCCGATGTCCCGATGTGTGGCGTGGGTGATCGTGGACAGCGTGGTGAGCGCCAGATCCTTGCGGGCATCGGCGGGATTGGTGATCACCGGCATGTTGTGTGGTCCGGCGACGAGCGGGCGCAGGGTGAGCAGGGGCCACTGAGGAGGGCCAAAGCGCACGGGGCGCGCTGCCCATTCGGCGGTCGCGTGATCCCCTCGGCTGAGGTGCGGTGGATTTGGGGCAGGCGGTCACCACGCGTGTCGGTCACCTCGATGCGGAGTGTGTCGCCGACGACGTAGAGCGTGCGGCGGAAGTTCCTTCCGGGTACCCGCCCGTGGGTCGCGGCGTTGGCCGCCAGCTCAGCCACGATGTGCTGCGCCACGTCCAACGGGAGCGCCCAGGTCTGCAGTTGTTCGGTGGCAAGCAGGCGGGCGAGACGGGCGCCGCGAGGCGTGGGGGACAGGAGCACCGTGAAGTTGGGGACGGGGCCGGCGAGTTCGGTCGGGGGCTCGGCGGTTTCTTGATTCATGTCACCCAGCGTGGCCGGGCCTGCTTGTGTTGAGGTGCGATCACGCCTGTGCCATGAGCGAAGAGGGTGTGGACGAGGCCGGGTGGAATGTCGAACCCGGTGATGAGAGCGCGCCGCTGGTGGAGGCGGTGGGGCGCCTGGTCGGGCACTGCCGGGAGGCGGCCGGTATGCGGGTGGCCGACCTGGCGGAGGCCCTCGGGTACGGCGAAGACCTGGTCCGCAAGGTGGAGCGCGGGGTACGCAACCGCGCGCGTTGATCCTTCGGGCGTGACCCTCGGCACGCGCCGCGATGTCCTGGAGCGAGGTCGGCTCGAGGTCCGCGAGCGGGGCACTCGGCGCCGGGTGGAAGGGCGAGCCCCCACCCTTGGGCACCACGACGGACGCCGCCAGCATGGGCGTGGCGGGATACCCCGGCTGGGACAGGCTGTGACCTCGTCCTCTGACGCATGCGGATTACCGGCCGGACAGCTCCAGGTAGAAGCCCCGGCCCGCGCCCGCAATGCCGACCATGCCGAGTTCCTGCAGCTCGCTCAGGGCCAGGGTCAGCCCCTGAGCGATCTCGTCGAGACCCCCGGTCGCAAGATCCTTTCCGCCCCCGAGTGCTCCCGCGCCCCCGTTCATCACCGTTCCTCCGTCCAGCCGGTCATGACCTCGTCACTCGCGAATCGCTTGTTCACTGCGTACGCACAGGCACGATTCCGGCGACCGGTGGGAGCAGCACCACGTGCTCCGCGCCGTCGGCCGCGTCCAGTGCCACACCACAGGGCACTCCGGCCTCCGGGACCGCCACGTCAAGGGAGCCGGGCCCCGAGCACCCTCTCGTACGTCCATTCCTCGTGGCCCTCGCCACGGGCAACGGCATAGCGTACGAGCGCCGGCTCGCCGGGGAAGGCCAGGATCCAGCGGACACCGCCAAAGTCAACGGTCAGCCAGCCGCCGTCGCGGCTGGGGACCGGTACGGCCGTGTCCCGGAACGACGCCAGCGTCTCGGCGAAGCGACGCCGCTGGGCGTCCGCCTCGGCCTGGGGGAGCCGGGCGGCCGTGCGGCCTCGCCTTGCGCGGCGGGTGCCGGGGAGGCCGATGCCTCGGGAGTCACCTGTAAGGCGGATGGTGGGCCATCCGCCTTCTTCGCGGGTCCGGACATGTCCGCGTACTCGGCAAGACGCGAACGCCGAGCCGACGCCTGCCCGCGGCTCCCTGGGGCAGCCATGCCGCAAACGGTGACACAGCGGCGATCTCCATTGCCGCCCGCACCTTCCGGCGCGCAGGGCACGTCCTGTAAGTGCTCACAAGGCCTTCACGTCCCGCCGGGCCTGTGTTTGACCTGCGTCACCCTGGGGGTATTCTCTCCGCCCCGATTGGCCAGCCCCCCGCCCCATATGGCAGACTGTCGGAGTTGCTCGGTCGAGTGTTGATGCTGCGCGCCTCCCGCCGGGAGGACCGGAAGCGAGTCCCACAGTACTCGTCGCCCTAACTGCCTGCGGGCAGCACTGGGGCGGACGTACGGGAATCTTCCGGGAAGTGTGGTGCGGCACCGGCCAGGCGCCCGGTGGGCCTTCCGCCCCCGGCTTGCGGTTCCGGAAGGGCCGTGTGCATTCCCCGCAGGGATGTTCGAACAAGGGACATCTGTGTCAGCGGGAGCGCGACACGCCCGACCGCGTGGGTCGGAGAAGGAAGTCAGGAACACCGGGTTCCAGAGCGTTGAAGAGACAGGACTACTGAGTAGCCATGGCGGGACAGAAGATCCGCATCCGGCTCAAGGCCTACGACCACGAGGTCATCGACTCCTCGGCGAAGAAGATCGTCGAGACGGTGACCCGCACTGGTGCGTCGGTCGCGGGCCCGGTGCCGCTGCCCACTGAGAAGAACGTGTACTGCGTCATCAAGTCGCCGCACAAGTACAAGGACTCGCGCGAGCACTTCGAGATGCGCACGCACAAGCGCCTGATCGACATTCTCGACCCCACCCCCAAGACCGTTGACTCTCTGATGCGACTCGACCTCCCGGCCGGTGTCGACATCGAGATCAAGCTCTGAGGGTCGGTGAGCTGAGAATGGCTAAGCAGATCAAGGGCATCCTGGGCGAGAAGCTCGGCATGACGCAGGTGTGGGACGAGAACAACCGTGTTGTTCCGGTCACCGTCGTCAAGGCCGGCCCCAACGTCGTCACCCAGGTTCGTACCAACGACGTCGACGGCTACGAGTCGGTCCAGATCGCCTTCGGCGAGATCGACCCGCGCAAGGTGAACAAGCCCCTCAAGGGTCACTTCGCCAAGGCCGACGTCACCCCCCGTCGCCACCTCGTCGAGATCCGCACCGCGGACGCCTCCGAGTACACGCTGGGCCAGGAGATCACCGCTGAGGTGTTCGAGGCCGGCGTGAAGGTCGACGTGACCGGCAAGAGCAAGGGCAAGGGCTTCGCCGGTGTCATGAAGCGCCACAACTTCCGTGGCCTCGGCGCCGGACACGGCACCCAGCGCAAGCACCGCTCCCCCGGTTCCATCGGTGGCTGCGCCACCCCGGGCCGCGTGTTCAAGGGCCTCCGCATGGCGGGTCGCATGGGCAACGAGCGGGTCACCACCCAGAACCTGACCGTCCACGCCGTTGACGCGGAGAAGGGTCTGCTGCTCATCAAGGGCGCGGTTCCCGGTCCGAACGGCGGCCTCGTCCTGGTCCGCACCGCGGCCAAGGGGGCCTGAGGTAACCGATGAGCACTGTTGACATCCTTTCGCCGGCGGGCGACAAGGCCGGTTCCGTCGAGCTCCCCGCGGAGATCTTCGACGCCAAGGTCAGCGTTCCGCTGATCCACCAGGTCGTCGTCGCGCAGCTGGCCGCTGCCCGTCAGGGCACGCACAAGACGAAGACCCGTGGCGAGGTCCGTGGTGGTGGCAAGAAGCCTTACCGCCAGAAGGGCACCGGTCGCGCCCGTCAGGGCTCGACCCGCGCGCCGCAGTTCGCCGGTGGTGGCGTCGTGCACGGTCCCGTGCCGCGTGACTACTCGCAGCGCACCCCGAAGAAGATGAAGGCCGCCGCCCTGCGCGGTGCCCTCACCGACCGGGCGCGTCACAACCGCATCCACGTCGTCTCCGGCGTGGTCGAGGGTGCGAACCCGTCCACCAAGGCCGCGAAGAGCCTGTTCGGCAAGATCTCGGAGCGCAAGAACCTGCTCCTGGTCGTCGAGCGCGCCGACGAGGCCGCGTGGCTGTCCGCCCGCAACCTGCCCCAGGTCCACATCCTGGAGCCGGGCCAGCTGAACACGTACGACGTTCTCGTCTCGGACGACGTGGTCTTCACCCAGGCCGCTTTCGAGTCCTTCGTGTCTGGCCCCAAGGCCGCTGACACCGAAGGGAGCGAAGCCTGATGGCTACGCGTCACCCGAGCATTGCCTCGAAGGCCGCCAAGGCCGCCAAGGCCGCGCGCGTCGCCAAGGCGAAGCGCCACGCCACCGAGGGCAAGAACACCGTCGAGACCCCGCTGAGCAAGTCGTACACGGACCCCCGTGACGTCCTGCTGAAGCCGGTCGTCTCCGAGAAGAGCTACGCGCTCCTCGACGAGAACAAGTACACGTTCATCGTCGACCCGAACGCCAACAAGACCCAGATCAAGCAGGCCGTCCAGGCGGTCTTCTCGGTCAAGGTCACCGGGGTCAACACGATCAACCGCCAGGGCAAGCGCAAGCGCACGAAGACCGGTTTCGGTCAGCGTGCCGGCAGCAAGCGCGCGATCGTGACCCTCGCCGAGGGCGACCGTATCGACATCTTCGGCGGTCCGACCGCCTAAGGGCGGTCCGGATCGTCCGATATCGGACGAGGACTGAGAAATGGGAATCCGCAAGTACAAGCCGACTACGCCGGGCCGTCGTGGCGCCAGCGTCGCCGACTTCGTCGAGGTCACGCGGTCCACGCCGGAGAAGTCGCTGGTCCGCCCCCTGCACAGCAAGGGCGGCCGTAACAACGCCGGTCGTGTGACCGTTCGCCACCAGGGTGGCGGACACAAGCGCGCCTACCGCGTGATCGACTTCCGTCGTCACGACAAGGACGGCGTGCCGGCGAAGGTCGCGCACATCGAGTACGACCCCAACCGCACCGCGCGCATCGCGCTGCTGCACTACGCCGACGGCGAGAAGCGCTACATCCTCGCCCCGCGCAACCTGCAGCAGGGTGACCGCGTCGAGAACGGTCCCGGGGCCGACATCAAGCCGGGCAACAACCTGGCCATCCGCAACATCCCGGTCGGTACCACGATCCACGCGATCGAGCTCCGTCCCGGTGGCGGTGCCAAGTTCGCCCGCTCCGCCGGTGCCTCCGTGCAGCTGCTCGCGAAGGAGGGCTCGATGGCCCACCTGCGCATGCCGTCCGGTGAGATCCGCCTGGTCGACGTCCGCTGCCGCGCCACCATCGGTGAGGTCGGCAACGCCGAGCAGAGCAACATCAACTGGGGTAAGGCCGGCCGTAAGCGGTGGCTGGGCGTTCGCCCGACCGTCCGTGGTGTCGTCATGAACCCGGTTGACCACCCGCACGGTGGTGGTGAGGGCCGGACCTCCGGTGGTCGCCACCCTGTGTCCCCGTGGGGCAAGAAGGAAGGCCGTACTCGTTCGCCCAAGAAGGCGTCGAACAAGTACATCGTCCGCCGCCGCAAGACGAACAAGAAGCGCTAAGGACGGGTTGAGATGCCTCGTAGCCTGAAGAAGGGGCCCTTCGTCGACGACCACCTGATCAAGAAGGTGGACGCCCAGAACGAAGCCGGCACCAAGAACGTCATCAAGACCTGGTCCCGCCGCTCGATGATCGTCCCGGCCATGCTGGGCCACACGCTCGCGGTGCACAACGGCAAGACCCACATCCCGGTGTTCGTCACCGAGTCGATGGTCGGCCACAAGCTCGGCGAGTTCTCGCCGACCCGCACCTTCCGGGGCCACGTCAAGGAAGACCGGAAGTCGAAGCGCCGCTAGTAGCGGATCGCATTCAGACACGTAAGTAACTGAAGGGACAACCATGGAAGCCAGGGCCCAGGCGCGGTACATCCGCGTCACGCCCATGAAGGCCCGCCGCGTGGTGGACCTCATCCGTGGCATGGACGCCACGGAGGCCCAGGCTGTTCTGCGATTCGCTCCGCAGGCAGCCTCCGTGCCGGTCGGCAAGGTGCTCGACAGCGCCATCGCCAACGCCGCGCACAACTACGACCACACCGACGCCGACAGCCTCTACATCTCCGAGGCGTACGTCGACGAGGGTCCGACCCTGAAGCGGTTCCGTCCGCGTGCCCAGGGCCGTGCCTACCGGATCCGCAAGCGGACCAGCCACATCACCGTGGTCGTCAGCAGCAAGGAAGGAACCCGGTAATGGGCCAGAAGGTTAACCCGCATGGGTTCCGGCTCGGTGTCACCACGGACTTCAAGTCCCGGTGGTACGCCGACAAGCTGTACAAGGACTACGTCAAGGAAGACGTCGCCATCCGTCGGATGATGACGTCCGGCATGGAGCGCGCCGGTATCTCGAAGGTTGAGATCGAGCGCACCCGTGACCGCGTGCGGGTGGACATCCACACCGCTCGTCCGGGCATCGTCATCGGCCGCCGTGGCGCCGAGGCCGACCGCATCCGCGGCGACCTCGAGAAGCTCACGGGCAAGCAGGTCCAGCTGAACATCCTCGAGGTCAAGAACCCCGAGACCGACGCTCAGCTGGTTGCCCAGGCCGTTGCCGAGCAGCTCTCCTCCCGCGTCTCCTTCCGCCGCGCCATGCGTAAGAGCATGCAGTCGGCGATGAAGGCCGGCGCCAAGGGCATCAAGATCCAGTGCGGTGGCCGCCTCGGCGGCGCCGAGATGTCCCGCTCGGAGTTCTACCGCGAGGGCCGTGTGCCCCTGCACACGCTCCGCGCGAACGTGGACTACGGCTTCTTCGAGGCCAAGACGACCTTCGGCCGCATCGGTGTGAAGGTCTGGATCTACAAGGGCGACGTCAAGAACATCGCCGAGGTCCGCGCCGAGAACGCTGCGGCCCGTGCGGGTAACCGCCCGGCCCGTGGCGGTGCCGACCGCCCGGCCCGTGGTGGCCGCGGTGGCGAGCGGCGCGGTCGCAAGCCGCAGCAGGCTGCCGGCGCCGAGGCCCCCAAGGCCGAGGCTCCCGCGTCCGCTCCGGCTGAGAGCACCGGAACGGAGGCCTGACCGAAATGCTGATCCCCCGTAGGGTCAAGCACCGCAAGCAGCACCACCCGAAGCGCAACGGTATGTCCAAGGGTGGAACGCAGGTTGCGTTCGGCGAGTACGGCATCCAGGCGCTGACCCCGGCCTACGTGACGAACCGCCAGATCGAGGCGGCTCGTATCGCGATGACCCGCCACATCAAGCGTGGCGGCAAGGTCTGGATCAACATCTACCCGGACCGTCCGCTCACCAAGAAGCCGGCCGAGACCCGCATGGGTTCCGGTAAGGGTTCTCCGGAGTGGTGGATCGCCAACGTCAAGCCCGGACGTGTGATGTTCGAGCTGTCGTACCCCAACGAGAAGATCGCCCGTGAGGCGCTGACCCGTGCGGCCCACAAGCTGCCGATGAAGTGCCGGATCGTCAAGCGCGAGGCAGGTGAAGCGTGATGTCGGCCGGTACCAAGGCGTCCGAGCTGCGCGAGCTGGGCAACGAGGAGCTTCTGGCGAAGCTCCGCGAGGCCAAGGAAGAGCTGTTCAACCTCCGCTTCCAGGCGGCGACGGGTCAGCTCGAGAACCACGGTCGGCTGAAGGCCGTCCGCAAGGACATCGCGCGGATCTACACCCTGATGCGTGAGCGCGAGCTGGGCATCGAGACGGTGGAGAGCGCCTGATGAGTGAGAGCAACGTGACTGAGCAGACTGCAGAGGCCCGCGGCTTCCGCAAGACCCGTGAGGGTCTCGTCGTCAGCGACAAGATGGACAAGACCGTCGTCGTCGCTGTCGAGGACCGCGTCAAGCACGCGCTGTACGGCAAGGTCATCCGCCGTACCAACAAGCTCAAGGCGCACGACGAGCAGAACGCCGCGGGTGTCGGCGACCGCGTCCTCCTCATGGAGACCCGGCCGCTGTCCGCGACGAAGCGCTGGCGCGTCGTCGAGATCCTCGAGAAGGCCAAGTAATTTCCTGCGGGGCTAACCCCGCAGGTCAGTTCCGCCAGGCTCGGCAGGGGTCCTCGTACTGAGGCCCCCTGCCGGGAACCGGCAGACGATCAGGAGATAGACGTGATCCAGCAGGAGTCGCGACTGCGCGTCGCCGACAACACTGGTGCGAAGGAAATCCTTTGCATCCGTGTGCTCGGTGGCTCCGGTCGCCGCTACGCGGGCATCGGTGACGTCATCGTCGCCACCGTCAAGGACGCGATCCCCGGTGGCAACGTGAAGAAGGGTGACGTCGTCAAGGCGGTCATCGTTCGCACCGTCAAGGAGCGCCGTCGTCCGGACGGCTCGTACATCCGCTTCGACGAGAACGCCGCCGTCATTCTGAAGAACGACGGCGACCCTCGCGGCACCCGCATCTTCGGCCCGGTCGGCCGTGAGCTGCGCGAGAAGAAGTTCATGAAGATCATCTCGCTCGCGCCGGAGGTGCTGTAAGCATGAAGATCAAGAAGGGCGACCTGGTCCAGGTCATCACCGGCAAGGACAAGGGCAAGCAGGGCAAGGTCATTGCCGCTTACCCGCGCGAGGAGCGCGTCCTGGTCGAGGGTGTCAACCGGGTCAAGAAGCACACCAAGGCCGGTCCGACCGCTCGCGGTTCCCAGGCCGGCGGCATCGTGACCACCGAGGCTCCGATCCACGTGTCCAACGTTCAGCTGGTCGTGGAGAAGGACGGCAACAAGGTCGTCACGCGTGTCGGTTACCGCTTCGACGAAGAGGGCAACAAGATCCGCGTTGCCAAGCGGACGGGTGAGGACATCTGATGGCTACCACCACCACTCCGCGTCTGAAGCAGAAGTACCGCGAGGAGATCGCGGGCAAGCTGCGTGACGAGTTCAAGTACGAGAACGTCATGCAGGTTCCCGGCCTCGTCAAGATCGTGGTCAACATGGGTGTGGGCGACGCCGCCCGCGACTCCAAGCTGATCGAGGGCGCCATCCGCGACCTCACCACGATCACCGGTCAGAAGCCGGCCGTCACCAAGGCCCGCAAGTCCATCGCGCAGTTCAAGCTGCGTGAGGGTCAGCCGATCGGTGCCCACGTCACGCTCCGTGGCGACCGCATGTGGGAGTTCCTGGACCGCACCCTGTCGCTCGCGCTGCCGCGCATCCGCGACTTCCGCGGCCTGTCCCCGAAGCAGTTCGACGGCCGTGGCAACTACACCTTCGGTCTCACGGAGCAGGTCATGTTCCACGAGATCGACCAGGACAAGATCGACCGCGTCCGGGGTATGGACATCACCGTGGTCACCACGGCGACCAACGACGCTGAGGGCCGCGCGCTCCTTCGTCACCTCGGCTTCCCGTTCAAGGAGGCGTGAGCGAGATGGCGAAGAAGGCTCTGATCGCTAAGGCTGCTCGCAAGCCCAAGTTCGGTGTGCGTGGCTACACCCGCTGCCAGCGCTGCGGCCGTCCGCACTCCGTGTACCGCAAGTTCGGCCTGTGCCGCGTGTGCCTTCGTGAGATGGCTCACCGTGGCGAGCTGCCGGGCGTGACCAAGAGCTCCTGGTAATCCCCGCTTTTTAGGGATTCCTGAAGCTCTCGGTAAGCATCTGGGTCGGCAGGGGCCCTTCTCCGCATGCCGTAGGCTTGTGGGGTTGGGCGTCTGCCGCGCCCGTACGACTTACTACGCCGTAGGTCCACCGCGCCGCACCCGTCCCGTCTCGGATCGGGGAGAGGGATGGCGCACCAGGAAACCCCGGCGAGAGAGGCCGAAGGCCAATTCATGACCATGACTGATCCGATCGCAGACATGCTTACGCGTCTGCGGAACGCGAACTCGGCATACCACGACTCCGTGACGATGCCGGCGTCCAAGATCAAGTCTCACATCGCGGAGATCCTCCAGCAGGAGGGCTTCATCACGGGCTGGCGCGTCGAGGACGCCGAGGTCGGCAAGAACCTCGTCCTCGAGCTGAAGTTCGGCCCGAACCGTGAGCGCTCCATCGCGGGCATCAAGCGGATCTCCAAGCCCGGTCTCCGGGTGTACGCGAAGTCCACCAACCTGCCCAAGGTGCTGGGCGGCCTCGGCGTGGCGATCATCTCCACGTCCCACGGGCTCCTCACCGACAAGCAGGCCGGCAAGAAGGGCGTGGGTGGGGAAGTCCTCGCCTACGTCTGGTAGCGGAAGGGAACGGAGGAAACAGCTATGTCGCGTATTGGCAAGCTCCCCATCACGGTTCCCGCCGGCGTGGACGTCACCATCGACGGCCGTACGGTCTCGGTCAAGGGCCCCAAGGGCACACTGACCCACACCGTCGTTGCGCCGATCGACATCGTCAAGGGTGAGGACGGCGTTCTGAACGTCACCCGTCCGAACGACGAGCGTCAGAACAAGGCCCTGCACGGCCTGTCCCGCACGCTGGTGGCGAACATGATCACCGGCGTGACCCAGGGTTACGTGAAGAAGCTCGAGATCAGCGGTGTCGGTTACCGCGTGACGGCCAAGGGCTCGAACCTCGAGTTCGCGCTCGGCTACAGCCACCCGATCGTCGTCGAGGCGCCCGAGGGCATCACCTTCAAGGTGGAGACCCCGACCCGCTTCCAGGTCGAGGGCATCGACAAGCAGAAGGTCGGCGAGGTTGCGGCCAACATCCGCAAGCTGCGCAAGCCCGACCCGTACAAGGCCAAGGGCGTCAAGTACGAGGGCGAAGTCATCCGCCGCAAGGTCGGAAAGGCGGGTAAGTAAGCCATGGCATACGGGCAGAAGATCCTCAAGGGCGACGCCTACAAGCGCGCCGCGATCAAGCGCCGTCACATCCGGATCCGCAAGCGGATCTCCGGTACGGCGGAGCGTCCCCGTCTGGTCGTGACCCGCTCCAACCGCCACATCGTGGCGCAGGTGATCGACGACCTCAAGGGCCACACCTTGGCGTCCGCGTCCACCCTGGACGCGTCCGTCCGCGGTGGCGAGGGCGACAAGTCCTCGCAGGCCAAGCAGGTCGGCGCCCTGGTCGCCGAGCGTGCCAAGGCCGCCGGTGTCGAGGCTGTCGTGTTCGACCGTGGTGGCAACCAGTACGCCGGGCGCATCGCCGCCCTGGCGGACGCCGCCCGCGAAGCCGGGCTCAAGTTCTGAGCCTGCCGTAGCTAGCGGAAACAGAGAGAGGTAATTCCAATGGCTGGACCCCAGCGCCGCGGTGGCGGTGCCGGTGGCGGCGAGCGGCGGGACCGGAAGGGCCGTGACGGCGGCGCTGCTGCCGCCGAGAAGACCGCGTACGTTGAGCGCGTTGTCGCGATCAACCGCGTCGCCAAGGTTGTGAAGGGTGGTCGTCGCTTCAGCTTCACCGCGCTGGTCGTGGTGGGCGACGGTGACGGCACCGTGGGTGTCGGCTACGGCAAGGCCAAGGAGGTGCCGGCCGCCATCGCCAAGGGCGTTGAGGAGGCCAAGAAGCACTTCTTCAAGGTCCCCCGTATCCAGGGCACCATCCCGCACCCGATCCAGGGTGAGAAGGCTGCCGGCGTCGTGCTGCTCAAGCCCGCGTCCCCCGGTACCGGTGTTATCGCCGGTGGTCCGGTGCGTGCCGTGCTCGAGTGCGCCGGTATCCACGACATCCTGTCGAAGTCGCTCGGCTCCGACAACGCGATCAACATCGTGCACGCGACCGTGGAGGCCCTGAAGGGCCTGCAGCGTCCCGAGGAGGTCGCGGCCCGCCGTGGCCTGCCCCTCGAGGACGTCGCTCCCGCGGCTCTGCTGCGTGCGCGTGCCGGGGCGGGTGCGTGATGGCTCAGCTTAAGATCACGCAGGTCAAGTCCTACATCGGCAGCAAGCAGAACCACCGCGACACCCTGCGCTCCCTTGGTCTCAAGGGCATCAACACGCAGGTCGTCAAGGAGGACCGCCCCGAGTTCCGCGGCATGGTGCACACCGTCCGCCACCTCGTGACGGTCGAGGAGGTCGACTGATCATGGCGGAGCAGAACCCGCTGAAGATCCACAACCTCCGTCCCGCCCCGGGCGCCAAGACCGCCAAGACCCGTGTGGGTCGTGGTGAGGCGTCGAAGGGTAAGACGGCCGGTCGTGGTACCAAGGGCACGAAGGCCCGCTACCAGGTTCCGGAGCGCTTCGAGGGCGGCCAGATGCCGCTGCACATGCGCCTCCCGAAGCTGAAGGGCTTCAAGAACCCGTTCAAGACCGAGTTCCAGGTCGTGAACCTCGACAAGCTGGCCGCGCTCTACCCCGAGGGTGGCGAGGTCACGGTCGAGGGCCTGGTGGCCAAGGGCGCCGTTCGCAAGAACAGCCTCGTCAAGGTCCTCGGCCAGGGCGAGATCTCCGTGGCGCTGCAGGTGACGGTCGACGCCGTCTCCGGCTCCGCCAAGGAGAAGATCACCGCCGCCGGCGGTACGGTCACCGAGCTCGTCTGAGCTAGTTCTTAGTTGCAAGTAGAGCCGCTCCCGCGTTAGCGCGGGAGCGGCTCTACTTGTTCGTCCGTGTTTTGTGGCCAGCTATTTATTCACTTCATCCCTGGCATCCGCTACCGCAACAGATGTCTCCAGCTTTGTCGGCTCGTTACCTCCGGACCACCGGCTGGCATTTCGCCGCCGCCTGCGGAGAGGCGTATTGGAACCCTTCTTTCCGCATGCAGGAAGACCACTCCTTGTTGACGCCCTGTGTCCCGTCTTCATGTCGATGTTCGCGAGCCCGGGCTGACTGTGTCTCTCCTCCGGGCCCTTTCCTGTCTAGCAGGCGACCAGCGCTGCAGCGAGCGCAAGAGTGCTTGTGCTGTACTGAGTGAAAGTCTTCATTCCGGTTTCAGCTGCCCAATAGGACGCCCTTGGCGATGTGTGTTCGACCCTGCTTGACAGAGCTGATGTCATCACCGATGTAGCCGTGATCGCCACGGAACCAGTACATTCCATGGGGTGGCTGAAAAGCGGGGACAGTTCGAATTTAAATTGTCGTTATGGTCGATCGAGCATGTGTCGACGCGGGCAGTGGGATCGCGGTTGCGGGTAGCCGGCGGCGTACCCGTGGGCCGCTGGTCGGTCGCCCCCGAGCTTCCCGTGGCAGGATGCACCGCGTTCGATCAGGGGGCCTGCGAGGTGCCCGTGCAGGGGTGAGAGTTGTTTTCAGACACACATTCGAAAATGTCCCGAAGTGCGGGGGCTTGTCACCTCACTTCTGACGGGCCGTCGGTCGGCGTTCCGGCTGAGCCCTGATATAGGTAGGCTGTGGCGACTGGCATCCAGCGCTGTCTTGGCATGCCGTAACCTCGTTCCACAGGTCATCAACCCGAAATTAGTCGTCACCTCACGCGCATACGCGGGGGTCGCAGGAGGCACCGTGCTCACCGCGTTCGCCCGGGCGTTCAGGACGCCCGACCTGCGCAAGAAGCTGCTGTTCACGCTGGCCATCATCGTGGTGTACCGGGTCGGTACCCACATCCCGATCCCGGGCGTCAACTACAAGAACGTCCAGACGTGTGTCCGCGAGGCCTCCGGTAACCAGGGTCTCTTCGGGCTGGTCAACATGTTCAGCGGCGGTGCGCTGCTGCAGATCACGATCTTCGCGCTCGGGATCATGCCGTACATCACGGCCAGCATCATCCTGCAGCTGTTGACGGTAGTGATTCCGCGCCTGGAAGCGCTCAAGAAGGAGGGACAGGCCGGTACTGCCAAGATCACGCAGTACACCCGCTACCTGACCGTGGCACTGGCCATCCTTCAGGGCACCGGCCTGGTGGCCACCGCCCGCAGCGGTGCTCTGTTCAGCACCTGTTCGGTGGCGAGCCAGATCGTCCCCGACCAAGCGATCTTCACCACCATCACCATGGTCATCTGCATGACCGCCGGTACCGCCGTCGTCATGTGGCTCGGTGAGCTGATCACCGACCGCGGCATCGGCAACGGCATGTCGATCCTGATGTTCATCTCGATCGCCGCGACCTTCCCGTCCGCGCTGTGGGCCATCAAGAAGCAGGGCACCCTGGCCGGCGGCTGGATCGAGTTCGGCACCGTCATCGTGGTCGGCCTGGTCATGGTCGCGCTCGTCGTCTTCGTGGAGCAGGCCCAGCGCCGCATCCCGGTGCAGTACGCGAAGCGCATGATCGGGCGTCGTTCTTACGGTGGTACGTCCACCTACATCCCGCTCAAGGTGAACCAGGCGGGTGTGATTCCTGTCATCTTCGCCTCGTCGCTGCTCTACATCCCGGCGCTGGTGGCCCAGTTCTCGGGCAGCAACTCGAACTGGGCGACCTGGGTCAAGAACAACCTGACCAAGGGCGACCACCCGATTTACATCACTCTGTACTTCTTGCTCATCGTTTTCTTCGCGTTCTTCTACGTGGCGATCTCCTTCAACCCCGAGGAAGTCGCCGACAACATGAAGAAGTATGGTGGCTTCATCCCGGGCATCCGGGCTGGCCGACCGACCGCTGAGTACCTGAGCTACGTGCTCAACCGGATCACCTGGCCGGGTTCGCTGTATCTGGGAGTCATCGCTCTCGTGCCGACAATGGCGTTGGTGGGCTTCAACGCGAGCGGGAACTTCCCGTTCGGCGGGACCAGCATCCTGATCATCGTGGGTGTCGGTCTCGAGACGGTGAAGCAGATCGAGAGCCAGCTCCAGCAGCGCAATTACGAAGGGTTCCTCCGCTGATGCGTATCGTCCTCGTCGGGCCGCCCGGTGCCGGTAAGGGAACGCAAGCCGTCCGGCTCGCAGAGAAGCTGGCCATCCCGCACATCTCCACCGGTGACCTGTTCCGGGCCAACATCAGTCGGCAGACCGAGCTGGGCAAGCTCGCGAAGTCCTACATGGACGCCGGCAACCTCGTGCCCGACGAGGTCACCATCGCGATGGCCAAGGACCGCATGGAGCAGGCGGACGCTGAGAACGGCTTCCTGCTGGACGGCTTCCCGCGCAACGTCTCGCAGGCCGAGGCGCTGGACCGGCTGCTGGACGAAGAGGGCATCAAGCTGGACGCCGTCCTGGACCTGGAGGTCCCGGAGGAGGAGGTCGTCAAGCGGATCGCCGGCCGGCGCATCTGCCGCAACGACTCGTCCCACGTCTTCCACGTGACGTACAGCCCGCCGAAGCAGGAGGGCGTGTGCGACGTCTGCGGCGGTGAGCTGTACCAGCGCGACGACGACTCCGAGGAGACCGTCCGTACGCGGCTGGAGGTCTACCACACGCAGACCGAGCCGATCATCGACTACTACAAGGCGCAGGGCCTGGTCGTGACGATCTCCTCCCTGGGTCCGGTGGACGAGATCACGCAGCGGGCGCTGGAGGCGCTCAAGCGCGAGAAGGCCGAGAACAAGTAGATCGCGGTCCTTCCGGCCGCGGTGCCCGCCCGGGCGCCGCGGCCGTAGTGTTGTGTAGGTAACCCAGTCGACGTGAGTGACGGAGAGCGCAGGCCCCCCATGGTGCAGATCAAGACCCCCGAGCAGATCGCCAAGATGCGTGCGGCGGGCCTGGTCGTAGCCGCCATCCACGCGGCCACTCGCGAAGCGGCGGTGCCCGGCGCCAGCACCAAGGACCTGGACGAGGTCGCGCGCAAGGTGCTCGCCGAGCACGGCGCCAAGTCGAACTTCCTCGGCTACGGCGGCTTCCCGGCGACGATCTGCACCTCGGTGAACGACGTCGTCGTCCACGGCATCCCCTCCGACGACGTCGTCCTGAAGGACGGCGACGTCATCTCCATCGACTGCGGCGCGATCGTCGACGGCTGGCACGGCGACGCCGCGTACACCGCCTTCGTGGGCTCCGGTCACGCTCCGGAGCTGATCGAGCTCTCGCGGGTGACCGAGGAGTCGATGTGGGCGGGTATCGCGGCCATGAAGCAGGGCAACCGCCTGGTCGACGTCTCCCGGGCCATCGAGACGTACATCCGCCGCCAGCCGAAGCCCGGCGGCGGCCGTTACGGCATCATCGAGGACTACGGCGGCCACGGCATCGGCACCGAGATGCACATGGACCCGCACCTGCTGAACTACGTCGACCGCCGTCGCGGCAAGGGCCCCAAGCTGGTCCCCGGCTTCTGCCTCGCGATCGAGCCGATGGTCTCCCTCGGCACCCCGCGGACCGAGGTCCTCGAGGACGACTGGACGGTCATCACGACCGACGGCAGCTGGTCCTCCCACTGGGAACACTCGGTCGCGCTGACGGAGGAGGGCCCGCTGGTCCTGACCGCTGTCGACGGCGGCAGGGCGAAGCTTGCCGAGCACGGGATCGTGGCCGCTCCCGACCCCCTTGCATGACGATCTTCTGCGTGGGGAAGATTTCCTCGATTCGTGTTTCCGGGTGCGCTGACGTAGACTGACTCGTCGGCTCTCGTGCACCCGCATGTCCGCATGCGCCCGTAAGGGAAGCGAGAGAGTCGATCAAGGTAGTCGATTCGAAGGGCGAAGCGTGGCCAAGAAGCAAGGTGCCATCGAGATCGAGGGCACTGTCGTCGAGTCTCTGCCGAACGCCATGTTCAAGGTCGAGCTCCAGAACGGCCACCAGGTCCTGGCACACATCAGCGGCAAGATGCGTATGCACTACATCCGCATCCTCCCTGACGACCGGGTCGTGGTGGAGCTGTCTCCGTACGACCTGACGCGTGGCCGGATCGTCTACCGGTACAAGTAGATCTTGCCCGTATCCCGCTTCGGCGGGGTAGTGGCACTGACCCGGAGAACCTCAATCCCATGAAGGTCAAGCCGAGCGTCAAGAAGATCTGCGACAAGTGCAGGGTGATCCGCCGTCACGGTCGGGTCATGGTCATCTGCGAGAACCCGCGCCACAAGCAGCGCCAGGGCTGACGCACGACCGATCCCTCTGCATCCATCGCAGAGATTCGCGCGACGCAAGCTGAATATGTTCATACGCAGGACCCGAGTCCATCACGGCTCGACACCCCCGGTTCGGAGGCCGGGGACCCAGTTCGTACCTCGTACGGCGGCTGGGAGTCGGTCCTGCGGAAGACCTCCGAAGATCAACTGGAGCCATTGAATGGCACGCGTTTCCGGTGTTGACATCCCGCGCGAAAAGCGCGTGGAGGTCGCCCTCACCTACGTGTTCGGCATCGGCCGGACCCTCTCGCAGGAGACGCTGGCTGCGACCGGCGTCGACCCGAACACCCGCGTTCGTGACCTGACCGAAGAGCAGCTGGTCGCGATCCGCGAGTACGTCGACAACAACATCAAGACCGAGGGTGACCTCCGTCGCGAGATCCAGGCCGACATCCGCCGCAAGGTCGAGATCGGCTGCTACCAGGGTCTGCGGCACCGCCGCGGTCTGCCCGTCCGCGGTCAGCGCACCAGCACCAACGCCCGCACCCGCAAGGGCCCGCGTCGCGCCATCGCCGGCAAGAAGAAGCCGGGCAAGAAGTAGTCCGCAGCGGACCTCAGTCCACGGTCTTCGCTGTAGGACCGACCACCTCCCGTAGGAGTTAGTAGATGCCCCCCAAGGGACGTCAGGGCGCTGCCAAGAAGGTGCGCCGCAAGGAAAAGAAGAACGTCGCTCACGGCCACGCGCACATCAAGAGCACGTTCAACAACACGATCGTGTCGATCACGGACCCGTCCGGCAACGTGATCTCCTGGGCCTCCGCCGGCCACGTCGGCTTCAAGGGCTCCCGGAAGTCCACGCCGTTCGCCGCGCAGATGGCCGCCGAGTCGGCTGCCCGCCGCGCCCAGGAGCACGGCATGCGCAAGGTCGACGTGTTCGTCAAGGGCCCGGGCTCCGGTCGTGAGACCGCGATCCGCTCCCTGCAGGCCACGGGCCTCGAGGTCGGCTCCATCCAGGACGTCACCCCGACCCCGCACAACGGCTGCCGTCCGCCGAAGCGTCGTCGCGTCTGACGCGTCGCCTTCGCGGCCTGCGGTTTCGGGCGGTACCACCCCATCGGGGTCGTACCGCCCGTATCCTTGCAGTACCCCGTGTTGCGCAAGCGGCACGGTTCCGTCGGACGTCAAATAGCGGGCGTCCACGAAAGAAGGATCTGATCCACACATGCTGATCGCTCAGCGTCCCTCGTTGACCGAAGAGGTCGTCGACGAGTTCCGCTCCCGGTTCGTGATCGAGCCGCTGGAGCCGGGCTTCGGCTACACCCTCGGCAACTCCCTCCGCCGCACCCTCCTGTCGTCGATCCCCGGCGCTGCTGTCACCAGCATCCGCATCGACGGCGTCCTGCACGAGTTCACCACCGTGCCGGGCGTCAAGGAGGACGTCACCGACCTGATCCTCAACATCAAGCAGCTGGTCGTCTCCTCGGAGCACGACGAGCCGGTCGTGATGTACCTGCGCAAGCAGGGTCCGGGTCTGGTCACCGCCGCCGACATCGCGCCCCCGGCCGGTGTCGAGGTGCACAACCCCGACCTCGTCCTCGCCACGCTCAACGGCAAGGGCAAGCTGGAGATGGAGCTGACCGTCGAGCGCGGTCGCGGCTACGTCTCCGCCGTGCAGAACAAGCAGGTGGGCCAGGAGATCGGCCGTATCCCGGTCGACTCCATCTACTCGCCGGTTCTGAAGGTCACGTACAAGGTCGAGGCCACGCGTGTCGAGCAGCGCACCGACTTCGACAAGCTGATCGTCGACGTCGAGACCAAGCAGGCGATGCGTCCCCGTGACGCCATGGCCTCCGCCGGTAAGACCCTGGTCGAGCTGTTCGGTCTCGCCCGCGAGCTGAACATCGACGCCGAGGGCATCGACATGGGTCCGTCCCCGACGGACGCCGCGCTGGCGGCCGACCTCGCGCTCCCGATCGAGGAGCTCGAGCTGACCGTCCGCTCGTACAACTGCCTCAAGCGTGAGGGCATCCACTCCGTGGGTGAGCTGGTCGCGCGCTCCGAGGCCGACCTCCTGGACATCCGCAACTTCGGTGCGAAGTCCATCGACGAGGTCAAGGCGAAGCTGGCCGGCATGGGCCTGGCCCTCAAGGACAGCCCGCCCGGATTCGACCCGACCGCCGCTGCCGACGCCTTCGGCGCCGACGACGACGCGGACGCGGGCTTCGTGGAGACCGAGCAGTACTGATCCGGTACTGAGCGTGTTTCCACCCTCCGGGGGCCTCACCGAGGCCCCCGGATCTCCGACAGGCGACCGCCTGCTCGGATACTGACCCCGGTACCTGACACGGCCGGGGCAGACACACAGGAGAAGAACAATGCCGAAGCCCACCAAGGGTGCCCGTCTGGGCGGCAGCGCCGCGCACGAGAAGCTGCTCCTCGCGAACCTCGCGAAGTCGCTGTTCGAGCACGGCCGTATCACCACCACCGAGGCGAAGGCCCGTCGCCTGCGCCCGTACGCCGAGCGTCTGATCACCAAGGCGAAGAAGGGCGACCTTCACAACCGCCGCCAGGTGCTCCAGGTCATCACGGACAAGGGCGTCGTCCACACGCTCTTCACCGAGATCGGCCCGCGCTACGAGAACCGTCCGGGTGGCTACACCCGCATCACCAAGATCGGTAACCGCCGTGGCGACAACGCGCCCATGGCTGTCATCGAGCTGGTCGAGGCGCTGACGGTTGCCCAGCAGGCGACCGGTGAGGCCGAGGCCGCCACCAAGCGTGCGGTCAAGGAGGCCGAGGAGGCCAAGGTCGAGGAGACCACCGAGGCTCCGGCCGAGGAGGCCGCCGAGGAGTCCAAGGACGCCTGAGGCTCTGCCTGACGCTGGAAGCGGGTTCGCCCTTCGGGGCGGGCCCGCTTTCACGTTTTTTGAAAGGGATCTGTCCTGAGAGGATTCCCACGTGAGTGACGAAGTACAGCCCGGGTACGTCCGTGTCCGCCTCGACCTGTCCTACGACGGCACCGATTTCTCCGGGTGGGCCAAGCAGGCCGGTGGCCGGCGGACCGTGCAGGGCGAGATCGAGGACGCACTGCGCACTGTGACGCGGTCGCGGGAGACGTACGAGCTGACCGTCGCGGGCCGCACCGACGCCGGGGTGCACGCGCGCGGCCAGGTGGCGCACGTGGACCTGCCCGAGGGGGTGTGGCGCGAGCACCACGAGAAGCTGCTCAAGCGGCTCGCCGGACGCCTGTCCAAGGACGTGCGGGTGTGGGCCCTCAGGGAGGCGCCCACCGGCTTCAACGCCCGTTTCTCGGCCGTCTGGCGGCGTTATGCGTACCGGGTGACGGACAACCCCGGGGGCGTCGACCCGCTCCTGCGCAACCACGTCCTGTGGCACGACTGGCCGCTCGACGTCGACGCCATGAACGAGGCGGCACGGGCGCTGCTCGGCGAGCACGACTTCGCCGCGTACTGCAAGAAGCGGGAGGGTGCGACGACGATCCGTACGCTCCAGGAGCTGAGCCTGGAGCGGGGTGCGGACGGGGTCGTCACCGCGACCGTGCGGGCCGACGCGTTCTGTCACAACATGGTGCGCTCGCTGATCGGCGCGCTGCTGTTCGTCGGCGACGGCCACCGGGGCCCCGAGTGGCCCGGGAAGGTGCTGGCCGCAGGGGTGCGCGACTCCGCCGTGCACGTCGTACGACCGCACGGGCTGACCCTGGAGGAGGTCGGCTACCCCGCCGACGAGTTGCTGGCCGCCCGGAACAAGGAGGCCCGGAACAGGCGTTCGCTTCCGTCGGCGGGGTGCTGCTGAGGCCTACTGGTTCGCTGCGGCCGAGGCCTGGGCCTCGCCGCGGCGCCAGATCTGGCGGAAGGCGAACTCCTGCAGGTCGTCGCTGACCGCGAAGGCCTTGGTGTCCTTCTTGGTGACGTTCTTGCCGTTCGTGAAACCGGTGATCGTGAAGTAGCCGTAGCGGCCGACGGCGTTGCGGGTCGAGAAGCAGATCGCGCCGTCGCAGAAGGACTTGACGCCCTTGCCGGCCAGCGAGCGCACGATGCTCTTGTCGTCGGTCTGGGACTTGGCCTTCGCCGTCTGGGCCGCGGTGTCGAAGACGGCGACGCCGACGGTGACCGCGATGCCGTCCTTGGTGTAGGTGGCGCGTATCAGGCGGGTGCAGCCGTTCGCGGTGAGGATCTTGGGCAGGGTCGCGTCGGCGGCGGAGGCGCAGTTCTTCGTGTCCGCGGTGGCGCCCTTCTTGTACACCGTGCTGCCCATGGTCAGCTGGGTGCCCGGGAACAGCGTCTCGGGGCTCAGCGGCGCGGTGTCCTTCTTCGCGCTGGATATGAAGTCCTTCGGGTCCAGCGGCGGCGGGGCGCTGGTGGGTGCGAAGGACGGCGCCGTCGCCGTGCCGCTGGGCAGGGAGGCGCTGGCGGGCAGGCGGGTGGGATTGCCCGAGGCCTTGTTGTCGCTGTTCGCGGACACGACGGCCATGGCGACGGCGGTGCCGACCGCGATGGTGGCGAGCGCGCCGCCGCCGATGAACAGCAGCCTGCGACGCTTGTTCCGGGTCTCCGAGGCTTCCGCGAGCGCGGCCCAGTCCGGAGTCCCGTCGTCGCCGCCGCTGCTCCATGGCTGCTGGGAATGTGGTTTCCAGGGATCCCACTGAGACTGGGGTCCCCCCTGCCCGTAACTCATGGGGCGCATCTTAGACGGGGGGCCGGGGGTGCTGGAGTGCGTCGGTCGGCATGCCTTGTTTGTCCGTCGACATGAGGGGGAAGGGCCTCGTTTTGACCCTGCCGGGGGCGCCCAGGTACTCTGCTTCTTCGTTGTGTATTGGCTTGCTCATTCTCACGGGACGGGCCCTTACACCGGTCCACCGGGCCGATGACCAGCGATCAGCACGCGGTTTGCGTCACCGCGGTGCGGTCAAGGCTGTCGTGATCGTTTCGGTGACCTGTTCAGGACCATTCACTCGAAGCGAAGGCTACGAACCGTGCGTACGTACAGCCCCAAGCCCGGCGATGTGACGCGCCAGTGGCACGTCATCGACGCTCAGGACGTTGTCCTGGGCCGTCTCGCCACCACCGCCGCCACCCTTCTCCGGGGCAAGCACAAGCCGATCTACGCGCCGCACGTCGACGCTGGTGACTTCGTCATCATCATCAACGCCGACAAGGTGCACCTGTCCGGCAACAAGCGGACGCAGAAGATGGCGTACCGCCACTCCGGCTACCCGGGTGGTCTGCGCTCCGTCCGTTACGACGAGCTGCTCGACAAGAACCCCGAGAAGGCCATCGAGAAGGCCGTCAAGGGCATGCTCCCCAAGAACACGCTGGGCCGTCAGATGCTCTCGAAGCTGAAGGTCTACAAGGGTGACCAGCACCCGCACGCTGCCCAGCAGCCGGTGCCGTTCGAGATCACCCAGGTCGCGCAGTAAGTCCGGCCACCCCCTAAGACTGAAGAGAATCTGAGGAGAATCGTGGCCGAGACCACTGCCGAGCAGCCGATCGAAGAGATCGACATCGAGAGCTACACCACCGAGTCCGAGGTCCCCGTCGAGGGTGAGTACACCTCGGAGTCCCTGGCCTCCCGCTTCGGCGAGCCGCAGCCGGCCGCCGGCCTGGGCCGTCGCAAGAACGCCATCGCCCGCGTCCGGATCGTTCCGGGCACCGGCAAGTGGAAGATCAATGGTCGCACCCTCGAGGACTACTTCCCGAACAAGGTGCACCAGCAGGAAGTCAACGAGCCCTTCAAGGTGCTCGAGCTCGAGGGCCGCTACGACGTCATCGCCCGCATCGCGGGTGGCGGTGTCTCCGGTCAGGCCGGCGCGCTCCGTCTCGGTGTCGCCCGTGCGCTGAACGAGGCCGACGTCGACAACAACCGCGGCCCGCTCAAGAAGGCCGGCTTCCTCAAGCGCGACGACCGTGCGGTCGAGCGCAAGAAGGCCGGTCTGAAGAAGGCCCGCAAGGCCCCGCAGTACAGCAAGCGCTAATCAGCAGCTGCCTGCTCGTACTCCGAACGCCCCGGCGGCACGCCACATGTGCCGTCGGGGCGTTCGTTTATCCCGGCCAAGGGCGTATAACGACACAAGACGCTCAAAGGCCGGTGTGATCGGATGTTCAGCCGTCTGCCATCATTCCCGGCAGCAATGAAGCTTCCCTTGGAGGACACGTGGGACGACTCTTCGGTACGGACGGCGTGCGCGGTGTCGCCAACGCGGACCTGACGGCCGAGATGGCGCTCGGCCTGTCCGTGGCGGCGGCGCATGTGCTGGCCGAGGCGGGCACCTTCGAGGGCCACAGGCCGACGGCGGTGGTCGGGCGGGACCCGCGTGCGTCCGGGGAGTTCCTGCAGGCCGCCGTGGTCGCGGGTCTGGCCAGCGCGGGCGTGGACGTGCTGACCGTGGGCGTTCTGCCGACACCGGCGGTGGCGTACCTGACCGGCGCGCTCGGCGCCGACCTCGGCGTGATGCTGTCCGCCAGCCACAACGCCATGCCGGACAACGGCATCAAGTTCTTCGCCCGCGGCGGCCACAAACTCGCCGACGAGCTCGAGGACAAGATCGAGGCCGTGTACGAGTCCCACCGGCACGGCGAGCCCTGGGAGCGGCCCACCGGTGCCGGGGTCGGGCGCGTGCGGGCGTACGACGAGGGCTTCGAGCAGTACGTCGGCCATCTGCTGGCGGCGCTGCCGAACCGTCTCGACGGCCTGAAGATCGTGCTGGACGAGGCGCACGGTGCGGCCGCGGGGGTCTCGCCGGAGGTGTTCTCGCGGGCCGGCGCCCAGGTCGTCACGATCGGTGCCGAGCCGGACGGGCTCAACATCAACGACGGCTGCGGCTCCACCCACCTGGACCCGCTGAAGGCCGCGGTGCTCGAACACGGCGCTGCCTTCGGCATCGCGCACGACGGTGACGCCGACCGCTGCCTGGCCGTGGACCACACCGGCGAGGAGGTGGACGGCGACCAGATCCTGTCCGTGCTCGCGCTGGCGCTGCAGGAGCGCTCCGAGCTGCGCTCCGACACCGTCGTCGCGACCGTCATGTCCAACCTGGGCTTCAAGCTGGCGATGGAACGGGCGGGCATCCGGCTGGTGCAGACCGCCGTGGGCGACCGTTACGTGCTGGAGGAGATGAAGGAGCACGGGTACGCCCTGGGCGGTGAACAGTCCGGGCACGTGATCATCCTCGACCACGCGACCACCGGTGACGGCACGCTGACCGGGCTGCTGCTGGCGGCGCGGGTGGCGCAGACCGGTCGGACACTGCGGGAGCTGGCCGCCGTCATGGAGCGGCTGCCGCAGGTCCTCATCAACGTGCCGGACGTGGACAGGTCCCGTGTGAAGACGTCCGCCGACCTGGCCGCCGCCGTCGCCGAGGCGGAGCGGGAGCTGGGCTCCACCGGGCGGGTGCTGCTGCGTCCCTCGGGCACGGAGCCGCTGGTCCGCGTGATGGTCGAGGCGGCGGACATCGAACAGGCCCGGTCGGTCGCCGGGCGGCTGGCCGATGCCGTGAAGTCGGCCCTCGGCTAGGCCACTTCCCGCTGTTCCCTCTGTCTGGCCCAGAACCACTTCTGGGCCAGCAGGGTGAGCGTGCCCGCCAGGACGATGCCCAGAAGGTTCAGCAGGAGCTGGGCCGTGGAGCCCCAGGCCTGGCGGTACTCGGTGTAGGCGAAGGCCACCGCCGCGTTGGCCGCTGCCGGGACCGTGGTGACGGAGATGGCCACGCCCACCAGGGCGCCGGACTTCGCCGAGGTCAGGGAGAGGGTGCCGGCGATGCCGGCCAGGACCGCCACGACGAAGGAGAAGGCGTCGGGGCGGTAGATGAAGTTGGTGTTGGGGCGTTCCGCCTCCAGCCGGACCTTGGTGAACAGGCCGATGCCGTCCATGAAGTAGGTGAAGCCGGCCGTCACCAGCATGGCCACGGCGAAGCCCACCAGCAGTGCGGTCAGTGAGCGCAGGGCGAGGCGTGGAGTGCGCTGCACCAGGGCCGTACAGAAGCCGGCCATCGGGCCGAACTCGGGGCCGACGGCCATCGCGCCCACGATCAGGATCGCGTTGTCCAGCACCACACCGCAGGCCGCGATCATGGTGGCGATCGTGAGGAAGGCGACGTAGGTGACCGACAGCGTCGACTCCTCGTGCGTGGCTTCCCGCAGGTGCTCCCACAGCACCGCGTCCGCGCCCTCGCCCGGTGCCTCCTCCTCGGCCTTGTCGGCGCGGCGGGACAGTGTGAGGTCTATGTCCTCCACGGCGATCGAGCCGGTCTCGTCCAGCCCCAACCGGCGTAGTCCGCCGATGAGTTCGTCCCCCGCCTCGCGTGCCACGTCGCACATGACGACGTCCCCGGCGGGATTGCGGGCGGCCGTCGGCAGCACGACGAGGTGGGTGGTACCGACCGTCTTCTCGATCAGCCGTACCACCTCGTCCGTCTTCTCGGCGGGGGTGATCAGGCGCAGATGCAGCATGGCGCCTTTTTAACAGGCGCCCATGCACATGTCACAGCTTGCGCAGGCGCAGCCGCTGGACTTTGTGGTCCGGGCCCTTGCGTACGACGAGGGTGGCGCGGCCGCGGGTGGGGGCGATGTTCTCGACCAGGTTGGGCTTGTTGATCGTGCGCCACTGGGTGCGCGCGTAGTCGAGGGCCTCCTCCTCGGAGACCTGGGTCCACTTGCGGAAGTACGAGGACGGGTCCTGGAAGGCCGTCTGGCGCAGCTTCTTGAAGCGGTTGAGGTACCAGCTCTCGACGTCGTCGGCGCTCGCGTCGACGTACACGCTGAAGTCGAAGTAGTCGGCGAGACCGACGCGGGTGCGGCCGTCCTTGCCGGGGAGGGCGGGCTGGAGGACGTTCAGGCCCTCGACGATCAGGATGTCGGGCCGGCGTACGACGAGCTTCTCGCCCGGGACGATGTCGTAGATGAGGTGGGAGTAGACGGGGGCGGTGACCTCGTCCTTGCCCGCCTTGATGTCGGCGACGAACCGGGTCAGCGCCCGGCGGTCGTACGACTCGGGGAATCCCTTCCGCGACATCAGTCCGCGGGCCCGGAGCTCCTGGGTCGGCAGCAGGAAGCCGTCGGTCGTCACCCGCTCCACGCGCGGGTGCTCGGGCCAGCGGGACAGGAGGGCCTGGAGCAGACGGGCCACGGTCGACTTGCCGCACGCCACGGATCCGGCGATCCCTATCACGAAGGGCGTGCCGGACTGCGAGCCCTGCTCGCCCAGGAACGTGTTCAGGGCGCTTCTGAGCCCGTCCGTGGCGCCGACGTAGAGGTTGAGAAGGCGGGAGAGCGGGAGGTAGATGTCCCGCACCTCGTCGAGGTCGATGACATCGCCGAGGCCGCGCACCTTCTCGACCTCTTCAGCGGTGAGTGGCAGCGGAGTCTTGTCGCGCAGCGCGCTCCACTCGGTACGGGTGAGGTCGACGTAGGGAGTCGCCTCCGGCTTGGGCCGGTGGGCGCTCCGGGGCATCGAGGAGACCGGTGAGATCACAGTCCATTGTTAACGGAGTTTGAACGGGGGTGTGGGGTGGGGTGCGTCACGTGTGGGCGGGAGCGGGCATCCGGCCGGTGACCACCCGCTCCAGCGGGGGGACGAGCCCGGTCACCGGAGTGCCGTACGGAGGGTTCTCCGCAACTACGCTGACCGGCTTGTGCGCGACCTCGGGGGCGAGAATCGTGCTCAAGCCGGTCAGTTGCCTGCTGACGGCGCCGTCATGCCGGAGACCCGGGCATAGCGGCACATGTGTCACATCACTCTTCGCCGAATTCCCCAAGCTCGCTGATCAGCCGCTGGCGAGCCGCTGCCAACTGGTCAGCGTAGGAGGAATCGAAGATCGTTGACAATTGCGTTTCCAGCGTCCCGTTGATCTTCAACAGGGCAGACCAGACTGCGCGGTCATCGACAATCGCCGAGAATTCCGCCCGATGCATGACGCGACTCATCCAGTCGGACAGGACAAGCGCCTGGTCGTCTGTCAACTCAATCTTCACGGAGATCTCTCTTCGGATCGTGCTTTCGTCCCGACGCTCCATCTCTAGAGCTTCCCATCCCGCAGCGGGTAGGTGAGCTGATCCCCTGTGGATCGCCACCCTCCGAGATACTCCCCAACGTTCGGGCCGTCTGTGGCGAATGAGGCGTGCAGCCCTGTGTCGTCCGCACACCCCGCTGCAGAAGTTCCTGAACACGGACTTCGCGAAGTCCGGCGGCAAGGCGGCGTCCTTCCTGAAGAAGTTCAAGTGGACGACGGACGACCAGAACCAGGTCTCCCTGATGATCGCCGACCAGAAGATGAGTCCGCAGGAGGCGGCGAAGAAGTGGGTGGACAGCCACCCGTCGGAAGGAAAAGGCCCCTCGCCCGCCGGACCCCTGTGGGGCCGGTGGGCGAGGGGCTTTTCGCATTCGGTGGAGTCTCGCTGTTACGTCAGGCGACTTCCTCCAGCCATCCCCAGTCGCCGGGGCGGCTTCGCAGACGACTGACCGCCTGCTCAAGGCAATCGTCAAGGCTGGAGGACTCGGCCCGGATGAAGCCCTGGTCTCCGAGGACCTTTCCGGACATGACTACCGTCCACGGCTCCCCGCCATCCGCCATCCTCTCGTCGTCCACTTTGAGGATCACAGTGACACCCGAGCGGCCGAGTCTCTCCATGAGTTGACTGATGTTCATTTCCCGAGCTCCTGTCAGAAGCCCCTCAGGGCTGCCGCGATGTCGTCAACGTCGTGCAGCTCGCCCTTTCCGACCCTGTCGATGACGCTGCGTAGGTCCTGGGACGTGGGCCCGCTGATCACCCCGTTGCGCTCCATCAGCTGTTCCACGACCGCTTGCGCGGTCCGCTTGTTCCCGTTATTGAACATGTGGCTTCCCGCGATGTCGCGGATCACGACCGCGGACTTCTCCCAGAAGCTGTTGTAGCGACTCGCGTTGACCAGCATGTTCTCGGGGGATCCGCTCAAGAGCGTTTCGCCGCCGAACCAACGGTTGATCTCGGTGATCTCATCGGCGGTAACGCCGACCTTGAAGCCGCCCAGACCACAGGCAGGGCCGGTGTTGTGCACAAGCACCGGCGTGGAACCAGCGAGTACATAGTACGTGTGGAGCTGGTCGACGGTGAGGTTGTAGGCCGAGTGAAGCCGGTGGTAGCGGTGGACGCCGACCACGGTGACGGCCTTGCCGCTGCTGGTGCGCAGGGTCTGGCCGGGCTTGAGGTCGCCTGCGTCGATCCAGCGGCTGGCGCTGGGCGACCAGAAGGGGTGGTGCTGGGTGGCGGTGATCAGTGCGTCGCCG
The DNA here is from genome assembly GCF_053597295.1 of Streptomyces sp. NPDC001450. Lineage (NCBI taxonomy): Bacteria > Bacillati > Actinomycetota > Actinomycetes > Kitasatosporales > Streptomycetaceae > Streptomyces > Streptomyces sp. NPDC001450. Next base: position 92,635 of record NZ_JBSFHY010000042.1, read on the forward strand.
GCGTCGATCGTGATGTCGGCGAACTCGGTGTCGTCCGGTGTGTAGATGGTGCGGGCGACGGTGTGGCCTTCGGTGCGGCCGCTTTCGGGATCGGTGGCGAGAACGGCGTCGTAGATCCGGACGTCCTCGATCTGCTTGGTCGTTCCGTCGGCCATCAGCACGCGTGTGGTGCCGGGGAAGCTGTTACGCTCGCACGCTTTGGTAAGCGCCTTGCTGACTTTTGCCGTGATCCCGGCCATGGCCTCCTTGGACAGGGGGAGGGCGTGCAGCGCCTTCCAGGCGTCCAGGTAACCGATTCCGGTCCTGGCGGAGGCGTCGAGTGCCTTGACGGCACGCGCGATCGGGCCGAGCACGCCTTCGACCGGGACGTACGTGGCGATGCTCCAGGCGCAGGCCTTCTTGTCGCCGTGCCAGCAGTCCATCAGGTCTGCGGCGAAGACGTGGAACAGGATCGCTCCGGCTGTATCACCGAAGAGGCTCTGCCATCCGGCTTGGACGATGTCCTTGCCGGAGAACTTGTGGGTCCAGCCGTCGATCTTGACGTTCTTCAGCGTCGACCGCTGAAGGAACTGCCACGCCGGCTTCGGGCAACCGTCCTCGGTGGCCTGGGCCTGGTCGTCGGTGCAGAGGTAGAAGTCGGCCTCGTAGGTGACGACCAGGTCGTACTCCGCGTCGCAGCCGCTGAAGGCCGCTTGCGGCATCGGCGGGCAGGTGCCGATCTGCTTGGAGCTGACGATCTCGACGGTGGACTCGTCCGGGACGGCGAACACACCGGGAATGCCCGTACCGGACCCCTTGGACGCCTCCTTGTTGGCCTCCGCCCTTTCCGCTCTGTCGGCGGCGTCCTGTGCCTCCTTGGCGTACTTGGCGGCGTCCTTGGCGGCCTGTTCGGCTTCGGTGGCGGCTGCGTCGGCGCGGTTGGCGGCGGCGCGGGCGTCCTTGGCGTCCTGTTCGGCCTGGGAGGCTGCCGAGCGGGCCGCGGCCGCGTCGAGTTCCGCCGCGTCCGCCGAGTCGCGGGCGTCCTTGGCGTAGCCCTCGGCGTTGCCGGCGGCCTTGTCGGCGGCTGCGGCGTCGTCGGCGGCCTGCTGGTCGTAGTCGATGGTGCGGGCCAGGGACGCTGAGGCTGCCGCTGCGGCCTTGGCGGCGTCGGCGGCGTAGCCGAGGGCGTCCTTGGAGTAGGTGCGGGCGTCGGCGGCGTACTGGGCGGCGTTGGCCGCGTGCTGGTAGGCCTCCTTGGCGTCGCCCTTGGCCTGGTCGGCGATGTTCTTGGCGGCCGCGGCCTCGGCTGCCGCGTTCTTGGCGTGGGCGTCGGCGACGGCCTGCTGCTGCTCGGCGATGGACTTCGACGCCTGCCCGGTCAGCACGACCAGGCCGGCGGCTGAGTCGGTGTCGACATAAGCGGAGCCCAGCTGGATCGCGTCGTTGGCCGGGTTGGCCACCTGCTCCGCCGCCTTGCCGGCGTCGACGGCCGCCTGGGCGGTGACGTGGGCGTAGCCGGCGGCCTTCGCGGCGGCCGCGAGGGCGTTGCCGGCTTCCTTGTTCGCGGCGTCGGCCTGGGTCTTGGCGTCCTTGGCGTGCTGTTCGGCCTCGTCGGCGAGCTTGACCGCCGTCTTGGCCTCGGCGGAGGCGTCCTGGGAGGCCTTGATGGCGTCGGCGACGGCGCTGGTCGCCGTCTTCACCGCGGCGTCGGCCTTGAGCTTGTCGGCCTGGGCGGCGTCGGCGTCGGAGCGGGCGCGTTTGGCGGCCGCCTCGGCGCGGGTGGCGGCGGCGTCCGCGTCGGCGGCCGCCTGGGTGGCGGCGTCGGCCTCGGAGCGGGCCCGGCCGGCCGCGGCCTCGGCGTC